>CAYGAM010000145.1:0-2520 GCA_964347915.1 uncultured Nitrosopumilaceae archaeon | reverse complement strand
ACGAGATCTGATCATCCAAGACCATGCCGCAGCTGGAACAGCTTGTCTCGCCGCGCTGAATGTCGTACACCAGCGCGGAGCTGCATTCAGGACAAGCCGGCGTCTTGGCTGCCGTCATTTTTGCGCTTTAGCGGGCGCGTCATCCAGCGCGAAAAGCCTGCGTCCTGAAATATTGCGCGTGTTGTTTGTGAGCACTGCCGCGGACGCATGAGGCCTGAGAACGTTTCCTATAATCTCCATGACCTTTGCAATCCTTGCCCCCTTTCTGTCGCACAGTATGGATCCCTCCCTTACATCAGACGCAAGTTGAACGATCAGCCTTCCGCTGCCAGCAACATGAAGCACCTTGCCTACCTCCTTCATATCAGTACGGATCACCAGCGTGTTAAGAAACTTTTCGATCAACTTTTTTACGCTTTGTGTATAATTTTTTTTACACGCCTTTCAACTAGCCTCTTTGATATGCGGGCAAGCAGCTGAGACTTGGGCTGCGTCTTTGGCACTACGACATATCCGGATCTTACGTACGGCCTCCTGGGAAGCCTGGCATGCTCGTTGACTTCGGTCTGCTCCAAGCCTGCCCCCTTTACTGCATCCGTCAAGTCTCGAAGGATTGGATCGAACACGCACTTTGATTTCGATACTCTTCTTCCCTGTGCCTTTGAGAGATTTTTGTTGAAATAATCCGGCCAGACGACTATGTGATCATAGTCTTTCATGCTACTGCACCAAGACTGCGCTTACGCTGCCGTTCTGCCCCGGCCTGGACAAAACGCGGCACTTGCCGTCCTCTGTCTCCAGTATGGCGCCCTTTGTAATTACGCCGCGTCTTTTGTAGTCGTTGTTTGTGGGATTGTCCAGTACCTTGAGTATCTTTGTCTTTACCGTCTTTCCCTCTTTGAGTGCAAGGCTGGCAAAGTCGGTTGTCTTGACGGCGGTCTTTGTGTTTTTGCCCCGTACTGCTCGGGTTACGGTTTCCTGGGCACCGATCAGGGCCTCGTTCGGATAGCGATCAGTTTCGTATTTTCTTCTTATTCTAAGAGGATGCCTTCTTCCTCCAGTCAGCTTGCTGGTTGCAAGATTTTCAATGGATTTTCTCACGCTGACTGTTGAAAATCACTCTAATTTATACACAGCTCAAAGGCGCATCCGGAATGCTGCGCAGTTCTAGCATGATGAAGCATTTCAGAATCAAGCAATACTTCAAGGCTAAAGCAGTCCGTGCTGCTGATTGAGCGATGCCGCATCAAATTGGAATATGTATGCAGATCGCAGTTTTTCGGCGGCGGCGGCAGGGCGGAACGGTTCTAGAGCGAAAGCGTTACAGGATGAGGCGGCATTTCAGAATTCAGGAATACCGCAGAATGCAATGATGTCTGTCCCGAATATGGCATGCGGCATCACATTCAGGACGTTGTTTTTGGACTGTGCCTTCATGACGGTACGGCATTATGCAGGTGCGGCATCTCATCAGAGATGCATCATGCGCTAGAGGCATGGCGCCGGTACGGCGAGATTCATGCGCTTTCCAGCGCACCAAGTCATAGCTGGGCGGCAGAATTTGTTTCAGCGCCTGATGCAATGCCGGATGCGGCGTTTTTGTCCGCCGCATCAGAGCCTGCCTTGCTGCTCTTTTTGGTTTTGAGCAGAACTTCTCGAAGGCGGTTTGAGTCTCCCTTTATTCCAAAATACTTTGGAAGCTTGTCCGTAGTGGTGTATATTTTGATTCTTCCAACCTTTTCATACCGGATAAAATCTATCTGCCGCAGCTCTTTGAGATGAGCGTATACTCCCGTGCCCCGGACTTCTACCAGATTCTTTGAGGACACTGGCTGCTCCTTAATAATGTATGAAAGAGTTTTTTGGGTTGCTTTGGAGAGCATCGGCCTGGACGCATATTTGCGGACCGACTGGCTGTACTCGGGTTTTAGCTGAAATACAAACGATCCGTCCGGAAGCTCGGCTATCTCAATTGCTTCAAATGCAGACCTGACGCGCTTGGTCAGCCTGTCAAGCATCTCCAGCGTCTTGCGCCTGGAGGATGTGCCGGATGCAGGAACAAGCTCGTCAATCTTCAGCGGCCTCCCTGCTGCATACAGCGCTGCTTCAATGCGCGCCATAGCCGTTTTGTCCGGGCTGCCCTTTGCCATTACACCATCAAACATCTTCCCGCCTTAAAAAATAATGAGTCGCAGGCTCATCCAGTCCAGATAACCTCTATTATCCTGAAATCAGTTCGCTATATAAAGAGCAACTTAGAAAAACGGCATGTCTGGAGACGAGGGAAGCGTTATCTGATCATGGCAAAACTAGACCCGGTAAAAGTGAAGTACATCATTGATCAGATGGAGATTGGCAGGAGCACAAAAGATATCGCTTTTGAGATGAACATTAGTCCCAGGTGGGCGCAAAAATTGTACGCAAGATATTGTGATACAAAGAAGATTGTATATGATCATATCAAACAGATTGTGATAGACTGTTATTGAGAGTACAGGTTCGGCGCAACCGAATTGGAGA
>CAYGAM010000144.1:0-2522 GCA_964347915.1 uncultured Nitrosopumilaceae archaeon | reverse complement strand
ACTATCTGGTCCTGGACGCCACGCACGGCGATCCAAGATACGATTACGAGAGGGTTGACAGGGAGTCCATCATGCAAAGAATGTGCGAGACGATCGTCGAAAAGACAGACGATTCCAAATCCGTAGTCGTCAGGTCAAGCCGCGGCACCCTGCAGGAAATAATCTGGGAGATGGAGACGCGGCACAGAAGGGTGCGCGACGATGTCGTGTTTGTGGCAGACAAGGGGGAGATCGACGTCCTTGCCGCCATATACGATACGGGCGCAGAAGGCGGCATCCGCAAAATAGTCCGGCGCGACTCTGTTGAGGCGCATGAGGCGATGTCCGGGGGCGCGACGTGCGTCATGTTTGCGTCCAGCCTGCAATACGACGCCGATGCAGACGGCTGGTTTGCCGTATATGTCGACAGGTACAGGTTCAGCAAGGAGACACCGGGGATAATCTACACAGGCAGCGGCATGCGGTGCAATTTGTCGGCGCATGCAAGCTATCCGGACATAATCCGGTTCATCCGCGACGTGGATCCGCAGTTTGTCCTTGTGGACTCGTCAAGGAGCAGGTGTGCTGCAACCCTGGCCGAGCGGATACGGGAAGAGCTGGGCATAGACGCGGAGGCGTCCTGAGGCTGTACTGTATGAGATAGCATGCCCAAGCGTCAATGTCAGGGATGAGAAAAGATGACCATGCGAGACTCCAAGAATTTACCTCCGCATCCACCCGGAGTTGCGCCTAATTCGTCAAAATGGGATCAAATAGGTCAATCCTCGAATATGTTTTTCCTGCTCAGGCATATGATGAGTATCATAATGCGGAGATCCTATGAAATTTCATCTGGTTGTGAATTAGTCTACAACCCCCCCCCCCACGGATCCCTGATAGAACTACAACGGCTCGCAGTACAGTTCCAGAGAGTTTAGAGAATCCCCAAAGTTTCTTGGCATGCGGCACGACTTTATCTGGAAGAACACGCCCGAACAAAACGGACACATAGAATAATTCCACAAGACTCTCAAAAAATAATATGTCTGGCCTTGCGATTTTGCAAGATTTCATGATGCAGAGGAAGAGCTTGCCCGTGCATATGCAGACTACAGCAGAATCCATTCAGCCCTGGCGTATCTGACGCCAAACGAATTTCAGCAAATTGAGGGGCAGGAGCGTAAAATGAGCTGCCAAAGTGTGGATAAAAGTACGCCAAAAACGGTCCTAAAAACAGGGATCCACTCCAAATCACAATTATGGAACAGGCTTTCCACTCCAAAAGATTAAAACGATTTGTGCCTTGATATATGTATGAAATTGCAGGCGGTATTTTGGAAGGAAGAGGACATGTACGTAATAAAGGAGGTAGTTACAGGAGTGACCACCCAGGGCGGTACGATAGAGGGTGCACTGGCAAGTATCAGAGAAGCTGTGGGCCTTTATCTGGATGAGGCGCCGGATGCAAAAGAATACATCCAAAGCATGGATATGATGGGTGCACTGAGTGTCGAAATTTCCTAAACATGCAGGAAGCAAGATAGCAAGGGCGATGCTTGGCCGGCGGACCAGCCCGAGAGGAGCCGCATACCGGGATGTGGTCGCGGCAATGTCCCGAATAGTGTTAGAGCAGGCGTTAAAGTATAAGCAAAAGTGCGGCCAATCTTTGATGCTGTATTTGCATTCGTCATGCCCGCTGTCAAGAACGGCACAATAAAGGATGCAATAGAAGAGCATGCAAGCTGGCAAAGGCCTGCAGTCTCGCTGTACGCGATCAAGTCGGCAAGGGCGGAGAGTTTGCATTCCGGCTGATCATCAATAAAAACCCAAGAAAGATAAATTCGGACAACGCCGCCGACAGATGCTATGTTTTTGCAGCCGCGGTAAAATGCAAAAGCTGCGACAAGCTGCCGGAATACGCGCCCCGCCAGTACAGAATGAGACGGGACATAGAAACTGGATACCGCTGCGCCAAGAGCATCAGGCTAAAGACAGCCAGCCTGAATTCATCCATTCGCCATGCACTGTTCTGCATATCGCTAGCAATTGCCAACATCCGGGCAGCGATCAGAAATTCATTCAAGATAAAGCACGGTGCATCATGCTAAAGGAGCTGCTGGCCTGCATGTTCTGTGATGCATCTGGTTCTGTACTACAGAATGCCGCCGCAGACAATGCGAAAAGCGGACTAAAGATCGACCCAGGCTGGCTGTGTCCTGAAAACAGCGCATTTGTAACTACTGCGTCAAGGGCTTCCCGGCGAACCTCATGTCAGTCGCCGTACTTGGCGTAGTGCGCATCAAGCTCGGCATGCCACTCCCTGATGGCCTGTCTTACAGGCTCTACGGCTTCGGGATCAAGCTCATTCATTTCAAACTGGCCGTGGCAGCGATATATGGCTAACTGCCTTGCAGTCTCAAATTCATTACCGCAGTTCTTGGGTGCCTTCCAAGCGGGATTTTTGAAGACCTGCTCAGATATACCTCTTGTTTGCATCCTTATCAATCACCAGTATTGTAATTTGGTTGTGCTTCTTTTTAAGC
>CAYGAM010000143.1:0-2656 GCA_964347915.1 uncultured Nitrosopumilaceae archaeon | reverse complement strand
GAAATAAGATATATTCAAGAAAACACCAATAATTCATACAGAACAATCGATGGACAGATATACAATGCAGAAATTGATATTGCACATGAGCTAGTTGACGGCGACACAGAAAAAACAATAGAGATGGTTCAGATGTGGCATGAAGAATATGTCAAGATATTTGAGAACTTTAGAAGCCAGGACATGTATAAAAAATTCAAGGAAAAATATCCCAACTCTACCGACAGATATACGACTTATCCAATTCCCAGCGTCAGCATACGGCACATTGACGCATCTGAAAATCATATCATACTGATCATGAATCTGATTGATAATGATATTCAGTATGTGATCGCATGCTCAACAGACAGAAATATTCATTTTGGCGGCTCAGGCGATCTAGCCGCGGACTATTTAGAAAACAATGTCTGCATCCAATACGTGTACAACATAGACGGGTAAGGGTTCCTGGCAAGAACCATGCCATACTGACGATCGCAAGTGTTGTCGCCGAAAAGAAATGATTTGTGCGTGTATTTCCTCCATGATACGACATTATTTCTAATCGCAATATAGAGCAGAACTGATCCTGACCGCATGCTTTTTGCATAAGCAAAAGATGATGCCGGCATCAGAAAGATGCGGAGCGCAGGCGGCAGGATTGCGATTGCTGCAAGACTTCTTGCTTCCAATGCCGGCGGTCAAGCTAGTCCAAACGCGCGGCAGTCTGCAGCGCGCATTTTGCCTGCAGAAGGAATGATTTTGAATGAAAAATATCATCATTCGGCGCGCAGAGGCAAAATCCAAGCGCCTTGTGCCGGCTTCAAGCGCAAATAGCCGGCCAGATATTACTGCGCCTGGCTTTCCAGCACCCAGTCGTAGCCTCTAGTCTCAAGCTCGTCTGCAAGCGACGCGTCGCCGTTCTTGAGTATCTTGCCCTGGGCGAAAACGTGAACATAGTCCAGTTTTTTGAGGAATCTAAGAATCCTCGCATAGTGTGTAATTACAATAATCGTAGAGTCTTTGTCCGATACTTCGCTTATGGCTTCGGCGACTGCTTTTACCGCGTCAATGTCAAGCCCAGAGTCGGGCTCGTCCAGCAACGAGACCTTTGGTTTTAGTACTGCCATCTGCAGAACTTCCGATCGCTTCTTTTCACCGCCTGAGAATCCTTCATTCAGGTATCTGGCAAGAAACTCATCCTTTAGTCCGACTTGGTGCAGGTTGTCCTTTAGGTATTTTTGAAATTCACGCACCGTGATAAAGACTTCGCGGTTGTCTCCCTGCAACGCCTTGCTGAGCGAATTGTACGAGGTTCTAAGAAAATGCGAAAATCCCACGCCGGACACTTCCGTAGGATACTGAAATCCCAGGAACAGCCCTTTTTTTGCCCGCTCATCTGCAGTCAGTTCCAGAATGCTCTCTCCGTCAAGCAGTATGTCTCCTGAGGTTACATCATACTTTGGATGCGCCAGCAGAGTATACGCAAGCGTGCTTTTTCCCGAGCCGTTTGGTCCCATGAGAGCATGAACCTCGCCCGGCCCAGTCTTGAGGTTTACTCCCTTGAGTATCTCTTTGCCGTCCACCTGCACATGGAGATCTTTTATTTCAAGTACTGGCATGCCCATACGTTGATATTTTCTATATATAACACAGCCGAATTTTAGCTAATCCTAAGCATGCGCGTCGTACTCATGGCGGAAGAACAAATGCAGCAACGCATGCCAATGCAGGGGCGGCAGCAGGGTAGGCATTGTGCGCAGCTAAATTCAGCCCAGGAATCAGCCAAAAGGGTCGAATTTCGGGATAATCACCGCCATAGACGCCAAATTGAGTCCAGGAATGGAATCCAATGTTATTTTGACGCAGGATTTAAGCGTATTGTAATGCGATGATTGGCCAGAATTTCCTTGCAGCGGTTTCGGATGGTTAACTCAGAGTGGCCAGAGGCGTACTGAATATCCCTGCGCATAACATGATTGTGCATAAGCACGGATGCGATGTACAGGTATGCAGTCGCAAGGCTGTTTGTTGACTTGCCCAGTACAGCATCGTCGCCTTTGGTTATCTTTGCAATATCAAGCGCCATTTTCAGCAGGCGTCCGTTTGCTCCAATGCTGTTTGCAATCTTTGAGATGTGCATGTCGGTTCCAAAGACCGGCACCTCAACATCGGTGGCAAACTTTATTTTTTTGTAAATATTGTATGCGCGGCGTTCAGTGACTTTGGTATTTCCGTCTTCGCATGCTACAAGCGATATTTCTTTCAAGCTGCGCAGCACGCCGCATTTCCTGCATGTAATAAATATCAGCGCGATCGAAACTGCAGTAATATTTTTTCCCGAAAGGTCCACCATGCCGCTTATTTTTCTGTAATTAAGCGAGGATGCCTCAATAATGTTTTGCGGAAGGCTGAGTTTTCGGCACATTACTACCATTTTTTTAAAAATGGCAGACATTCTTCTTTCCTTTGAATTTACAACTCTGATGCGCTTTTGCCATTTGCTTAAAATTTTGCTTTGCTCTATGGCCTCAGGACTCAGCAGTTGTCCGCTAAAATCCTTTGTTGCGCAGGAGATATCGGTGGCAATTCCCATGTCATGCTGCGCAAACGTGTTTTGATTTCCGGCAACCTGGGACTGGTCATATGCTTCCATGCTGTCCGAGTTTAGTCC
>CAYGAM010000142.1:0-2701 GCA_964347915.1 uncultured Nitrosopumilaceae archaeon | reverse complement strand
GGGATTCGTTTGTGTCGTATAACAGGCCGAAAAAGGACATACTGAAATCCATGCCTGAATGGTACAATGAGTTTCTAAACGGCAAAATTGCAAAAGATCTGCACAACAGCCGACTCTATCATTGCAATATGCACCATGTCACTATTGGGTATCTGCATGACATGGATGGTTATGGGAATATCTTTGATGAATTTGTTAATAATGGCAGCGCGGAGATGATAAACCTGTGCTGCTGGGACATATTCAGCGTACTTGAAGGAAACAATACAGTACAATTCAAGGACAAGATAAGGCGACTGTGGAAGAACAAGAGATTTATTGAAAACGCTGATCTGGGAAAATGGTTTTCTTCCAGCCCGCTTGAGAAAAAGGAAAGCATAGAACTGATGCTAAACTATCTAAAGCGCAGGACAGCAGTTGATCATGTGCAGGCAAAAGACTTGGATGAATACATAGACGACTACCCGCTCAAAGCTGCGCAATGTCTGTACCACATGATTAAAAAATACGAGGCGCCCGGAAGCGCAGACATAATAGCAAAGCAGCTGGAGAGGCTGCTTGCCAAAAACGACAGTAGCGTTGCCAGGGAATTTTTGAGAATAGAAAGACTGATCAGGTTGCGCGGATACAATGTCGAATATTCAAAAAAGGCGCCGCATAATGTGCGCATTCAAAAACGCAAATCCAAATTTGTATTTGATTGCAACTGATGCACGCGCTTGAATGCGCTCTTCAGACGGTCATCCTGCAGCATCCGGCGGTTCAAAGAAAAACATGGCACAGGCATCAAAATATGCTGCCAAGCTTTGGCTGCTGCCTGACACTAATGCACCTGTAGGCAAAGCAAAATCCGTTCATAGCAGCCGCCTCTCTTGTCTTTGGGCATGCGTTAGAACATGCTTCAATCGTACCTGGTTCTGGCCTGTGCTTGAGCTTTGACAACTCCGCTTGACTGGCTGATGCGCCTGCATGCGGGGCATTCTGACTGTCAGAGACGGCAAGCCATGCCCATTGAAGATGCAGCTGATGCCCAAGCGGTCCGTACGCGCTTGGCTGTCCGATCTTGCTCTTTGCAGCAGAATCACAGTGATGAAATGGAGCGGACCCTTGTTTTTAGGACCGTTAGGCTAAAAACACCCAGCCTGAACCTCGTTGTCCGCCGCATGCTGTTCTGCATATAACTCGTGATCTGCAGCATCAGGATGGCAATGCGCAACTCGATCAATCAAAGAGCCAGGAGTATTATGCTGCGGGCGCCGCTGCCCAAAATGCCCGAGGCGCATGCTGTTTTAAGCTGTAGGATGCGGCAGACAGGCCCAAAAGCCGATTAAAGCGCGAGCCCGGCTAGCAGCGTCCTAAAATAGCACATTTTCATCTGATGCGGCGCACAAAAAAATTCCCGACAGGCAGGCGTGCTGGGAGCACATGCGGCGCGTGGCCGAATATTTGGAGATGAGCAAGGATCCGACTGCCGCCGGCCATCTGTACGAAGAACTGCAGTCTCTACCTCAGCACGCGTGACACATTAGGACCAAATGACAGTGGCCTGTTCGTGTCAGAACTGTGGATGATAACAGACTGGTACGGCAGCGGAGGCACTGATCTGATGCGGAAATTTGTGACCAGGCTGCGAACCGATGCATCCAACCTGCTTGCATTTCTCCGTCTTGATGACATGGATTCAGCAAACAATTTGGCAGAGCACGTCCTGCGATCCGTGGCGATACAGCGCAAAGCACGCGGACATCCTTGGATCATTTCTGGAATGCACGCGATGTCGGTACTGCTGGCATGCATTGGAACATGAAAGATGCAGAACAAGAGAATGCGCGTGATGTTGACAAAGCGCTTTTCGGCAGGCAGTGCTCAAATGCGCTCCTAACCGCTTACTATATTATGCCCGCTGGCATCAGTCATCATAGGAAATAACATGAAAGTCAAAGAAAAAATATTAGAAGACGGAGACGAATTACATAAATTCATTATTTTACTAGCTAATGCTAACAACGAGCCAATTAATGGCAGATTAAAGCTCCAAAAAATGATGTACCTCCTCTCTGATAAAATTGAAGAGATTAAAGAACAAAGCAGTTATGATGCAGACAACTATGGTCCGTACAGTGAAATTGTAGATGCAGAAGAACGCTACTTGGAACAAATAGGAGTATTAACTAGTGATCATGGAAAAATTGCCTTAACTAAAACCGGTAAAGAAATAGCACAGGAGATATCTAAAAACGAAAGCAAAAAGATCATGAGAGTCTTAAACGAATACAAAAAATTTCTCAATGATCTGACCAGCAATGAGCTGCTTGCCTATATCTATTCTGCGTATCCTGAGATGATCGAAGAATCCGTCGAATATGAAAACCTCAAACCAAATATGGAAAATCATATTTTCTCGTTGATTAAAAAACAAAAAATCAGTTCTCAGCGAGCAGCAGAATTGTTAAACAAATCGCAGGATTATGTAATTAAAAAAATAAACGATAAACAAATGCCTTTGCTGGGATAGCCTTTGAAAATATTAGACTCCACCACAATAATTGCAATATTTAATGAAATCAAATATCCAAAACTAATCGAAAAAATTGGGCAATTGGGACATGATCTAGCTATTCCATCAAGTATTTTAACATATGAATTGGCTGTGTCCCACAGGTATATACCACAAAATAGTAAAGCATAAGGAGCAGATAAA
>CAYGAM010000141.1:239-2779 GCA_964347915.1 uncultured Nitrosopumilaceae archaeon | reverse complement strand
CATCCCGATTCAGTTCGGCAGATTCAATTCTAGGAGGCGTAGAGTCGGGATTTACAGTTACCGTTACGGTGCCCTGCGTGCTGTTCTGTCCGTCAGTTACTGTATATCTGAACGAGTCGGTGCCGGCAAAGTCCCGGTCAGGCGTGTACGTAATTGTAGTATCAGTACGAGTCACGGCGCCATTGGGCGGATCAGTGACTGCGGATATTCTGGCTGTGTCTCCGCTGTCCGGATCAGATATGCTTGGCGTTATGGTCACAGGCGTGTTCACTGTAGTTTCAGCAGCAGGCATGTCGGGCGCAACAGGCGGCCTGTTTGGTACTAGTATGACTGTGATATGATTGTCGGGCGAGTCCTCTATGGCATTTCCGTCAAGGTCGGATACGGCGCCCGCCCGGATGTCAAGCTGCGGAGTATTCATTTGGATAATCCGGTTCAGATCATTTTGGCGAAGCGTCAGGGATATTGTATCCGAGTCGGCTGCGTTCTGATCAAAGGCGGCTCTTGCCAGCCCAAACTGGTTTGCCCGTCCTGTCTCGCTGACGTACAGCAATCCCGTATTTATGGTAGATGCATCTATCGTCTCGCTGAATGCAATAGTCAGCACGCGCGTACTATGATCCAAAGATGCCGATGCAAACAAGGGCGCGGTCTCCGGCTCTTCTACTGTTACTGTCCTAACAGCTGTATCCAGCAGGCCGCAGCCTTTGGTGGCAGTGTATTGAATCTTGGATGCGCCAAGTATGGAGGTGTCAAGGTCAGTCGCATTGCTGGAAACAACTGCGCCGTCCGGCGTTGCAACTCCTGCGTCCGCGTATGCGCTGCCCTGCGGTACCGTTGCAGCGTCGCCGCCAATCAGAGTCAGATAGTTTTGGTTGTACAGTATTGCTACTGTGATGTCTGCGCCGTCAGAAAATTGGTTGGAAAGAGGCGGATCAGGCCAGTCATAGATTGAATCTGCGCTGCTGCTGGGAATGTCGGCGGCCAAAAAGCTGCATCTTGCATCTCCTATGGCAATATGCACCAAGCCGCGCTGCGATTGCGGAATATGCGAATCAAGCGCCAAAGCAGTCTTGTTGCCGGATTCTTCCGAGTAATGCAGCCTGTGGACAGTATAAGCCGTACCGTTCAAGCTGAACGTATTGTTCATAGCAGGCGCGTTGGGAGTCATGCTGCCGAATTTACGCGCATCGCTAGTATCCCAGCCGGTTGCCTGATCGCCGTCATGATGTCCTGCAGTTATAGTCGCATTCCAGAGTACGGCATCGGGGCTGACGGCAAAAACAAGAAGGCTTCTGTCCGGAGCAGCGCCTATGGCGTTTCCTGCAAGGTCGGATACGGCTCCCTCCTCAATGTCAAGCTGCGGAGCGCTCATTTGTATGATCAAGTCCAGCTGCGTCTGATTGAGCGTCAGGGATATTGCAGTCGCGTTGGGTGCGGCAGCGTCAAAATCGGCGCCTGCCAGGGCAACCTCGTTTGTCCGTCCTGTTTCGCTCACATGCATTTTGGACAAATCAGCAGCAGAGACATGTATTTTCTCATCAAATGCGACTGTCATCTCGCCCGTTTCTGTGTTCAAGGATGCGAATGCAAAGGCCGGGCTTTGTACATCCGGCCTGGCGGCCAGTTCCACTATCTGGATTCCGCCGTCGCCATGCGACGCTGCTGCTGCATAGGCGCTTTGGCCTATCATAAAGACATCCACGCCGCGTGTTCTGTCCAGCAGCAAAGAGCCCGTATCCTGCAGACTTCCAGCAGGCGCAGGACTGGCAGGATTGGTGATGTCCACTATCTGGATTCCATCGTCATCGCCGGATGCCACTGCGGCATAGATGCCGCCGTATATTTTAAAAATATCCAGGTGCGCTGCGCCGTCAAGCAGCAGCGAACCGCCGTCGCTCAGCCGTCCTGCAACAAACGGATTGTCAGGATTGGTGATGTTGACTGTCAGGATGCCGTCGTCATCGCCGGATGTCAGTACAGCGTAGATTCCTGAATCTGTCTTAAATACGGCAATTTCGTTAGTGTTGGAAAACTGCAGGCTTGCCGCATCCAGATGTCCGGCAGCTGCCGGACTGGAAAGATTGGCGATGCTGACCAGCTGGAGTCCTCCGCTACGGGATGCCACTGCGGCATAGTAGCTGCCGGCCGCTTCAAATACTGCCACGCCGCGGGCGCGGTCCATGTCAGAACTGTCACTGAGCATTCCGACGCCCTGAGGATTGGCCGGATCCGCAAGGCTGACTATCTGAATGCCGTCATCGCTAAAAGAGCTCACTGCAGCATAGGATTTGCCGGCCATCTCAAATGTGTCCACGCCGCGGGCTCCGTCAAGCAAAAGGGTTGAATTGTCCGCCAGCTGTCCGACAGCTCTGGGATTTGCGGGATCTGTAATATCAACTATTTGAATGCCGTCATCGCTAAAAGAGGCGGCTGCCGCGTACACGCTGCCGCCCATGCGAAATATGTCCAGCGTGGGATTGGAAAGCAAAAGGGTTGAATTGTCCGCCAGCTGTCCGACAGCTCTGGGATTTGCGGGA
>CAYGAM010000141.1:0-139 GCA_964347915.1 uncultured Nitrosopumilaceae archaeon | reverse complement strand
TCTGTAATATCAACTATTTGAATGCCGTCATCGCCGCCAGAGACTAATGCGGCATAGGTGCGGCCGCCTGCGCTAAACGTCTTGACATCCTGAGCTCCGTCAAGCAGCCTGGTCCCGTCATCGCCCAAATTTCCGGCAG
>CAYGAM010000140.1:0-2781 GCA_964347915.1 uncultured Nitrosopumilaceae archaeon | reverse complement strand
CTTAAATTGCTATACGGCGCAGCTGATATCATTGTAATGGAGTTTTTACAAAACTCGATGCAGGATGAGATGTCTCTGACGCGGCCCTCATGCAAAAAGCATTATGCTGCGGGCGCTGCTGTCCTAAATGATTCAGGCCGCGCGTAATTTTAAGCCGCAGGATGCCGACGTGGTCAAACCCGATAGCAGGCTAAAGCGCGATCCCGGCTAGTCATATGTGAAGGAATCAAACCGTGCAGATGGCAAGCATGCAGGGAAAAAGGTAGCTGCCGGCAAAAATTGCCGCAAAAGAAACAAAAAAAATTTCTCAAAAAAGCAGAATTCCATGCTGTATGTTGAAATGGATGTCCACAAGGCGACGATTCAGGTCGCAGCTATGGATGCCGTCGGAAACATCGTTCTTGAGAAGAACATAAAAGCTGATAAAAATAGCGCGGACAGACTGCTATCCAAGATACCAAAAGGCTCAAAGTTGTGATAGAATCATTTTCCGTTTATCGCTGGCTGCACGAACACATGGCGGACGATCTTGGATTGGATGTGATGATTTTCAATACGTTTCTCACAAAGGCCATTGCTGCACCAAAGAAAAAGACAGACAAGACGGACGCGCGCAGCCTGGCTGACCTGCTCCGGGGAAGATACAGCATAGCCTGTTGCATCCCAAGCAAAAAGACAGCAAAAGAAAGGGAACTTGTGCGCACCAGGCGCAATATGGTCTACACCCGAACCGCCCAGAAGAATCGCATAAGCGGAATACTGCTGCAGAAAGGAATTAAGATAAAGGGAGACAAGTTTGCATACCCAGGAATCGCCAGGCTCCAAAAACTGGGAGATTATAGTATAGGCGCATGCCTGCGAATCATTGAGGCGCTAAATGACAATATTATCAAGATTGACGTTAGAATAAGGAATGCCGCAAAGAAAAACCATGATGCGCAGCCGCTATTGTCCATAAAGGGAATCGGAGACTGCTTGGCTCTGACGTTGGCCGCTTCAATAGACGGCATTTCCAGATTCCCTGATTCAAGAAGATTGTGCTCGTACGCAGGCGTGGTTCCGTCGGTAAGAAATTCGGCAGATACGGTTCATCATGGACGCATAACCAAGCGCGGCGACTCTATGGTGGGCTGGGTTCTGACCGAAGCTGTCAAAAGCCATACCAGATTTGAGCCTGACTCCGATATTACAAAATTCTATCTTCACGCTAAGAAAAAAAGAGGAGATTCAAAAGCAGTCGCAGCAGCATCCTCCAAGATGCTGCGCGTTATGTACTGGATGCTAAAGGAGAAAAGGGAATTTGTCGTACATCATGGTTAGGGGCGCGGCCGCGTCGCCAGTATTGAGGGAGGGCGCATGCAGCGCCCAGGCCTCGGCGTCTAATTGCGGTGGACCCTAATACAAGGATGAAGAATGACAATGGGGGAAAGTCCCGAATGGATAATTGTCCGAAAATTCATCTAATGGATAGTACTCACCCCAGCCGATGCTATTCTCCATGCCATAATATAGTACGACGCTTTTATTAACGTCTCACAGAGATATACTGGCGGTTGCAAGCATTGCCGCTGAAAAGCAACGATCTGCGCCTGTATTTTCGCTTTGGAGCGACATTAGTTGCGGGCACAAGTATAGGATTTAAGCGCAAAGAGCAAGGCCGGATAGCATTGCGCATACGGACCGCCTGGTCATCAGTTGCATCTTCAATGGGCATGGCTTGCCGTCTCTGACGGCCAGAATGTCCGATGCAGGCGCATCCGCCAGCTAAGCAGAACCTACCGGAGATCAAGCACGGCCAGAATCAGGCGCGATTGAAGCATGTCCTGGCGCATACCTAATGACAAGAGAGGCTGTTCTGAACAGATTTTGCTTGGCCTGCACTAATCAGAATTATTTTCGAGTCTGAGTTTTAGGCGGCCTAAATGCGCCGCCGGATTAGCTTTGCCGGCCGCCGCATTCATGACATGCAATAGCCAAGGCTTGACGGCATATTTTGATGCCTGTGCCGCGCTTTGATGAACTGCCGTACGCTGCAGGATGACCGCCTGAAGAGCGCATTCAAGCGCGTGCGTCAGTTGCAATCAAATACAAATTTGGATTTGCGTTTTTGAATGCGTACATTGTGCGGCGCCTTTTTTGAATATTCGACATTGTATCCAAGCGACTTGATCAGTTTTTCTATTCTCAAAAATTCCCTGGCAACGCTACTGTCGTTTTTGGCAAGCAGCCTCTCCAGCTGCTTTGCTATTATGTCTGCGCTTCCGGGCGCCTCGTATTTTTTAATCATGTGGTACAGACATTGCGCAGCTTTGAGCGGGTAGTCGTCTATGTATTCATCCAAGTCTTTTGCCTGCACATGAGTAACTGCCGTCCTGCGCTTTAGATAGTTTAGCATCAACTCTATGCTCTCCTTTTTTTCGAGCGGGCTGACAGAAAACCACTTTCCCAGTTCTGCGTTTTCAATAAATCGCTTGTTCTTCCACAGTCGCCTTAGCTTGTCCTTGAATTGTACTGCATTGCTTCCTTCAAGTACGCGGAATATGGCCCAGCAGCACAGGTTTATCATTTTTGCGCTGCCATTATTGACAAATTCATCAAAGATGCTATCATAACCGTCCATGTTGTTCAGATACCCGATAGTAACATGCTGCATATTGGAATGATAAAAGCGGCTGATGTGCAGATCTTTTGCAATTTTGCCGTTTAGAAACTCATTGTACCATTCCGGCATGGATTTCAGTATGTCCTTTTTCGGCCTGTTATACGACACAAACGAATCCC
>CAYGAM010000139.1:0-2781 GCA_964347915.1 uncultured Nitrosopumilaceae archaeon | reverse complement strand
AAGATGCATGTCAGCGATGCAGGACAGTCAAACGAGGTCCCCCTGGACGGCGCTGGCTTTAACCGTACGGCGCCTGATTCGGACACGATATCCATGACGCTTGCTCCAAGCCAGCTGAGCCTGATTATGTCGATGGAGACGCCGCAGCTTGACATTGAAGCAGGCGCGGTACAAGACCTTTTCGGAAACGGCATTAATGCCACTTTAGACGGATACATTACAATCATCCTCAATCCGGCGCCTGCCGGAAATTTGGCCGATTACGCGAACAGCCTGCTTGACGGCGCCGGCGATGTGGAGATCTTTGAGACAGGCGGCCGCATCTATGCTGCAGTAGCCTCTGGAAGCGACAGCAGCGGCGGCATCCAAATTGTCGATGTCACCGATCCAACCAGGCCCGGCGCCGCCGGCTACCTGAACGACACCGGCTCCCTGCTGCTCACCAATCCCGCACTGGACATCTTCCGGACAGGCGGCGGCGTATACGCGGCAGCGGCATCTTTTCAGGACAAAGGCATCCAGATAGTCGACATCACCAATCCCGCCAATCCCAGTGCCGCCGGAAGCCTGAGCGACGCTAACGGCTCCCTGCTACTGAGCGGAGCACGCGGCGTGGACACAATTGAGATATACGGCAGCATGTACGCGGCAGTGACCTCGTTTGAGGAACGCGGCCTCCAGCTGATCAACATCACCAATCCCGCCAATCTTACAGCCGCCGGACAGTTCCAAGACAATTCGACCATGAACCGCGCCCGCGGCGTGGCAGCCTTTGAGTCGTCGGGAGGCGCATACGCGGCCGTAGCATCCGGCAGCGGCGGCCTCCAAATAGTCGACATTACAGATCCTGCCCGTCCGGCAGCTGCCGGACATCTGGACATTGCAAGCCTGCAGTTTTCCAATGCCAACGAAGTGGCAGTATTTCAGGCGGACGCGGAAATCTACGCGATACTGACATTCGGCGACGGCGGCGGCCTCCAGCTGGTCGACATTACAGATCCTGCCAGTCCGGCAGCTGCCGGATACCTTGAAGATGACAGCAGCCTGCTGCTTGGCGGCACGGCGCGCATTGATACTTTTGAAGCATACGGCAGCACTTATGCAGCAGTGGCCTCGATTAAAGATGACGGCATCCAGATAGTCGATGTTACCAACCCGGACAGACCAACAGCTGCCGGAAATATACGAGATGCCGGCTCTCTGCTGCTTGACGGATCCCGCGGCGTGGACGCCTTTATGATAGGACAAAACGCCTACGCAGCGGCGGCCTCTAGAGACGACAACGGCATTCAGATAGTAAAGCTGTACGGCGCGCCGGCCTTTGCGTCCGCGACGCTGGAAGAGCATGCAAGCGAGCTGATCATCACATTTGATGAGACAATAGATGCTTCTGCAACAGATTTGACCAGGATGTACGTCAGTGATGCAGGACAGGCAAACCAGATTCCGCTCGCAGGCGCCGGCTTTGATGATACGGCACCTGACTCTAATGCAATATCCGTTATGCTTGACCCAGGCCAGCTGGACAGAATCATCCCGCTGGCTGAGCCGCAGCTTGACATTGCAGCAGGCGCAGTGTCTGACCTTGCAGGACACGCCATAGGCGATGCTCCGGACGGACGCATTGCAGTTTATGCCATAGGCGAAGATTGGGTGCTCTGGAATGCAACCATAACTTCAGAGTCTTTTTCGAACGGCACCAGAGCCGGCTTGACTTTGTTCAAAGGCGACCTCCATCCTCTCCCGCCCTCTACAGACAACACATTTGTCTTTGGCGGACAAACGCATATCGTCACCTCGCTGATTGACATAAAAGATGAGTCGCTCTACTCGCTGTCAACTTATCCTCTTATTCAGGAATCGGATCACAGCTCGCTGCATCTTGTCATGGACAATCTGAGATGCAGCCTTTTGTCTGACGACGACAATCCCAATTACCATGAGTGGAATTACAGCGCTGTTCCTTCTTCCACGACGCTTGCTGAAGGCGCAGATACGGATGCGGCCATCGTCTACAATCCAAGATATATGGCTCTGAAAGGCGACGATACTGTAACGGTACGGCAGGGCAGCGCATATGATGACCCAGGAGCTGCAACGCCCGACAACGCAACCATTGTCAGCAATGCCACCAATATTGACACCGCTGTACCTGGCACGTACAAGATTCACTATAATGCCACCAAAGGTTGCAACGTACTGGATACAGTCATTCGGACAGTAAATGTGCCTGATATCCTGGGCCCTGCCTTTGAGTCTGCAACTCTGAATAGAGACACGGGTGAGATGACAGTCACGTTTAATGAGATAATAGACATTTCCGCCACTGATCTGGCCAGAATGTACGTAAGCGATGCAGGGGAGGCAAACCAGATTAGGCTGGCAGGAGCTGCCTTTGATGGTACCGCACCTGACTCGGATACAATATCCATAACGCTCAGCCAGGCTCAGATGAATCAGATTATCCGTATGAGCTCTCCGCAGCTTGATATTGCAGCAGGCGCAGTTGCAGACCCTGTCGGAAATGCCATAGGCAATGCTCCGGACGGGCATATCTTGATCTTTCTCAGTCCTGCCGCCGCCGGAAATTTGGAGGATACTGAAGGCTCAGGCGGACTGCTGCTTGCTGATGTTACCGGCGTAGCCGACTTTGCAATAGGCGCTAGCACCTATGCGGCAGTAGCCTCATATGCCAACGACGGCCTCCAGATAGTAGATATTTCTGATCCGAACAATCCGACCAGCGCCGGACAGCTGCGGGATGACAACAGCACCCTGCTT
>CAYGAM010000138.1:0-2946 GCA_964347915.1 uncultured Nitrosopumilaceae archaeon | reverse complement strand
ACATTGCCCGCAATGCCACCAACATTGACACTTCAGCGCTAGGCACACACAAGATCAAATATACTGCATCCAAAGGCTGCGGCGTGCTGGATACTGCAATTCGGACAGTAGAGGTGCGAGATGCGCCGCCCGCCTTTGCATCCGCATCTTTGGATTACCGAACGCGCGAGCTGATCATAACATTTGAGCAGAAAATAGACATCTCTGCGACCGATCTGGCCAAAATGTACGTCAGCGATGCAGGCCGGAATAACGAGGTCTCTCTGGACGGCGCCGCTTTTGACAATTCCACATCCGACTCGAATACGATATACCTGATGCTTGATGCGGGACAGCTGAGCCGGATTATGCAGATGAGCACGCCGCAGCTTGACATTGAAGCGAATGCCGTATCCAGCCTTGGCGGAACAGCCGTAGGAAACGCTCCGGACGGACGTATTCAAGTCTTTGATGCAGGCGATGACAGAACGCTCTGGAATGCAACCATAACTTCAGAATCCTGGGCGAGCGGCGACAGAATTGGCTGGACTCACAGCCGAGGCAGTATTGACCACCACCCGCCCACTGAAAATAATGCATTCGTCTTTGACAACCAAACGTATGCCATAAAATCTTTGACTGATTGGACGCCGTCCGCGTTCTATCTGCTGGACATGGATCAGCCTATTCCAAGTTCAGATCGCGGTTCAGTGCACATTGTCATGGACAACATACGATGCAGCTTTTCATCTTCCCGCATTGAAAGTGGCGATCATGCATGGCATTATAGTACTCCTCTTACTTCCAGACCGCTTTCTGACGGCGCAAGTACAACCATAGCCATACTGTACAATCCAAACTATCTGACTCTGAACGGCGATGAGACTGTAACGGTTCCGCAGGGCGCAAATTATACGGACGCAGGAGCTTCAACGCCTGACGGCGCAAACATTGCCCGCAATGCCACCAACATTGACACTTCAGCGCTAGGCACACACAAGATTCAATACACGGCATCCAAAGGCTGCGGCGTTCTGGATACGGCTGTCAGGACAGTGGAGGTGGCAGACAGCACGCCGCCTGTCCTTGCAGCAGCTGCACTGGATCAGGATGCGGGCAAGCTGACAATCACATTTGATAAGACGATAGATGTTGATGCAGCCGATCTGACCAAGATGCATGTCAGCAATGCAGGACAAACGAATGAAGTTGCGCTGGCCGGAGCCGGCTTTAATCGTACGGCGCCCGACTCGGACACTATATCCATGACGCTTACTCTCAGCCAGCTGAGCCAGATTGCTGTGATGGACACGCCGCAGCTTGACATTGGGGCGGGAGCTGTTGCAAATATTGCAGGAAACGCCATAGATGACGCTCCGGACAACCATGTCTTCATTTTCGTTGCGGGCGCCGATACCGTGCTCTGGAATGCGACTATAACTGCAGGATACGACCGTGATGACCAGGCAACAGGCTGGGATTCTAGGACTGGGCTTGGAGGCATAGCATATCATGCTCCTGCTTTGAATGGGACATTTCACTTGCACGGCATAGCGTACACTGTACGCACATTGTATCACGCAGAAGAAACCTCTCCCGGAATTAACAGATTGGGACTTGATTCGCACATTCCGCTGTCAGAGCGCGGCTTCGTGCATCTTACCATAGGAGATGCAAGATGCAGCCTTGAGAGCGCTGAGGTTGCGGACGGCCCAACTTCGTTCCATATATGGAATGATACCGTCCTCCCCAAGCCGTTTTCTAATGGGACAAATACCACAGCAGCCATACTGTACAACCAAAACTATCTGACTCTGAACAGCAATGACCGCATAACAGTTGAGCGGGGCGCACAATATATGGACGCAGGAGCCTCAACGCCGGACGGCGCAACAGTTGCAAGCAATGCCACTGACCTTGACACTTTGACAGTCGGCGTATACAAGATTCACTATAATGCCACCAAAGGCTGCGGCGTGCTGGATACTGCAGTTCGGACAGTGGAGGTGCGAGATACCGTAAAGCCTTCCTTTGCGCATGCATCTCTTGATGAGACTGCTGGAAGAATGACAATCATATTTGACGAGGCAGTAAATGCCACTGCAACCGATCTGACCAAGATGTACGTGAGCAATGAGGGGCAGGCAAACGGGGTTCCGCTGAACGGCGCCGGCTTTAATGCCGGATTCGACTCTAATGCCGTGTCCATAACACTCAATCGTACTCAGCTTGATGCGATACTTGCAATGGCAACCCCGCAGCTTGACATTGAGGCAGGCGCAGTGTCCGACCTCTACGGCAACGCCATAGATGCTGCTCCGGACAGGCGCATTCTGATTTTTGCTCCCAGTCCTGACACCGTACTCTGGAATGCGACTATAACTGCAGGACATCATGCCGGCGACGGCGCAACCGGATGGAATCCTCATCGCGGCAGTGGGATTGGCAATGTGACGTATAACGCGCCCACTGCAGATAGAACGTTTGTCTTGGACGGCGAAACGTACACTGCGCAGCTCTTGGAATTCTCAGGAGAATCCGGCGCAACCCGCTTGGGGCTTGATTCACCCATTCCGCAGCCAAAACACGATTCTGTGTATCTTGCCGTCGGAGATGCAAGATGCAGTTTTCTGACTGCCAACCTTGCAAGCGGCGTATTTTCATACCATCACTGGAGTAACACGTTTCTTCCCCGCCAGTTTTCTGACGGCGCAAATACCACGGCAGTCATACTGTACAACGAAAACTATCTGACTCTGATTGGCGATGATGCTGTAACAGTTCATCTGGGCAGCGCATATGTGGACGAGGGAGCTGCAACAGCTGACGATGCAGCCATTGCCAGCAATGCCAGCAGGCTTGACACCACTGTGCCCGGCGCATACAAGATTCACTATAATGCCACCAAAGGCTGCGGCCTGCTGGATACTGTTGTTAGGACGGTAACAGTAGAAGAGCCGAAGACTT
>CAYGAM010000137.1:0-3270 GCA_964347915.1 uncultured Nitrosopumilaceae archaeon | reverse complement strand
AAGATCGCCGAAAGCCTCTCAAGCATGAAGATCACCAGCATATCTGATCTGCTCAGCAGGGGCCCCGACGAGCTTGCGGCAAATACAGGGCTGAGCAAGGAAGATGCTCAGACGCTTATTGGAGATGCGAGTGCGCACAGGGACAGATACAATATACAGATGTAGGACAGATAGATGGTCCGAAATTAAAAGCCGCCTGAATGTCCGGATTTTTTGCAAACTCGCCAAGTAATTTTGCAGTCATATTCGAAGTATTTGCATATTACTATGCGGCGTTGCCGGACCAAGCAGATGCGGCAAAAGGAGATCTTGATCATGCGCGCCAGGACGCGGCATGGAACGGCATGGCGCCAAGATGTAGTCGGGAACTTTCAGGCATCGGTCTGCCGACATCTACTAAACCTAGTACAGATGGTACAGTCTGGACAGGGAGATTTTATCGGCAGGCTTTGTGGTTATGACTCTGCCGTCCACTTTGACTTCGTACGTCTCGGGATTGACCTCTATTTTTGGCGTCAGGTTGTTGTACAGCATGTCTCTTTTTGATATTCGGCGGCAGTTTCTCACGGCGGCCAGCCTCTTTTTGATATTGAGGCTTTCCTCCAGCCCGGAATCAAGCGCCAGTTTTGACGTAAATGTAAGCGAGGTAGAGTACCTTGCTTGGCCCATCGCGCCGAACATCGGCCTGTAGTAGACGGGCTCAGTTGTGGGAATGGAGGCGTTCGGGTCGCCCATCAGCGAGTATGCAATAAAGCCGCCTTTGATCACAAGCTTGGGCTTGACGCCAAAAAACTGCGGCTGCCACACAACAATATCCGCCATCTTGCCTGCTCCAAGCGAGCCGACGTAGTCTGATATGCCGTGCGTTACGGCTGGATTTATCGTTATCTTGGCAAGATAGCGCTTGGCCCTGAGGTTGTCGTTTTGTCCCGTTTCACCAGGCAGCCTTCCTGCCATTCTTTTCATCTTGTCTGCAGTCTGCCAGTTTCTCGTTGTTACTTCGCCGATTCTGCCCATTGCCTGGCTGTCAGACGACATAATGCTCAAGACTCCCATGTCGTGCAGGACATCTTCGGCAGCTATGGTCTCGGCCCTGATTCTAGACTCGGCGAAAGCCACATCTTCCGGAACCGACGGGTTAAGGTGATGGCATACCATCATCATGTCAAGGTGCTCGGAGAGCGTGTTTACGGTAAACGGCCTTGTCGGATTCGTGGACGAAGGCAACACATTAGACTCGCCTGCAATCTTTATGATGTCGGGCGCGTGCCCTCCTCCAGCTCCCTCCGTATGGTACGTGTGTATTGTTCTTCCCGCTATGGCAGATATTGTATCGTCCACGTATCCGCATTCGTTCAGCGTATCGGTATGTATTGCAACCTGGGTGTCAGTCTGGTCTGCAACGCGCAAGGCAGAGTCGATTGCGGCAGGAGTGGATCCCCAGTCTTCGTGGAGCTTGAGTCCGCATGCGCCAGCCCTTACCTGCTCCAGCAGCGAATCCTGCTGAGAATCGTTTCCCTTGCAGAGCAGCCCAAAGTTGATGGGATACTCGTCCAGGGATTCAAGCATACGGTGCATGTTCCACGCGCCAGGCGTGCATGTGGTAGCCTTTGTTCCGTCTGCAGGACCCGTCCCTCCTCCTATCATCGTCGTGATGCCGTTGCATATTGCATGCACGGCCTGCTGCGGGGCGATAAAGTGGACATGAGCGTCGATCGTACCGGGAGTGCAAATGGTGTGCTCGCCTGCAATCACTTCCGTGCTGGATGATATTGTCATGTCTATGCCGTCCATGATATCAGGATTTCCTGCGTTTCCAACGCCCGCTATGAGCCCGTCCTTGACTCCAATGTCGGCCTTGACGATTCCAAGTATTGGATCCATGACTATGGCATTTGTAATTACAAGATCAAGGGAGTTGTCGCGGGAGACGCCGCTTGCCTGTCCCATGCCGTCGCGCGCGCTCTTGCCGCCGCCAAAGACCACCTCGTCGCCGTACTGCAACAGGTCCCTCTCTATCTCTATTATGAGATCAGTGTCTGCCAGCCTTACTTTGTCGCCTGCTGTGGGGCCGAACAGGCTGACGTACCGCCGCCTGGGTATCCGGAGCGTCATACCTGCTTGAATCCTCCCTCTCTTGCCCGGCTTAGCGCCTGCTGCTTTTTGTCGTCTAATGGTCCGTTTACCAGCCCGCTGAATCCGTGCACGATTCTAGAGCCGCCGTACTCAACAAGCTCGACTGTTTTTGTATCGCCCGGCTCAAATCGTATTGAGGTTCCTGCTGGAATGTTCAGATGGCACCCATATGCATGCTCCCTGGGAAACGAGAGCGCCTTGTTGGCTTCAAAAAAGTGGGTATGAGATCCCACCTGAATCGGCCTGTCGCCGGTATTTGCAACTATAACATGAATTGGCTTTTTGTCCTTGTTTGCAAGAATGTCTTTTTCGGATATGATGTATTCTCCCGGTATCATGCCGAGCCTCCTGCTACATCGCATGCCAGGACAGCGCTGCAGGGCTTTGCGTCATTGTGCATCGTGCGGTGCTGCGCGCGCGCATCGCGGCTCACTATTATACGATGCAGTCCGGCTTGGGAGATTGGCGCCGTCATTTGAACCATCACACTATTGGATCATGGACGGTTACCAGCTTGGTTCCATCCTCAAATGTTGCCTCAACCTGAATTGAATGAATTAAATCGGAAACGCCCGGCAGAACGTCGCCTTTTGAGAGCACCTGCCGTCCAGAGGTCATAAGCTCGGATACTGTTCTGCCGTCCCGCGCGCCCTCCAGAAGGTGATCCGTAATCAATGCCACGGCTTCGGGGTGGTTTAGCTTGAGCCCTCTGTCCTTGCGCCTTTGCGCAAGCTGGGCTGCCAGAAAGACATGCAGCTTGTCCATCTCTCTTGGGGTAAGCATCATGTATTATGGTGCGGCTGTAAAATATTTAACCATTAATCCGTTTCAGATTGTATGCTGCGCTTTACGTCTGCTGCAAAAGACACTCCAAACGATTCAGGCGAGACTGAGATTCTGCAGCTGACCAGGACAGACCTTGCAAAAAAGAGGCTGCGAAGGCGCACAGACAGGGGCACGGATGTTGCAGTGGAGCTGGAACGCGGCACGCTGCATGACGGCGACATTCTCAAGGACGGCGGAAAAAGCATACTGGTGCGGCAGACGCCTGAGCTGGTCCTGGGCGTTCGGTTTTCAGGCGAGGCGTCAGCCGAATCCCTCATACTGTTAGGCCACATAATAGGAAACATGCAC
>CAYGAM010000136.1:0-3307 GCA_964347915.1 uncultured Nitrosopumilaceae archaeon | reverse complement strand
CGGCGAGAAGCAGAATATCCAGGTCCGGCTCATCGCTTATGGCGTTTCCTGCAAGATCCGATACTGCGCCCGCACTGATGTCAATCTGAGGGACGCTCATTGGAATCACCAAGTTCAGCTGTGTCCGACTGAGCGTCAGGAATATTGCCGAGTCCGGCGCTGTGCGATTAAAGGCGGCGCCGTTCAGAGGCACTTCGTTTGATTCGCCGGTCTCGCTCACGTATATCTTGGCCAGATCCGTATCAGAGATGTTTATTGTCTCGTCAAATTTGATGATCATTTTGCCGGTATTCTCGTTCAGCGAGGCGGACGCAAAGGACGGCATTGTAACATCAGGGACAAGCTCAATTGCATTGTCAGAAGCAGACTCAATGCCGTTTGCCGCAAGATCTGATGCCGCTCCTGATTTGAGGTCAAGCTGCGGCGCGTCCATCGGGATTATCAGGTTCAGCTGGGCCTGGGTGAGAGTCATGGATATGGTATTTGAGTCTGACGCCCTGCGGTTAAAGTTGGCGCCGTCTAGTGACACTTCGTTTGATTCGCCAGTCTCGCTCACATACATTTTGGTCAAGTCCGCTTCAGAGACATCCATTGTTTCGTTAAATGTGATGGTCAGCACGCCCGTGTTCTCATCCAGTTTTGCAGAGGCAAAGACGGGCTTTGTCATGTCGGTAGATGCTAGCTTTACTATCTGGAGGCCGTTTTCTGTAGCAGACGTCACAGCGGCGTATGTGGCAAGGCCGTTCGTAAAGACGGCTGCATCCCAGGCTTCGACAAGCAGCCGGGAGCCGCTGTCTTCCAGTTTTCCGGCAGGCGAGGGATTGTCCGGATCTGATACGTCGACTATCTGGATGCCTCCGGCGCGCGACGGCACTGTTGCGTATGTTGAGCCGCCCGCTCTGAAGACATCCGGCAGGCCGGGAGCAGAAAGCAATGTATGCCTGCCGTCTTGCAGGCTTCCGGCAGAATCAAGCGTAGGAATGGTGACGTTGATTATCTGAATGCCGTTTTCACTATGTGAAGATACGACAGCATATGCAGCAGATCCGATCTTAAATGACGAGACTGCAAAAGCGCCTCCAAGCAGCATAGAGTTTGTGTCCGTCACGCTCCCAACGGCGGAAGGATTGTCCGGATTGGAGACGTCAATGATTTGAAGCGCGTTACTGTTAAGGGAGGCCACTGCTGCGTATGTCTTGGAGCCTATCTTGAACGTGTCCACGCCGCGGGCGCCGTCAAGCAGGGAGTTGCCGTGCCACAGCCTATCTGTAGCGTCCGGATTGTCCGGATCAGAGATATCGACCAGCTGGAATCCATCGTCGTCAGAGGCTGCTATCGCAGCATATGTCTTGGAGCCGATTTTGAAAACGTCAATGTCTCGGGCGCCGTCAAGCTCGCGGGTGCCGCTGTCCCTCAGGTATCCGGCGGCGTCAGGATTGTTCGGATCAGAGACGTCTACCAGCTGGAAGCCGTCGTCTTCGCGCGAGGCCACTGCAGCATACGTCTTGGAGCCTATCTTGAATGTGTCCACGCCGACTGCGCCGGCAAGCTCAAGAGAGCCCCCGTCGCCCAGGCTTCCGGCGGCTGACGGCCTGGCAGGAGAGGTGATGTCCACTATCGAAAGGCCACCGCGGTCAGCGGCTGCTATCGCAGCATACGTCTTGGAGCCGATCTTGAAAATGTCAACGCCGCTGGCGCCGTCAAGGGAATTGTTGTCCCGCAGCTTTCCGACAGGAACCGGATTCTCAAACAGAATTGACATCTTCAAGCGCACCAGATGAAGGCCGTCTTCAGCAGAGCCGGACATGGCAGCATAGGCGCCGCCGCCCGCTTCAAATAATGCTACTCCGACATGATCGCTATTCGCAAAGACTTTGGTGTCACTCAGTTTTCCGACCGGCGCAGGGCTGGCAGGATCTGTTACGTCGACTATCTGGAGGCCTTGTTGGGATAGCACTGCAGCATAGGCGCCGCCGCCTGTTTCAAGAACATCCACCCTGCCGGGATTGCCAAGCAGAAGGGAGTTGCTGTCTTTCAGCTGCCCCGCAGCGGCAGGATTGGCAGGATCAGAGACGTCGATCAGCTGGAGGCCGTCGCCGGATCCTTCAAGAGTGGCCACTACGGCGGCATATGCAGTGCCGCCGACCTCAAAGACGTCTACGTCCCTGGCGCCGTCAAGCAGCAGGGAGCCGCTGTCCTGCAGCTTTCCGACCGGCGCAGGGTCGGCAGGAACAGAGATATCTACCAGCTGGAGTCCGTCGTCATAATACGATGCCACTGCGGCATAGGTCTTGGAGCCTATCGCAAAGGTGTCCACAGATGCGGCCCCGTTAAGCTCAAGAGTGCCGCTGTCCTGCAATTGTCCAGAAGCGGCAGGATTGTCCGGATCAGAGATGTTGATCAGCTGGAGGCTGTCGTCTTCAAAGGCAGCTACGGCGGCATATGCAGCGCCGCCTATCTCAAAAACATCCACGCTAATGGCGCCGTTAAGCTCCAGGGAACCGCCGTCATTCAGATTTCCGGCCGCAATAGGATTGGCAAGATCGGTGATGTCGACCAGCTGGAGTCCGTCATTTGCCGAACCAGACGGCGAAGAGGCGACTGCGGCATAGCGCTGCTCTCCTATCTCAAAAACTTCAACATGGAAGGCTCCGTGAAGCAGAAGGTCAACGGTGTCTCCAATCTTTCCCAGGCCCGCAGGGCTGGAAGGATCGGTGATGTCGACTAACTGCAGCCCGTCATCAAAGGATATCACTGCAGCATAGACGGAGCCGTTCGCCTCAAAGACGGCGGCGCCGCCGGTTTGGTTAAGGAACAAGTGTCCGCCATGATAAAGGCTTCCGGCTATTTCCGCCTCAACCGGCGCGGAAACTATGGCGTGCGCTTTTTGCGCGAGTTCGTCTGCAGCGGCCGGCGCTGCGGCTAACGCAAAAAGCGCAATGCACAGCGCCGCAATCCTCGCCGCATGCCGGGCGCGCGGTGCAGATTCGCTGCGGCATGTCTCATTTTGATGCGGCAATGTCCCGCCCCGCATCATCTGCCTCTTCTCCCAGTACGGCCGATGTCATTGGCCGGCTCGGCGGCAGGAAAATGCGCATTGTTATCGGTACGATGCATGCCGCTTTTTTGCACGCGCGTCCTCTTACTGCCCGTACCGCAGATAAAACTGCTTAGATTAGAATTGTTTGAGCAATTTGAGAGTTTCAGTGGCGGTTTTGCCGTCACTGCCTTGGCCCCCCCCCCCCCCGGGGGGGCGGCGGGGGGGGGGGGGCGGGGGGGGGGGGGGGGGGGCGGGGAGGGCGGGGGG
>CAYGAM010000135.1:0-3317 GCA_964347915.1 uncultured Nitrosopumilaceae archaeon | reverse complement strand
AATATGGAATGTGTTACCAGAAAAGCCGTCACCACCAGCATTTTACGCAGGATGATGTGGTGCTCAACATGTGCAATGTGCTACTGTAAAATATTGGCGCATGCGCAAAGCCGAGAATTTTGTGCAGTACGGTTTCTCGGATAAAGCTTGATCATTACAGGACAGCCGAATCGTGCGCGTGGTCTAATCTGCAGCATGGCGCAGAATGCAGCAATGCGGGCCTATATTACGCCGCGCAGAATCTGAATAATTTTTTCGCCGATAATATTTGCCGCAAGAGCCTGCGACTCGCTAGTCTGGGCTCCCATGTGCGGCGTCATAATTACGTTGTTAAATTCAGCCAGCCGGTGATTGCGTACAGGCTCGTCTTCAAAGACATCAAGCGCGGCTCCCCCAATTCTGCCGTCAGCAAGCGCGTCGCACAGCGCGTCCTCGTCAACTACGCCGCCGCGCGACGTATTGATTATTCTAGAGCCCGGCTTGATGATATCAAGCTTGGCGCTGCTTATCATGTGATATGTCGAATCAAGCAGGGGCACATGTATTGATACATAGTCGGAGCTTTGAAGTAGTGTGTCAAGATCCGCCTTTAGCAGCCCTACTTCCTGGGCAAAGTCCTTGTCTATTGGTATTACATCATATCCGATGATGTTCATGCCCAGGCCGCGGGCAAGCCGCCCCAGCCGCTTGCCGATATTTCCCAGTCCGATAATGCCCAGGTACTTGCCCTTTAGTTCGGAGCCGGCGGCCTGCTTTTTGAGCCAGTTGCCCCGCCGTATCTCGCGGTCCATGTACGGTATCTGCCTTGCCAGACCAAACATCATTCCCAGGACCAGCTCAGCTACGGCAGTCATCGATCCCTCTGCCGCATTAATCACCCGTATGCCGCAGGATTTGGCTGCATCCAGATCAATATTGTCCAGTCCGACGCCCACCCTTGCAATTATCCTGCATTTTGCGGCCAGACGTACAAGATCTCCCGTCAGTTTTGTTCTGCTTCGTACGACAACTATGTCGTACGAGCCGATCTCTTTTGCCAGATCGCCAGGCTCAATATTGGGCTTGTACGATACGCGCAGTCCGTTGTCCTTTAGTATTTTGTTCAGCACTGCATCCACCTTGTCGCATATTAGCACATCCTGATCAAACGACAATGCTGAAATTATACAGTATTAGAATATAATTCAATGCCACAATGCTGCGGCAAGAGCTGCTCCTGCCCGGCTCTTTCCCAAACCAGCTCATTTTAAGCATGAAAATATGGATCTATACTACCGCTCAAAAGTACTGGCGCATAGAAGTGGAAATATAAGCACAGATCGTTGCTTTTCGGCGACAATAGTTATGATTGGAAGTACAGGCGCATGCAGTGCAGGTTCCGTCTTGATCAAGGCATCCGCGCTAGAGTCTTTTTATTGATGCGCGTGAGACAACGTACTGTTTTGAAGGCGCATGCGCTTGGTCTGCTGGCTGTTCTAGCCCTGTCGGCAAACTTGGCATACGGTGCGGTAGAGGTGGCAGACACGGCAGAGTACGTTGACTCGCACGGAACATATACCATAATAGGCGCAGTAAAAAACGGCGAGGCACACGGCATCATACCCAGAGTAGATCTGGCCGTATCAGGTCAGGCAGACATGATATCAAAAGTACTGGCGCCAATACCGCCGCACAGCGAGCTGCCGTTTAAGATAAGAATTCCCGATGTGGCAAATGCCTCGCTTCAGGATGCCAGAGTATCATACCTTGAGGCAGACGCAAAGCAAGGCAGCCTTCGCGTACTGTACGACGACACGCTGATAGTGCACGACGACGGGCATTTGAGCGGCCGCGTAACAAACGCAGGTGACATTGCAGTACGCGATGTCAGCATTCTTGCAGTAGTTCATGGAGCAGGCGGCAGAATACTAGATGTCAGCCGGACTGTAGCAGAAATTGATCTCAAGCCAAATCAGACTGTACAGTTTGAGCTGCACCCGGACCCCGCAGTATCCGACAGCATTCTTTACTACAGCTGCTTTGCAGTTACAGACTCGTTTGTAAAGCCAGTTTATACTGAAAGAAACGGCGACAGATTTTACTTTAGGTACGAGTCCGGCTCGTGGTACTCGTATCCCGAATTTGACGAAGCCGGAACAATCCTGCACATGAGAACGCTTAACAGTTTTCCGCTGGAAACCTATGCGAATTTTGAGTTTCCAGTACACTCTCACAGCGAAGAGTTTGCCGTGTACATAAACGGAATAGAAAAGGATTCCATTCAGAGTATAGACGAATGGGGAAACTGGCATGTTGCGTTTATCGTAGAGCCTAGAGAAAGCGGCGAGCTTTTGATAACCGGCTTTGGCGAGGGCTGGGAGGTCGGAGACAGAATACTGATTCCGGACTGGATGAAGCGAAATGCCTTCAAGTGGTCGCAGAACGAAGCGGACGACGAGACATTCCTAAGAGGCGTGGACTTTATGATGACAGAGAACATAATAGAACGCGCAGACTCGGACGGAGAGCAGGCCGTTCCAGAATGGCTCAAATCAGTAGCAGCGCTCTGGGCTGAGGATGAAATAGACGACAGGGCGTTTATCGTCTGCATCGAATATCTGGTGGATGAGAACCTGATACGAACATGAAATGCCCTTTCCAGGCAGCCTTTTGCAGAATGTCAGACTGCATGATATCCGCTGTTCCTGTGATGCGCATCTCATGGCGGGGCGCAGGCATTCATTGGCATGATCTTGACATTTTTAAGTCCAGCGGCATCATGCCATACCAATGAATTATCTCATTCCTGCATCATGCGCAGTCTTGTGCATGGGAGCCATGATGCCGGCAGTATTTGCGGACATTACAGTGGAGACTGAAAAAGAGTTGTACTACTTTGGCGAACATCTGACATTTACCATAACAGTAGACGGCGTTACTGGAGAGCCTGCAGTCATATACATTATAGACGAAGCAAACAAGAGCAGTTCGCCTATTCCGATACCGATACTGGATGTCGTGACAGAAGAGCGATCCAGGTTTCCGTTTGAAAAGGAAACGTATCCTCAAGGGCTCTGGACTATCCGGGCGCATTACGGCAATGCAACGGATCAGACAGAGTTCATCCTTGAAGATTCAGGAGTTGCAGTAATTCCAGTATGGAAAAAGGACGCAGGTAGGCTGTGGATCAACGGCATAATAGATGACAGGCAGTATCTGGACTCGATCACCGGGGAGCTGGACGAAGATGCAGTAGCAGGCAATGCAGAGAGAGGCGGCAAGATGCATGTTCCGGCCTGGGTGCAGGGCCTGACCGCGCTGTGGATTCAAGAGCATGT
>CAYGAM010000134.1:0-3328 GCA_964347915.1 uncultured Nitrosopumilaceae archaeon | reverse complement strand
TCATACAATCTAACGGCAACCGCAATTGATCCTGACGGCGACTCTGTTGCCATAGATATCACGCATGACGACGAATTGGATTCGATCATAGCATTTGCAGACCACGGAAACGGGACGGCATCAATAGCCCTCGTTCCTGTCCAGAACATTACTGGAATACACACATTCTGGATAAATGCGTCAGACGCGCGCGGCAATTACGAGCATGTGCCGTACGAGGTGTCTCTGCCATGAAGACATCATACATTGCAACGACAGCCTCTGCCGCTATCGCTGTTGCGGTAGCCATATCATTGCTGTACATATCCGATGCGCCGGATCAGGCGCAGACAATAGAGGGCTCAGGCTTAGGAGACAAAAATGAGATGCATGCGGCAAATGTGAAAAATATGTCCTCTTACGATTGTGAGATGATGCAGGTAATGTCTCCAGAACATGATTGGGGATGTGTGACTGTTCTTACTGCGCGGCTTTTGGAAAATAGTGGATGGACACTACTGGACGAATATCCAAAGGATTTCAATTATCTAGGTCCCGAATGGGAGCATATCAGCAATCTTACCCATGTCAGAAGCTGGCCGCCGGATCGCCACCCAGTCGATGGGCTGAAGATAGAACTTAGGATGCCGGAGCTGCCGCTAGTCGGCCAGAGTGCAGATGTCATACTTGATGTTGCATCTCCACATAATGCATCTCCAGTTAACGCCGCATTCGAGTTCAGATTCATAGGAGATGTGGAGATTCTGTCAACGTATCCGCTCCTGGAGCCCAATAAATTTCTAAATGATCATTTCCCAGGCAAGAATTTTGCTACTTCTAGAATAGAGATACTTCCAGGAGAGACACGCCAGTTCATTGTGACCATAATGCCCAAAAACGAGACTCCGCTAACGGCGTGGGCAGATGGTTTTGATGAGCATGGAAATTTTGCCACGCAGTCAGGCGGCAGTATCCGAATCTCAATCGGAAACCGGTCGTCAGACTATCAGCTTGACGAAGATTCGTATACAAAGAATCCCTTTACAAAGTATGTGTGGACTGAAATACCGCACCCCCAATGGGGAGGGTCACCGTGGGGCAGAAATGGCCAGTCAGTATATGATTACTATGCGGATCGCGGAATTGAGATCCACGATATAGAACGTGTGCCAGCATTTGGATGGGTGTGCGATGCAAGCGACTGTTTTGGGGGTACAATAATGTTTTTGACCCCCGAATACGATCGTGCAGATGTTCTCGCAATTAATTTCTGGGAGCCGTATGGAACAGACCCTCCTTTTTAGGACCCTTTTGGCGTACTTTTGCTGACACTTTGGCCGATCGTTTGGCGCTTTTGTTCAATTTGCGGGTAAATTCGTTTGGCGTCAGATACGTCAGTGTGCTGGACGAAATGCATTGGGCCTGTGTCCATGACAGCGGCTGGCTCCACCATCTGCTGGAAAGTTGAACTGCTGTTGTGGGACAATGCTGAACTATGCAGAGAAAACAGGCTTAAATAGCTCGCAAAAGATATTACGATAATGCATCTTGACGCATTGGTGATCATTTGCGCCGCATCGCTTGTTCTTTTGCTCGTCCCAATACTCGCCTTTTCACAGATAACAGACGGTACGGAACAGCCAAGCGTGCCTGGAAACTTAGTTCCAGAAAACGATGCCGCGCCTGGCCCCGTCGCCGCTGTTGATGCAGCTTTTTACAAGTTTGACGACGGACTGTATTCAAAGATCCAAGATCTCATACTGGAAGAGCCGCAGGACGGGGACTTTGGAGTCTATGACGGAGAGCGGCACTATAACGTCATAATAGTAGTAAGCAGGGATGACGGCGACTACAGGACCGGAGACGAGGTAGCAAAAGAAAACAAGCATGCAGTGATCAAAAGGCTTGAAATTCTGGGAGCCCGTGATATCTTTGTCGCAGAGTCACTGTCCTTTGTTACGGCATCCATTCCAGTAGCAGACATTCCTGGATTTGCATTGGATGATTCCGTGTACAAGCTTGGCGACGGTGAGCAAAATGCAGTGATAGAAGTTGATACTGCAAGACGGACAATAAGAGCAACTGAGAGCAATATGATGTCCGCAGTAAACCAAGCTTATAATGGAACGGGAGTGGTTGTGGCAGTAGTAGATACCGGCATAAACCATACTTCGTTAAACGACAAGGTAATTGATCGCGTATATTGTGAGCCAGGTTGTCGCACACAGATGCCAGCAGACATTGCCAGGGGTAACGTAGCGACGCATGGCACCAGAGTAGCCGGAGTAATTGCCGCGTCTGGACTTCCGTTTAATAATGGCATAGCGCCAGGTGTTAGTTTGCTTGATGCGCAATTTTACCGCGGCGCGAATAGTCAGGAGCGTCATAGTACATCTGAAAGTATGCTATATGCAACTGATTGGGCGCATACACGCGGCGCAGATGTAATCAATCTCAGTGCGGGGTTTGGTATATGTTCTGAGAGATCGACATACAGTCTGATCTTAAATGAGGCTGTCGACAAGGGGATGGTTGTAGTAAAATCTGCTGGAAACAGCGGTTCAAGTGGGACGCCAACATACAAATCAATCACAAGTCCTGGCTGCACCCACAACGCAATAACTGTGGGCGGAATAAATGATCGCACTCCCGGCACACTAACAATGTACGTTAATGCAAGCCGAGGACCTACGCCAGACGACAGGCTAAAGCCAGATATTGTAGCTCCGGCAGTTAATTTGAAGCTGATAGGCGATCACCACACTGGCAACAGAATAGCCATTACGAGCGGTACGAGCTTTGCTACAGCGCAGGTTAGCGCAGCTTCTGCAATGCTTTTGCAGTCGTCACCGGAACTTAGCCCGTCTGAAATCAAGGCGGCGCTTTTGCTTGGGGCAGACTGGAAGGGCCCCGTACCGTGCACATCAAGCATGTATGAAGTATCTTCAGTCAGCAACAACTGCTCTTACAGCAAGATAGAAAATTCCAGCATTGCAGCAAACAATGCCGCTTCGCTTGGAATTCTAAACAATGTGGGATTTGGCATACTTGACATATCAAAGTCTTTGGAATATATGAACAGCGGCTCAGCTCATGTATCATCAAACTATCTTGACAGCGACAATACGTCAAGACAGTACACCTTTCGAGTTACCAGCACATCTGATCCGGTAAAGGTCATACTCACATGGCCGGTCCAGCCGCACGGAGGCATCGCAGAACAGATAAACAGGACGACGCAGTCTGTGCCGATTGCCAATCTTGATTTTATAGTAAGATCGCAGTTCAATACAATAGTGGCGCAGGCGCAGTCTGACCGGCAGACAACCGAATTTGCAGTATTTACGCC
>CAYGAM010000133.1:0-3338 GCA_964347915.1 uncultured Nitrosopumilaceae archaeon | reverse complement strand
CCATGGGCGATAAGACTATATCCAGCGCCTGGCCAGGCTGATTTTATGGCAAAAGAGCCCATCGAAAAATGGGAGGAAAAAATAAAGGACCTGCGAAAAAAATGCAAGGACGCGCTTGGAGTATCGGGCAGCATTCGGTACGTCGGCGTCATCAACAAATACGGACGGACGCTTACCGGAATCATGAGATCAGACATCAGCCCTCTGCTAAAGCCCGGACGCGTCAAGGATGAGTTTTTCATAGTCTCCGTCATGAACGGCCTGCGAAAGACGGCAGCGCCGGACATCGGCAGGCTTGATCATATGGTATTCTATCACAAAAAAGTCACCATTGCAGTGACATACAAAGGCGACACCGCGTTTTACTTTTCCATTGACAAAAGCGAAAAAAATGTTGAAGAAATAGTCGGCAAAATTAAAAAGATTATCTAGGCCGGAGTAAATCCCACATAGCCGCTAGTCTGCTGGTTTTTGTCCTTAAAGTTCGGCTCAAAGAGGGATACCAGATAGTCGTCAGGATCCAGCACTATTGCATTCTTGCCGGCGTCTTTTTCTATCACGTCACGGTACACTCGAACTCCTTTGGCCTTTAGTTCCCCGACAGCCGATGTAACATCGCCTACAATGAATCCTATCGTGATGCCGTTGTCAATGGAACTTCCCATGTGCTCTGCCGTGAGCGATGCAGGATGCAGGCTCAGCAACGCGCCAGTAGTGCCCAAGTCAACCCAGGATCTGCGCTCATTCTTTATCGGCAGGCCGATGAGCTTGTGGTAAAATTCTATCGATCTGTCAAGATCCCGGACCGCAAGAATAACATTCCCTACTCTCTTGATGTTCACATCACCTGTATGAATACAGTAGATTAAATAACTTGTCATTGCAGTTTATCCCAAAAACAAGCAGCCGCGCAAGACCTCCAAGGAACGCGGCCAAAAGGCGGCGCCGGATCACATGCTCATTATAGATCAAATCCGCAAGCCTCGCTGCCTTCCAGACAAATGCTGCATCAGATGACTTGGTGTCTGCGCTCACGCCAGTCCGAGATGAAACCGCCAAGCCAGGAAACTTCAAAGGCTGCGCGCAACAGCAGCTGAGGCAGGCTGCATTGAATGCAGGCGCGGGCGCGCAGAGGACAGAACTGCCCATGCGTTTCGCATCACCGCAGGCGGCGCATCAGAGCTGCAATTCAAAAGAGAAGACATGCTCATCCAAGCATGCTCCAGCCTGCAGCAGACAGGCAAAGCATATCCCGCCAGCCTGTAGAACTGCAGCAATGCACGAAACCACCGAATCATGCCGCAGGAAAAGGAACAGTTCAATTTCCAGACAGCGTAAAACATACAAAGCAAAAAAAATAAAAAAATAAAAAAATTTCTAGTTTTTAATAGTGAATGCAGTGATCCACGACTGAATTATGTTGCGGTTTAGCTCAGCAAAGGCTTTTGCATTTTCATTGAATGTCTTGACGTTTTGTTGTGTAGCATCAATTGCTGCAAGTGCAATCTGGTTGTTTACCGATATCAGTTTTACCGTCTCTTCCGTAGTGTCTCGGATTGCCTTGATTGCTGCTTCTGGAACGTTGGTAGTAATTCCTGCGCGTCGTGCAAACTCTTTCTGAAGCGTAATGCTTGAATTTACGATATTCTCGCATGCTCCAATATACTCTTGCTGCGCATTCGTAATTGACTGATGATACTTGGGTACTGAACGCTTTACTGCGTCAAGAAACTTGTCTACATTGTACTGCGATACTGTAAAGATGTCCTTTGGCTGCTTGGTCTCGTTGCTCATTCTTTCACCTCCTTTGGTCTTTTTGCCAGTGGAAGAATTATGACCTGTACTAGATCGCCTTCTTTGATTCCCAGCGCATCCCTTTCCGCTTCCGGTATTGAGATTCTTCCGTTGCTGCCGACGCTGGTCTTGTACACTCCCCAATTCAGAAATCCCGGAACCGCCTGTCCAAAGCCAAGCATGTTGACCATGCTTCTGGATTGGGCGGCTGCCATGTCTGCAAGCACAGACTGGGCTTCGCCAGCCTTGCTTGTGATCTCTTGGAGCGTCTGCAGCGGATCAAATTCCTTCCGTCCGTTCATAAGATTGGCAAAATTTCTCACGAACTGAGCCTGGGCATTGCCGCTATTCTTGATCCAGTTTTGAAACATCATTGCGGGATCATATTGGTAATGATTGTCGCTCATTGGTTTTTAATGGCAAATAATTCCATATAAACCCTACGAATGAAGAAAATTGATCACGTGCCTGCAAAAGCCAGATGGATTGTCAACGTATGGCGTATGGCCGGAACCGGACATCAGCCTGTACGTGCAGTCGCCGATGTTTGTTCTAAACGGCTCCGAGTGGCTGTCCGGTATCACCACATCCCGGCTGCCCCATATCAGCAGCGTTGGCGCAGTTACTTTGCGAAGCTTGTCTTCAAAGTTTGTGGTGTTCTTTAGCCCAAGCAGAGACGACATGTACGCCATCTTTGCATTCGGAAGCCGCATTCTGTTTACAAAGTCCCGAACTATGCCGTCCGGAATCTGCATTGAACTTGTGTCCATTGTCTCAAAGGCGCTCCTGGCAATGTCCATTCCTGGGTACAATGCCGCCATCGTATACGTATCCAGCGCGGCAGTAGAAGCTGTCATTGTCCCGGACGGCGATACTAAAACGAGCTTGTTGACGCGGGAACTGCTGCGCGCGGCAAATTCCAGCGCTATCTGTCCCCCCATTGAAGATCCCAGAATGTGTGTGCGCGGCATCTTTAGGCTGTCTAAAAAGCCCAAGACAAAGTCCGAGAAAAGATCCATTGTGTAATCGACATTCGGCTTTGCGCTGTAGCCAAATCCTATAATGTCCGGTATTATCAGATTAAAATGTCCGTCAAGCATCGGCGAGGCAAATGCCCACCGGTCCGCCGAAGCTCCCAGGCCGTGAAGAAGCAGGAGCGAGTCATGAGAATTGTCGGATGCAAGATATCGAATCCTGTGCCCGTCAATCAGCGTATGGCGCTGCTGCATCACTGTTGTGATTGGCGGTTTATAGATAAATTTATCCTGGTGCGGCAAAAGCGGCTCATTTGATGCAGTGATGCTAAAAACCGGCTGAAAATGCGCTGCCGGCGCACAAAGAATTGGACTGCACAAAGTGCGATGCTGACAAATCAGCCGGCATGTCATGGCAGATGCAAGTCTGGCGTGCCCATGCCAATGCCGGATAGCAGAGCAAGGCAGTCTCATGCACGGGCCGGGCTCATGCAATGATGCAGCAGCTGGCGCCGCGCAGGCAGGCGTTTGGCGCAGCGCAAAGAAATTTGTACGGAGGCAAGATCTGCA
>CAYGAM010000132.1:0-3560 GCA_964347915.1 uncultured Nitrosopumilaceae archaeon | reverse complement strand
TATTGGCAAGATTTACGCAGGAGCAGGTTGACGAGCTGAACAATACGATTCGCACAGCTGAAAAAGCGCTGGAATGGGCGTCGGAAAACCTGCATCCCAGGGTGGCAAAGGCGTCCAGCTTTGGCGCCGAGGATGCTGCAATAACAGACATGATGATAAAAATAAATCCCAACTTTAGGTTCTTTACGCTTGATACGGGCCGGCTTCCGCGTGAGACATATGACATAATGCACAGGCTAAGAGAGGCGTACGGCATCAAAATGGAGGTGCTGTTTCCTGATACGGACGAGGTTGAAAAGATGGTAGCTGACAAGGGCGTCAACCTCTTTTACGAAAGCGTAGAGAACAGAAAGCTCTGCTGCGCCGTGCGCAAGGTTCATCCGATAAACAGAATGCTCGGAACGCTGGACGGATGGATTACCGGCCTTCGGCGGGAGCACGCGGACACAAGGAGCGGCGCAAAGATATTCGAGCTGGACGCGCAGCACGATAACATTCTCAAAATAAACCCTATTGCAGACTGGACATGGGATCAGGTATGGGCGTACGTCAGGGAGAACAATGTTCCTTACAACAAGCTGCTGGATGAGGGATATCCCAGCATCGGATGCGAGCCGTGCACCAGGGCAGTCAAGCCTGGAGAAGACATTCGGGCCGGCAGGTGGTGGTGGGAGAATAATGCGCACAAAGAGTGCGGGCTGCACATGGACTATGCGAGGAAATAATGACGGACAGAATTGAGCCGCACGGCGGCAGGCTGATAGACAAAAATTCCAGCATTGATACGAACGGACTTGAGCGCGTCCCGATATCAGCTGATACGGCAGCCGATATAGAGAATATTGCAGACGGAATATTCAGCCCGCTTGAGGGATTTCTGAGTCAGGCAGACTTTGAGAGCGTGGTATCCAGAGGCAGACTGCAAAATGACGTACCGTGGACAATCCCAATTACGCTTGACTGCAGCCGCGAGGAGGCGGACCGCATCCTTGACGCAGGCGATGTCCTGCTGAGCCTAAACGGCGCCGACACTGCCGTTCTGCATGCCAGCGAAAAGTATGCATTTGACCGCAGCGCGGTATCCGAAGGCGTGTACGGCACCCGCGATGCCGGCCATCCGGGAGTTGCAAAAGTGGCCGCCATGAAGGAATGCCTGATCGGCGGCGAAATAGATCTTGTTACAAGGCCGCCGGAGACGGAGATTCGCAGGTATCGGATGACGCCAGTTCAGACTCGGAGAGCGTTCTCTGATGCAGGATGGAAGACTATAGTCGCATTTCAGACGCGCAATCCGCCGCATGTGGCGCACGAGATGCTGCAAAAGACATCCATTACCACGCGCGACGGCGTCTTTGTAAGCCCGCTGATAGGCAGGAAAAAACCGGGAGACTTTGTGGACGAAGTTATCGTAAAATGCTACGAGAGCATGATTAAAGACTATTATCCGGAGAACAGGTGCAAGCTGGCCACGCTGCATACTGAAATGCGGTACGCCGGCCCCAAGGAAGCCATACACCACGCAATAATGCGCAAAAATTACGGCTGCACGCACATCATAATAGGACGGGATCACGCCGGCGTTGGAAACTATTACGATCCGTTTGCGGCGCACAAAATATTTTCCGAGTATCCGGATCTTGAAATTTCTCCGATATTCTTTCCGGCATTCTTTTACTGCAGGCGCTGCCTGACATTTACAAACTACAAGGCATGTCCGCATGGACAAGAGGACAAGGAGCAGATAAGCGGAACCAAGCTTAGGGCCATGATTCAGGATGGCACGCCGCCAAACGAGTTTATCATGAGGCCGCAGGTCTCCAAAATCATACTGGAACATCCGTCGCCGTTTGTAAAATAGGCGGGGCTTGCCGCACTCTAATGCGCCGCTTTGCTGCCAGGCGCCAAGACTAAAGATTTTAAACAAGGCAGGCACGGTTAGAAGCTTAATTGGCAAAGTTTAAGAAGAAAAAGTCCAAGCCTACGCCCGGCACCTCAGGCGGGAAAAGCGCAGGCGCAACAGAGACTGATGCAAAGAATGCAGGCGCAAAAGATGCGGGCACAAAAGACGCAGTCGCTGCAGACTCTGCCGTTTCGGAAGCCGAGGCTGATGCGGGGACCGCAGGCAAGCCGGAAGACGAGCCTGTCTCGCCCGCAAAAGAGGCGCCTGAAACGGAAAAGCCCAGGACCGAAAGATCGGAGCAGCGTTCCAAGCCTAAAGAGCGCACGCTCACTGACGCGGAATCAGTCGTGTCTAAAAGAAAGCTTGACAAGCTGTTTTGGATGCGCATCGCGCTTGCAGTAATCGCAGGCTCTGCTGCCACATTTCTGTTTGACTCGCTGGAGGATCCTGAAGAGCGCAGATGGTCGTCAATTGCCTTTATGATTATCGTATTCATCGCGTCGGTATTTGTGGCAAAGTCCATGCGCATCAAGCTGGCCTCTTCCGACAGGAAAAAGATCGTAACAAACGGGCTTGGCAGCTATGTGTTCCTGTATCTCTTCATGTGGATTGTAACATATACGCTGGTATATTCTGCGGAAAGCGGCAGCTCTGGCATCATAACGCCGATAACATAGGCATGTGGGACAGCAAGACTCCGGGCATTCCGGATGCAGAGTTTGAACGGAGCGACAAGGTGCCGATAACAAAGGAGGAGGTGCGCGCAATTCAGATAAGCAAGGCCAGGCTGCGTGCAGGAGATACGGTTCATGACATTGGCTGCGGCAGCGGCTCAATTACCGTAGAGGCCGGACTGCAGGTGGAAGCATCTGGCAGGGTCTTTGCAGTAGATGTTGACCCGGCCGCCGTACAGCTGACAGAAAAAAATCTGGCAAAATTCAATGTGGGCAATGCTGCCGTAATCCTGGGCAACGCGCTGGACAAGATTCAAGACTTGCCGGACGCGGATGCAGTATTTATCGGCGGGACGGGCGGCAGCACAGGCGACATCATCAGGCTGTGCGAAGGCAAGCTGCGAGCGGGCGGACGAATAGTGGTGGGTACGATTCTGATTGAGACGCTGGCGTCCGTACTGCGTACAATGGAAGAGATGCGGTTTGATTCCATAGATATCACCCAGGCCACAATATCCAAGAGCAGAAAGACTTCGACCGGCACGATGCTTTTGGCGCGCAATCCGGTTACCATTGTATCTGCTACAAGAATATGATTCAAGACTGGCAGCCTACCGCATGAAATACTGGCGCGCGCAAAATCTGGAATTTTGTGCTGCATCATTTATCAGATAACGCCTGACTATTTTAGGACGGCTCAATTATGCATAAATTTGATGAGACTTTGGCCTAGGAAATAGGTTATAAAGAATCCATTCGGTGAAATTGTAAATGGCGGGAATTGTCGCAAAAACGATACACGGAAAGAAGCGCGCATGCCTTGAGCATTTTGGAGCAGGCCGGGCAACGCAAAGGCATAGCAGACTGATTGCCAAATATGAAAACAGCGTCTATATGGCGAGCAAGCTAGCCCCCCATTGCGCGAGTAAACGCTCTTACACGCTCTTACACGCTCTTACACGCTCTTACACGCTCTAGTATAGAAT
>CAYGAM010000131.1:0-3804 GCA_964347915.1 uncultured Nitrosopumilaceae archaeon | reverse complement strand
GATATCCGCAATAATTTCTGACTTGATACGACATTAGAATTAAGCGCCAGTATAGCATGGTTTTCCGTCCAAAAAAAACGCATTCGCGGCGTTCCTACCTGCCTTGATGACCAGGCAAAAAGGCCGGCAGGAATATCACGCTGACAATAGCAGGCGCTGCTGCCGAAAATTGGCGATCTGCGCGCATATTTTCGTTTTGATGCTGCGTTATTTCTAATCAGCAGCATGCATTATTCTTTGAAGAATCTTTCCAATACTGTTTTAAGATTGTCCATAAAAATCTCGTCGCTTCCTGCATAGTTCATATCCTTTGCCCGCTGCTCAATCTGCTTGCGAGTTATCTGAAAATTGGTTATGCATGATTCAATATCCTGTTCGTCTCGCTCATCCAGCCGTGCAATCTTTGTAATTATAATATCCACAGGGTCCAAAGCCCTAAGATCAATGTTTTTGAGCCTTGTTGCAATGGGCCTGCTTTTATTCAGATAATCGTCAGGCAGGACTGTTACAAACACGGCGCCATCGCGAAAAGCATCCACCCTGAAGCCGGGCTGCACAATCTTGTTTGCACGCTCAAACTCGTCATAATCCTCGCCTGGAATGGTAAAATCAACATCTATTGTGGATAGTTTTGCATTGACAAGCGTCATTGCCGTGCCTCCAACTGCAACTATGGCAATTTTGCGTGCAAGTTCCTTGTCTATCTCCCCAAGAAAGTCAAGCAATTTTGCGTTGTCAACCGGCATTGTACAGCCTCAATTGTTCCTTGATGCTCTTGACGTTTGCCCTTATCTCTTTTATTTGCATGGCTTCTAGCAACCTTATTGGCTCATCTATTGCATTCATTTCATGCGCGGCAAAGCTGCGCAATGCATGCAACATGCCAAGCAGCTTGCCGCCAAACCCATACTTTCGTGCAAGAAACAGCAGAAGGTCATAATTTAGTTCAGGATTCTTTGCTATGATTACTGGAACGGCGCCTGTTCTCCTTGCATCATCATGAAACATTATTGATGATATTACGTGCTCAATGCAAAACAGTGTTCCCCGCCGGACTTTGGAGCCAATCTCAATATATCCGAATCTTGCAAGATTAAACACAATGTCATCTTCAGATATTTTGGCAGGGCTTGTCTCGCGTGAAATGGATGATATCTTGATGCCCTTTTCTGTTATGCTTTTTACTTCCAGCCAAAAGTCCTGCGGATGCAGCGCTGCAATCTTGCCGTACAGCATCTCCCTAATCGCGTTGCGCTCGTTTGATTTAAGCAGATCAAGAAACTCCCGGCTATCCAGCGCAAGATAATCTATTCTTATGTTGAGGGACTGCTGCAGGGCTTTTGCTATTGCATGTATTTGGATCTTTGTTTCTTCGATTGCTTTTTTGTCGCCTGATTCCTTTAGGTGAATCAGCATCTCTGCTTTGTTTAGTCTTGCATTTTTTTCCGGATGCATCAGCAGCATGCAAGATATCAATGGAATGCTGCGCAGATGCGTATCAGCTTCCAGCATAAGCATCTGCATCTCTTGATTTTCTTTCAGAAAATTGCGTTTGCGCCAAAGTTCCATTTCTGCAAGCATGTCAACTATCATATAGTTATCAAAGTTGAGCGACACCAGAGACGACCTGCCGGACTTTGTCAGTACCAAAATTTCTTCACTGTCAAGTTCCTTGATCTTTTCATGCGTGTTGGCATAATATGCCCTGCCATGTATTTCATTGATGTTTTTTGTGATCTCACTGATAGACATGGCGCTACCCAGTCTTCTTGACAATATGTCCAGTATTTTGCATGTCGCTTCATCCATTGCACTTGTTATTATATCAATATACTATAATATTATAGTTTTGAACTATAAATGCATGCGGCATGCCGGCTGGAACAGGCGCAACAAGACAATTGCAGCTAAAGAGAAGGCTATATCCAAATCGTGCCTGCGTGCGGCAGCAGTCAAGACAATCTCAAGCTAGTGCGTGCTGACATAGGCGCCTGCACGACCGCATTCGCATGAGACGCTACTGTGCGGTGACACATTGCTTGTGAGTGGTGGACCGGAAGGTGTCGGAGCCCGCATCGGGTTCGGACCCCCGATCACGCAAACGGTAGAAAGCGATTGGAACGCTTACAGTATTCCTACCTCATTTTTTGTTTTTAAAAATTACAGAAGATGAAAATGAATTATTTTTTAACCGATTGATTTAATAGCGTTTCAATCGGCAATTGTTCAACTTGGGCATCTATGCAGAATATCTTACAAGGCTCAAAAGTTTTGAGGAGGTTACCGAGGAACGAAAGAAGATGCTCTCAAAGATCTCCAAGATCAGGGACGGCAGGGACGTCTTGGTGTTCGCCTCAGACCTTTCCAAAGGCAGGGCACCGATAGGAATCGAGTACACAGACCTTCTTGCAGTTCAGGACCAACTGGAGAACCTGTCAGGGCAGGCAATCGACATAGTGCTGGAGACTCCGGGCGGCCTGGGCGAAGTAGTGGAGGACATTGTAAGTCTGGTTCGCGGAAGGTACGAAAAAGTCGGAATGATAGTTCCGGGATACGCAAAGAGTGCGGGAACGATCCTTGTGATGGCAGGAGACGAGATTCTAATGGGCAAGGGATCTGCCCTTGGCCCGATAGACGGACAGCTGCAGCTGGCAAACGGCAAGCGCTTCTCTGCGGACGCGTTCTTGGAGGGACTCGAGAAAATAAAAGGCGAGGTGGAGGAGACAAAGAAGCTAAACCCCGCATACATCCCGATTCTGCAAAACATATCGCCGGGAGAGATTCAAAACTGCGAGAACATTCAGGACTTTTCCAAGCACCTGGTTACGGAGTGGCTTGCCAACTACAAGTTCAAGTACTGGGACAGACACTCTGACGGGCGCGGCGTTACAAAAGAAGAGAGATGCAGCGGGGCCAAAGAGATAGCGAGACCTTTGCTCGCAGTCAAGGTGTCTCACACACGGACGCTCTATCAAAATAGATGACCTGGAGAAGCTCAAGGTAAAAATCATAGATTACAGCAAGAATGCAGAGCTGAACGAGGCTGTAACTCGCTACTACATCCTGCTGAGAATGAGCTTTGAGAGCTCTGCGATATACAAGATCTTCGAGACGGCCGACTCGCAGATATACCGCTCTGTGGCTCCTGTGCGGCCTGCCCCACAAAACCAAAAGAGCCTCATCATAGACGGTTCGTGCACAAAGTGCAAGCATAAACTTAAAGTTCAGATCAACCTAGAAAAGAACATGCCATTAGAAGGTGCAATAGCATATCCGGTTTCGACAAATTCCATAGACTGTCCCGAATGCGGCGAAAAAACAAACCTGTTGCCGTTCAGGCAACAGATCGAATCACAGACTGGAAAAAAGGTGGTCGAATAAAATGGCCAGAGATGGATTTAAAATAATTTTTGAGCACATGGACAAGGAAATGAAAGAACAGGCGGAGCTGCAGGCAGATACGATCAGATGCACGCTGGAGCAAAACGTCGAGATAAAAAAATTGATTGAGATTATCAACGACACGATCCCAACTGACGAACCTCTTCTCTATTCCAGAAGTTCCTATAATGGCGCTCACAAACAATGTCGCGTCCACAATAATTAATTACAAAAATTGCTGTCTATGTTATGCATAAAGCCAAAAATATTCATGTGCCGCAAAAAATACGGCATTAATGCTCAAAATGCTGGTGATTAAAGCTGTTTTGTTTTATAGCGACGCAGAAAAGTTCTTTACACAAATTTCCTGTCCCTAAATCAAAAGGTTTAATTGTCCGTATAATTTACTGGGACATAGATGGA
>CAYGAM010000130.1:0-3866 GCA_964347915.1 uncultured Nitrosopumilaceae archaeon | reverse complement strand
TGCCAGATGGGACAGGATCAGGGGCTTGTCCGGTGGGGGGTTATGGAACAGACTTGATCCTGCCAGCTTGGGGGAGTTGACTATAGAACTCAGTATGCCGAAACTGCCGCTAGTCGGCCAGAGTGCAGATGTCATACTTGACGTTTCGTCTCCGCATAGCGCATTCCCAATCAACGCCTCATTTGGGCTTGACTTCACTGGAGATGTGGAGATTCTGTCCTCGGATCCTCCCACGAGCTCTAGAGAGCTTGCCGATAATTTTTTTTATACGCCCAGAATAGTGATACTTCCAGGAGAAACGCACCAGTTCATTGTGACCATAATGCCTTTGAATGAGACTCTGCTGGCAGTAGATGTTTTGAATGAGGACAGACATCTTGTCATGCTGCCGGAAGACGCGATCCGAATCTCAATCGGAAACCGGTCGTCGAATTATCAGCTTAACGAGGACTCGCATGCAAGGAATCCCTTTACAAAGTATGTGTGGACAGAGGTACTGTACCCTGACTGCTGGTGGCCGCCGTGGGAAGGAAGCGGCCAGACGGTCTATGATTACTATGCGGATCGCGGAATTGAGATCCACGATGCAATACATAGGCCATCAGGCGGGTGCGAAGGATGCAGGTGTGTATCTGGTTCAATGCTGTTTTTGACTCCAGAATATGATCGTGCAGATGTCCTCTTAGTTAATTTCGGGAAGCATCGCGGATGGGGAGAAGTGTATCGAATTCAATGCTGTTTTTGACTCCAGAATATGATCGTGCATATGCGCTTTCAATTAATTTCTGGGAGCCGCATGGAGTGAACGCCACATTTTAGGACCGTTTTTGGCGTACTATTGCGGAATCTTGGCCGATCATTTGGCGCTTCTACTCCTCAATTTGGCGCCTAAAATCAGGAACAGCTTCCAGGGCTCCATCTGCTGCGATCCTTGCCGCCTCTGCATTGCGGGAGCGGGAAGGCCGCCTGATGCAGCAGTCCATAAATCAGCCTGCTGCACGGCCGCGCCCGCAGAAAATCCAGAGCTGCATTTGCGCCATGTACAAAAGCAGTCGTACTGCAGCCGCAGGGCGAAGATCACGGCATACTCAAAACAGCAGCCGGCGCGATGAATGCCTGATGCGGCATGGCTCTTGCGCGCCAAGCCGTCTTGCCTTGGGCGTGAAAATCTTGCCGGCTCATGCCGCCGCTCTTGCGCTGCAGCATTCCTGATGCAGTCCAGTACCATATAATGCATGTCCGCACGCGCAAGCCGCGGCGGCCTGTTTTGCAGCTGCAGTTTCAGACGCAAAGACCCCGCCGCTCTTTGCATGGCATAGAATGACAGCGGAACCGGTTTTCATACAATACGGAACAAACTTCCAAAAAACAACTTAATACGTACCGCATTCACAGCATCAAGCAATGGCAGATACTGCGTCTGAAGTGCAGCAGCACGCCGGCGAATTTGGCATACTGTGGGAGCTGATTTTATCCTCAGAGACGCTCCAGATAGATCTTGCCATTCTCACGCTGGGGCTGATTGGAATAACCATGGCGTACCGCAGATTCTCAAGGTGGACAAAATCTAAAAAAATCAACTACTACAAGCCGCACTTTGCCAGGTTTATACGCGTCCTGGTCCTGCCTCTCTTTGCCGCCGCGCTCATAACATCAGTAAACATGTACATTCAATTCTTTGAACTGTCAGACCAGCCGGCAATCGAAGAGATCGATGCGGAGATCAGCGCAACATCAACATTTTCCAAGCTGCTTAACACGATAAACATACTGATAATAGGGCATACCGTATCCCACATAATTCCAATCCTTTTGGCCAAGCGGCACAAGATGACGGCTCTAAGGGCGGACTTTGAGAACTGGAAGAGCATGCTTGGATTCAAGGACGATGACGGCGATCTCTTTCATCAAATGTTCCGGTGGAAGCCTCCGCAGCACGCTCCGGGAGAAATGACGGAGGAAGAGTTTCAGGAAAAGATGCAGTCCGAAGAGGGGCGGAGATCGCTTGAGCAGTACCGCACTGCAAAGGGAAATCCGATTGGATCCTATGAACTGCTAGTGGACAATCCGTTTGAGAAGTGGCGGGAATCCGAGATTGCAAAGTACGACAAGTACTTTCAGGAATGCATGTCGGGCAACAACGAATCCGGCACAAAGCTTCGAATGGGAAGGGAGATTGAGGAGATATACTCAATAGACATATGGCGCGAAGAAAAGCGCACGCACGGGTACGATCCCATCGTTCCAGGGTACAGGCCGCCTGGCTATGCCCACAAAAAGCGCAAGGACATACCAAAATCGTTTGTCCAGATACTTCCGTTCGTACTCTTCATTGCAGTCGTACTGGGAGTCGTAAGCTGGTGGGGCGTCGACTTGTTCGTGCTTGCAACGGCGACCGGAGGCTTTGCCATCGGACTCGGACTGGCTCTGCAGGAGACAATGCAAAACTGGTTTGCATACATAATGATAAGAAAGGACAATATCATATCCGAAGGAGAGCGCGTAAGGCTTGATACCGGCTACAACGGCTACATACACAAGATAACGCCCAGGGTAACGTACGTCCGCCACGCATTGAACGAGTCTTATGCCACCATTCCAACCCGCTCCCTGATAAACGCCCAAATCATAAACTACACAAAGGGAGTCAGGATGGTTCCTGCAATAGTGGATGTCGGCGTATCATATCTGAACAAGCCCAAGGGCGTAGCTGCCGTGCTTGTCAAGGTGGGAAAGCGCGCCATGCGGGAAGTAATCGATGAAAAAGGCCACCATCTTGTAGTCCAAAAGCGGTGCCCGTACCGCGCGCAGAACAAGTCCAGCTGCGGATGCGACAAGGGAATAGTGGTGGATATCGAGCAGCCTGTAGTGCGGTTCAACAAGTTCAACGACTCGTCGCTGGACTTTTCGCTGTGGGTGTACGTGCGGGACTATGGATCGCAGTTTAAGACAAAGACGGACATGCGCGTCATAATGTACGAAGAGTTCAAAAAGTACGATATCCGCATACCATGGCCCATCAGAACCATATACAATGCGGACGAAAAGAAAGAGCAGGAGGAAATTGACCAGCTCCAGGACGAGCGCCAAAAGGTTGTCGACGAATACGGCATAGGCGACCTTAGCAGAATGGGCGGAGACGACGACTAGCCGGATGCGGCGGCCTGGCACTGCGCATGCTCTTGAGCATAGATTTGATCCGTGCATGGCATGCAAATAGACTGGCCGTCTTTGCTCCTGCGGACTGGCCAAAATGTCTTGGAACCACAAGACATGCCCCGAAGCTGCACGCGAGCAGGACGCTTGACAACTCCTGTCAAAAGCATGGCTGATGGTTGCGGCAGGCTAGCCCGGAATTGTATAGTCTCGATCATGGATGTTTCTTCCAAACGATTGCAGTACGTCGTGAAACACTTTGATGGCCTCCTCGTTGTCTTCTATTTCCGAAGTAAACTTGTCCAATACAAGCCTGGACTTGTGGGCGCTTCTCTCCGCCTTTTCTATCAGCTGCTTGCTGCCAATCGCCTTTGTCAGCGCCACCTGCTCATCGCAGAGCTGCCTTATCTCGTACGCAAGGGCGGCGTTGCGCGCAGTCGATTCGGCGCCTGGGTGCGTTTTGATTTCGTGCAACAGCTCCGTTGTCCGCTCTGCAATCCGCGCAAATTTTTCATATAATTCCCGCTCAGAAGACATGATCTAGCATTGCCGCACGGCAGTGATAAATATTTCTACGGGAGTAGTTTGTTGCACAAGCCCCCACATTGTGACGTGGGTTGCGGCACCTCCCGTACAGCTCTGCATCAGTCGGTTTCAGCAATCACCTCGGCAGCCATGTCTCGTAGCCTATTATACTGCTGTATCTTTAT
>CAYGAM010000129.1:0-4005 GCA_964347915.1 uncultured Nitrosopumilaceae archaeon | reverse complement strand
TTCTGCCCGCGGTACAGCGCTATGACTTCGCTGTCTGTTGACGCGTCTTCGGGCATCTTTTCCATCCGCAGCTTTCCAGTAAACTTTGGAAACCGCAGCGCCATGCCGCTACCCTTTCTTATCGAGTCCATCGCAGACTTGTGTATGGGACTGAGCGTAATCTCTGATGCCACTATCTCTATTACGATCTCAGGCTCAAACCACACATCAGCCTCCATGCCGCTTTTGATCCTGGGGTTTCTCTTTAGGACAACGCGGTCCGAGAGCAGCTGGTAAAACCTGTCAAGATCCTCGTCGGTAAATCCGGTGCCGACCTTGCAGATGCTAGGAAACGAATCCGTCTCATCATCGTACGTTGCAAGCAGCAGAGTCCCGTACCTTCCAGTCCTCCTGCCCTTGCCTGTAAATGCGCCGACCACAACCAAGTCCAGGCTGTCGCCAAGCTCGTTCCGATACTCGCGCTTGAGCTTGAGCCAGAGCTTGCCGCGCGAGCCTGCCTGATAGGCCGCATCAAGCTGCTTTAGCATCAACCCTTCGCATCCTGCGTTTATGCTGTTCTCCATAAAGTCTTCTATCTTGTTCCTGTCGTCCGTTCTCGTCATGGGAATCGTTCTTGCAAAGCTGTCTTGCATCACCACTTCTTCCAGGAGACTCCTTCGCTCAGAATACGGCATCTCCAGGCAGCTCTTGCCGTCGGCCATCAGAACATCAAAAAAGTTTACCGTAATCGGATAGTCTGAGACGGCCTTTTCTATATTGTACTTGCGCCGCCTGTGCATAAGATCCTGAAACGGAAGAAAGTCTCCCGTATCCTCGTTTATTGCGACTGCTTCAGCTTCCAGTATAGCCTCCCTGGTTCTAAGAAGGCCCGGAATATTCTCTACGATATCCGGATAGTACTTTGTAATATTCTCCAGGCTCCTTGAGAAGAGGACGACATCCTTGTCCTTGATGTGAATCTGCACTCTCTCTCCGTCCACCTTGTACTCTGCGGCAATCTCTGCTCCAACCTTTTTTAGGGCCTCGCCTGCGCTCTTTACCCTGTCTGCCAGCATGGGCCTGACAGGACTGAATGTCTGCACCTGGAACGAATCCATGCTGCCTATGCCCTCTCTTGCCAGTGCCTCGGCCACGCCGCCCAGGTCGCTTGACACATTGTATGCCCTTTCAAGAATCGCCCTTTTGGCGCGATCGCCGGCAAACGCCAGCGCAAGCCCGTCCATTACCGTATTCTCTGCTACGCCCAGCCTGAGCGTTCCCAGCAGCAGCTTGAGAATAAAGCTGGCTTCCTTGGGCGTTGCATCGTTCAGCAGGCTTGATATGTACTTCATCTTCATGTCCTGGGATTTTGCCCCTTCAAGTTTTGCTATCTTGAGCAGCGTCTCGTAGACTCGCTCAACCGTAATGTCCTCAACGACAAACGTGGTCTGGGATTTCTGTTCCAGTATCTTGGCCGCCGCGTCCCCAAGGTCGCCGTACTTTTTGTAGGCGTCCTCTATCGAACCGGCCGGTATTCCGGACGACTTTGCGATTGCGCGCATTGCCAGCTTTTCTGCAACGCCAAGCTCTACGCCCTCGTAATCTGGACGAAGCTTCCCCTGTATGAGGTATACCGTTCTTGCTATTGCGTCCGGAGGCGTCTGCTCAAAGAGGCTTACCAGATGATCCGTAAGCTCAAGCCTCTTGCTGGTTTTTTCCATTCTTGCAAATATCTCAGACAGTATGGCAAAGTGCAATTTGTGATTTTTTTATATGCGCCTGCATAAAAGTTTGAGCAATATCGCCGCGGCAGCCTGAATTTCCGATGCTGATTGTGGACTGATACTCTGCGGCCAAGCCTGAAACAATCATCTTTGGACTGCCAGGAATCATTCAAGGCATGCTGCAGCTGCGTACGGCTTTTGATTGATCATGCTCGCGGTTAAAAATAATGCAGCATCAATGCATCTATTGCAAGCCTCCTGAGATACCGTGATGGCGCCGTATGTCATTCCGAGAATATGTGCACAGATTGTTCATCTGACAGCAGCGCTGGCAGTGGCCCGCATGGTTTCTTTTCGGCTAGCCTGCAGTTGCTGCATTTAGCTTGGCCGCGATGCGGCAGGATGACATGCAGCATCGTGCATCTGTCTGCAGCGTGCAATGCTCAGACTCAAATTTCCGCAAGCATTCGATCTTGAATTGGTGCGGCGCACATGCATCCATGCTGCACAAGTGCATGCGCAAGACCAAAAGACGCGCCTGCCTGGCTTTTAATGTCCAGCCCGCATAGAGATAAAACCCCCCGCTCCATAGCGTCTCATGTAATGGCTCTTTTGGACAGCTTTCCCAGCAAATACGCTCCGCGTGAAATACAGAAAAAGGTCATTGCAGACATTGAATCCGCCTTGGACTCTGGCTACAAAAACATTCTTCTATGCGTGCCTACAGGCGTAGGCAAGTCCCACATTGCAGTAACTGTAGCAAAGCAGCTGGGCTCGTCGTTCATAGTGACGGCGCAAAAAATACTGCAGGATCAGTACATCCGAGACTTTGAGTTTCTGTCGCCGATGAAGGGAAAGGCAAACTTTCCGTGCATGGCATTGTACGACTATGAGCGCACTCCATACCACAAAGCCAAGGCCGACCCTTTTGTTGCCTGCAGCCTGGGCACCTGCTCCTGGATGGTCAAAATTGGACCCAAGCAGACAAAAACAGAGTACTGCCAGTACAAGCCCAACATATCGTCGTACGATGTATTGTACCAGGGAAAAGAGCAGGAGGCTGTCGTAGGTTCGGCAAGCCAGCAGTGCTATTACTATGATCAAAAATTCAAAGCAATGCATGCTACGCATGCTCTCTTCAACTATGCGTCGTACTTTCAGACTAGGCTGTACCCAAAGGGCTTGGAGCCGTATCTTGAGCGCGACTGCCTGATAGCCGACGAGGCGCACGAGATAGAGGAGCAGATTATTGGGTATATCGGCATTGACATATCTGCCGGCTATATGCGGGACGCCGGCCTTGGGTTTTCCGACTTTGATCTGGGCACGGTGGACGGCGCGATGGATCTGCTGGACGCCCTTGGCGATTCATACACGAGGATAATACGAAAAGAGGAAAATAGCAATCCCCAGGCTGAAAATGCGCAAAGGCTGCGGCGCCGGAGGGAAAAGATCGACTTAGCATTGGGAGAGATAAGGGACAATGCGGAAAACTTTGTAGTCCAGGAGCACGCCGGCGCCGGCGTCTCGTCAAAGCTGTCCATCAAGCCCATTGAAGTATCCAGTTATGTCGGCAGATTTTTTGACATGGAGCATCAGGTGTTTATGAGCGCCACGATACACAAGGATGCATTCTGCAGTACGATGGGGATGCCAGAATCCGACTGCGCATTTGTCGAAGTCGAGCGCTCGCCGTTTCCTGTCGAAAACAGAAGCATAACATTTCACAACATCCGAAGGCTCAACTACGCTTCTACCGATGCGGACTATGAAGCCGTGTACGGCAAAGTCAGGGAGATTCTGGGGCAGTACGGCGGCAAAAAGGGGCTGATACTCACTACGACAAAAAAGCAGTGCCATGATATTGAAGAGAGAATGCAGGACAGAGTCGTAGTAGCGCATGAGCAGGTGGAAGGAAAACGCGAAGCCATACTAAAGCAGCATCAAAAGACCGACAAACCAAACGTCATAGCATCGCCGTCGTTCTGGTACGGAGTCGATCTCAAGGACGATCTTTCAAGGTTTCAGATCATACTCAAGGCGCCGTACCTGTCGATGGCAGACAAGCGGACCAAGATAAAAGCCAAGCGTGATCCTCAATGGTACAGGTACGCAGCGCTGGTCAAGCTCCTGCAGGGATTTGGACGCTCTGTCAGGAGCGAGGACGACTATTGCGATACGCATGTGCTAGACGAGAGCGCAGAGCGGCTTTTGACTTCAATGCGAAAATTTGTGCCAAAGGCGTATCATGACGCGCTTGGCTGGTCCTGACTGGATGCAGTCATCAAGAGCGCGGCAAAAC
>CAYGAM010000128.1:0-4103 GCA_964347915.1 uncultured Nitrosopumilaceae archaeon | reverse complement strand
ACGTTGACTAGCTGGAGGCCGTGGTCGCCTTCAGATGCCGCCGCAACATAGGTGCTTTGTCCTATTGCAAAGGCTTCTACGTCTGGGGAGCTGGCAAGCAGCAGGGAAGAATCATCAGTCAAACTGCCGACGCCCTGCGGGTCTGCAGGATTAGTGACGTTGACTATTTGGAGTCCTGGGTTTAATGCGGCAGATACGGCAGCATAGGTGTTCCGGCCTAGTGAAAATATGTCTGCGCTAGTAGCTGCTGAGAGCCGCAGAGTGAGATTGTCGCTCAGATTTCCGACTGGCTGAGGGTCTGCGGGATCGGTAACGTTGACTATTTGGAGGCCGTTGTCATCCAGAGAGGTCATTGCTGCGTATGTGTTTTGGTCTGCTGCAAAGATGTCGGCGTCAACGGCTCTTCGGAGCAGCAAATCTTGCGTGTCCAGCAGCTGTCCCGCAGCAGCGGGATTGTCCGGATCGGTGATGTTGACCAGCTGGAGGCCGTGATCATTAATGGATGCCGCAGCAGCATAGGTGTCCCGGCCTATCGTAAAAGTGTCCACGACGATGACCTCCCCAAGCAGCAGGGTGCTGTTGTCGCCCAGGCTTCCAGTAGCGGCCGGAGCAAGCAGAATGGAGATATGCCTGTCCGGCGTATTGCCTATGGCGTTTCCTGCAAGGTCTCGGACCGCGCCGGCATGGATGTCAAGCTGCGGTGCGCGCAGCTGCATGATCCGCCTCAGCTGGTCGGAATCAAGCGTCATGGATATTGCAGCCGAGTCGGATGCTGCATTATCAAGGTTGGCGCCTGACAGCGCAATCTGATTTGCCTCTCCTGCATTGCTTGCATACAGCTTGCTTAGGTCTGTTGCAGAGACATCCAGCGTCTCATCAAACGTTACGGTCAGCTCGCCTGCATCCTTGTCCAGAGTTGCAAATGCAAAGGAGGGCGCCATGGCATCAGCCACATCTACTGTCCGAATGACTGTATCCAGTACGTTGCAACCTTTGGTGGCATTATAGTGAATCTTGTACGTGCCAGGTACAGCGGTGTCAATATTGGTGGCATTGCTGACAATGGTTGCGTTGTCGGGCGTTGCAGCTCCTGGGTCATCATATGCGCTGCCCTGCCGTACCGTTACAGTATCGTCGCCTTTCAGAGCCATATATCTTGGATTGTAGACGATGGCCGCATCCGTATCTGCGCCTTCAGCAAGCGTCGTGGAAGAAGGAACAGCGCTGTAATTCCACTCATGGTAATTGGGATTGTCGTCGTCAGACAAAAGGCTGCATCTCATATTGTCCATAACAAGATGCAGCGAGCCGTGATCTGATTCCGGAATGAGCGGATAAGTTGACAGCGAGTAGAGCAGCTGCTCTTTCCTGTCAACCAAGGCGGTGACTATATGCGTTTGTCCGCCAAAGACAAATGTGTTGTCTGTGGTGGGCGGGTGAGGATGGAGGTCGCCCCTGGTCAAAGTCAAGCCGACACGGGTGCCGCTTGAAAAAGTCTCTGAAGTTATGGTTGCATTCCAGAGCATCCAATCTTCGCCTATGGCATAAACTGCAATGCGTCCGTCCGGAGCATCGCCTATGGCGTGTCCTGCAAGGTCAGACACTGCGCCTGCTGCAATGTCAAGCTGCGGCTCAGCCAGCGGGATGATTCTGTCCAGCTGGCCTGGGTCAAGCATAACGGATATTGCATTAGAGTCAGGTGCCGTATCATCAAAGCCGGCGCCTGCGAGCGGAATCTGGTTTGCCTGTCCTGCATCACTGACGTACATCCTGGTCAAATCTGTTGCAGAAGCATCTATTGTCTCATCAAATGTGATGATCAGCTCGCTTGCATGCTCTTCCAGCGTCGCGGACGCAAAGGCCGGCGCGCCGTACAGCTTTACTATCTGAATGCCGTTGTCGTCTCTAGAGGCCGCCGCTGCGTAGGCGTTTTGTCCTATCATAAAGGCGTCCACGCCGCGGGATCCGTCAAGCAGCAAAGAGTATGCATCCCGTATGCTTCCGGCAGCTGTCGGCCTGTCCGGGTTGGTAACATCGACTATCTGGATGCCGTCTTCGGCAATAGAGGCCACGGCTGCATAGGTGCTGCCGTGCGCTTCAAAAGTATCAATGCGTCCCAAGCCGCCAAGCAGCAGGGAACCGCCGTCGCTCAAGCTTCCGACAGCTGCCGGACTGGCAGGATCTGTAATGTTGACCAGCTGGATGCCGCCGTCGCCGCCGAATGTCAGTATCGCATAGATTCCTGCGTCCGTCTCAAGTACGGCAACTTCGTTGGCATTGGAAAACGGCAGGCTTGCAATGTCCAGGTATCCGGCAGCTGCCGGACTGTCAGGATTTGTAATGTCGACTATTTGGAGGCCGCCGCTGCCGGATGCTACGGCTGCGTATGCGCCGCCCGACGACTCAAAGGCGGCTACGCCTCGCGCATGCTCCATGGTTGAATCGTCGCGGAGCTGCCCCGCTTCCATAGGATTGGCGGGATCGGTGATGTCGACAAGCTGGAGGCCGTTCTCAAAGAACGAAGTCGCTGCCGCGTACATGCTGCCGCCTATTTCAATTGTGTCCACGCCGCGTGCTCCGCTCAGCAGCAGGGAGCCGTTAGCGTCGCTCAGGCTTCCGGCGGCGCTGGGATTGGCGGGATTGGTGATGTCGACTATCTGGATGCCTTTGTCCTGAAAAGATGCCGCTGCCGCGTATACGCCGCCGCCTGTCCGGAAGATGTCCAGTGCGGGATTGGTGAGCAGCAGGGAGCCGGTGTCGTTCAGGTAGCCGGCGGCGCCGGGCCTGGTTGGATCGGTGACATCGACAATTTGGATGCCGCCGCTGCTGTCGCTTCCAGAGGCTACTGCAGCATAGATGCGGCCGCCTGTCTCAAAGATCTCCACATCGCCGGCGCCGTCAAGCAGGCTGTTTGCGTAATCGGCCAAATTTCCGGCAGGCGCCGGATTGAGGACGATTGTGAGGTATTCGTCCGGAGCGGCGTCTATGCCGTTTCCGAAAACGTCGGCAATCGCGCCTGCTGCGATGTCAAGCTGCGGAGTGCTCATCGGCATGATCAAATCCAGCTGTTCCTGGATGAGCGTCATGGATATTGCTGTTGAGTTGGCTGCCGCAGAGTCAAAATTGGCTCCTGCCAGGGCAACCTCGTCTGCCTCTCCCGCATCGCTCACATGCATCTTGGTCAAATCTGTAGCAGATACGTCTATTGTCTCATCAAATGTGATTGTCATCTCGCCCGTGTCAAGATCCAGCGTTGCTGACGCAAGAGAGGGGCCTGTGTCGTCTCTCTCCACCTCTACGGTCCTAACTGCGGTATCAATCACGCCGCATCCTTTGATTGCGTTATACTGAATCCTGTACGCGCCAGGCTTCTCGGTGTCAACGTCATCAGAATTATCGGTAATTGTTGCGCCGTCGGGCGTTGAAGCTCCTGCGTCCGCATAGTTTGCGCCCTGCGCCAGCGTTACGGCGGCATCGCCGTTCAGGGTCAGATAGTTTTCATTGTACAGCAGGGTGACGCGGGTGTCTGCGCCGTTAGAAAATGGACGGGCTAGAATCGCATTGTTCCAAGCGTGAAATTGCGGAGTGCCCGTCCATGCATCGGCTGCCGAAAAGACGCACCTCGCATCGCCCATGGCAATATACAGCGAATCGAGGTGCTTAGATTCCACGAGTTTGCTTATCTGAAAGTCGGTTTCAGCAGGATCAGTTTCTTCTGTATAGAAAATCGCGCGTACGGTGTACGTTGTGTCGTCCAAGTCAAATGTATTGTCCTGAGTGGGCGCATGATGTTCTATGTCTCCTGCAAGCGTTGAATGTCAGCCGGACGAAATAATATTAAGATTATCCAGATTCTGTCCTGCAGTTATAGTCGCATCCCAAAGCGTCTGATCAGGGCCGGCAGCCGCTTGGACTGGAAGATATGCATGGTACATGATGCCGCATGCGGCAAGCAGTACGGCTGCAGTCAGCATTGCAGTACGGCTGCAGTCAGCATTGCAGAACCGCGCGAGGCTGAGCGTGCGCGGCTTCCTTCCCATGCGCCGGCCGGGGGGGGCGGGGGGGGGGGGGGGGGGGGGGGGGGGGGGGGGGGGGCGGGGGGG
>CAYGAM010000127.1:0-4115 GCA_964347915.1 uncultured Nitrosopumilaceae archaeon | reverse complement strand
GATTCAAGCTCTCTGTACTGAAATATCTCAAGAGGAACCCGCCGAAACAAAAGGTCATGGGATGGAAAACGGGCTAGTCCGTGTGCTTCCACGCTGCTGAAGCCGCCTGGCTCGTACGCCGTTTGTGCCGCCTTCTTTGCATAGTCCCAACAGTATAAGAACATATTATGTCAAATGCCGCTTGGCAGCTCTTATTGCTCCGACTTGGCATGCAATATTTCCAAATCACAAATATTCGCAGGCGCATTGCCTTGTCCTTTCAGCTCATCATTTTTTTGAAATATTTTTGATGATTCATATCTCAAGATGCAATTGTTAATGTACTTTTAGGACTGTACGGCAATAATTGTAAAGAATTTTTCTGCGTCACTATAACTGAAATCACGGCTCCATGCTGCCATAATTTGCTTCATGCTGCGCGCGAATATGCGGGCAGTGTCCAGTTTAGATTATCCAGTGAACTTGCGGCTTGGAAAAGATGCACAATCATCCGGCCTCCTCAGGAACAAGCGTTCAAGTGCGGCGAATCGGCGCCTGTTCTGACATCGTCAAAGCGGCACGGACAGAATGCAAAAACTGCAAAGAATTCCCAGGGCATGCGCCCGTGTCCGCGATACCTTGTCCAAAATTGCCGCGCTTTCTCAGGTGCAAGGGCGCCTTGCCGGCTTGCATGCAGGATGCGAATCAAATCAGGGCGGCTGCATGCTCTGGCGCCATGAGACATTCATGGCGCACCGCTATGATGCCATGATTCGTCCCAGTACGGCCCTAGCAAGCAGCGCGGCAAGGGCTGAGGATATTATCAGAATTGCGGCATCGGCAGGCAGATGAAATGCAGGCTCGCGCGCATTTTCATCCCGTACAATGTCCTGCACCTGCAGGCTGGCTGTTCCATTCCACGCATTGTATATCGTAACATTTGCCGGATTTTGTCCCACGTATATGGTGCATCCCGCGCTGCAGTCGTCATAAAGATAAGCAGTGCCAACGCCGGAAATCTCCGCTCTTGACGTGACGCCAAAGGAGGCATCAGTTCTGAATATGATCTCGCTGCCATCCTGCCCAGGTCCCGTTCTCTTGTACCATACTTTGTTTTCGCTTCCAATGTTTGCAGCTTCATGATACCCCGCGCCAAACTCAAACGGCAGCACGATGTCCCGCTGCATCCCGCCTACCCCAACTGCAAAGCGCATTCTAGAGGACAGGGAAAGAGATTCGTGCAGCGGAATGTCCATCACATTGTCCGCTGACTCCAGCAGAATGCCGGGAAATTCAAGATGCGTCTTGTTTGTTTTCATTGATACCGCTCCCACCCCTTGAGCAAAATTTTCCATCCGGTACAGGTCGGATACGGCGATGTCTGCAAAGGCCTCGCGGCCCGTATCATGCACTGCCTTTGATGCAAGATATTCATCCAGTGGTACGACGCCGGGTCCTGGTACTGCCGTACTGTTGACAGAGATATCGGCAGCTTCTGCCGTATCGTGCAGTACGGTAACATTAAACCACGACGCCAGTCCCGCATTCGGATAACGGTAAGAGTACTCCAGTACAGCATGATTGCCGCCTGCCCAGGAATCAGAATTCAGAATGCCGCGTACGGTAACGTTGTCGTACCATTCACTCTTGTCCGCGCCGGCGAGCTCTGCGGACACGTTTTGGTAAAATCTTATGACGCCGTACCCGGCAGACTCAAACATTGCATGCTCGCCCAGGCTCAGGAACGATGAGCCGCCGATCGCGTCTGCAGAGCTCCATTGCAGATTGGAGTTTAGCCTAGTCTGCGCTGAGCCGCCGTCTGACGCGGCATGCGTACTGGAAGAAAATCCGCTTATCTTGCTTCTTCTGTCCGCATGCAACGCATCATTTTCGTACGAGCCCAGATAGTAAAGCGCAACTCCGTGCCTGTTGTCATACGCAGTGTCTCCTCCGTCCCGAAACACAGGATACGCATAGTGCTCGTATGCCGGATTGTACGGAACCACGCGATGCTCAATGGCGCTTTTGCCTGCCGCAATCTCTCTTCCCAAATTCAGGACAGTTATGGAATATTCTATGCCGTGTACGGCAGCATCGCCTGCGCGCGCCGCATATACGTACATGCCTCCGCCGCTGCCGGCAGAATAATTCCCAGGAAGAAAATCGATGCCGATGTGATGCTCGGACTGCTCCAGCGGCATGACGCACTTGCGCGCGCACTCAAATCCTCCTCCCTCCGCAAGCGGAGAGAACGACCGTTCATACTCGAATTTGATTGTGCCGTGCCTCTCGTTCTTCCATGCAAAGTCCGCCTCATGCCGTACGGCTATGGGATCTTGCGGATAGCTTGTCTTGTCAAGATTCAAAGCGGCATATCCGTCTGCATCAAGCAGAGGCACTATGCCCAGAATGATCGATATCCTGGGCTCAATGATCCTGGGCGTTATGATGCGGCGCTCCTCATGCAATTCATACCAGCAGACAGAGTGCAGAGCCCCGCAGTGAAGCTCCCTTGCATGAGCAGTTGCAGTGAGGCTGCCGCAGCCGATGCTTTGGCTGTCCAGGCATTCAAGCGATTCCCGTATCAGGATCTCTGCCGTGCCTCCAATGCTTCCTGCGCGCCCTGCGCGCACAGTCCTTTCTCCCTGGGCATCGTACAGGGAGCCTGAAGCCTCAATGGTGATCCTGGGCGATATGCAGTGCCTGGAGAATGCATACTCTGCCGAATAGTCAAATGCGTCGCCAGGGTACAATGTGCCGTCCGGATTGTTTCTTGGATGTCCGTTGTATCCCGCATCATGCCTGGCAAGCTCCAAGCCAATGCTGCACGAAGACGCTTCGGCGTACTGGCATGACAGTGCGGCCGCGGCTGCAAAGAAGGCAAGGCGGCACGCAAGAGACACAGTGCGGCCGTGCAGGACGCGCGCGCCGCACAGGCAACGCATGCCTTGCAGCAATTACGGCACCGTCATGCGCGAGCGCGCCGGCGTTACGAGAATTACCTTGTCGTATTCGCAGTCGGTACGCAGCAGCGCCAGCGCCGCGCCTCCGGCAGGCACTGTGCTTGCGTTGCTTCCTGCAAGGCTGCGGTACCCGACCTGCGAAATTTCGGCGATCGATCCGTTGCGCACGGCATACCAGGACATGCCCGATGCGTCCGCTTCCTTGTCCGAATAATTGTAGAGTACGGCCTGAAGCGTGCCGTTTCTGCACAGCGCGCTGCCAAAGGCAAAAAGCTCCTCTGCCCGATCAAGCTGCATTTCCAGATGCTGCCTTATCGTTCCGGACGAGTCATCCATTCTGTCATGGTACGAATGTACGATTATCGGAGCAACGGCTGCCGCTATGCCCAGGACGATTATTGCTCCTGTGATCTCGCCCATTCCTGCAAGAGCCCGCCTCATATTCTCTCCACCGTTGCGGTTGCAGCAATGCTCTCTGTTCCGTATGATATTGTGACAATGATCGCATCTCCAGGCTCCCGCTCCCCTGCAAGCGAAACGACGCCGGCATAAGAGATTGTTTCCGTCTCATTCAAGCCGGCGCGCAGCAGGATGGCGTCAATATCGCCTCCGACTGCAACCTCGGAGACGCCGCGCACTGCAAGAATAATTTCAAGATAGGCTGTAGAACTGCGCTCCGCGCTCATAACCCGGATATCCACTATGCGAACCTGCGGATGGTCGTCGTGCAGAGCATCCGATACTGCAACATAAAGGGCGGCTCCGCCGGCAGCGGCGGCCGATATGGCAATTACTGCGCCTGCAATCTCGCCCATGGCGGAAATTCGCGCGCGTCTGAAACTCTGCGCGTCAAACTTTGGCGCATGCCCTGCATTGCCCACCATACGACGCCAAGCAACAAAACCAATTAAGGTAAAAAAGGCAGATGCCACAATACAGAACAGTGCCAGTCCAGGACTGCACACAAGATCAGCTCCGCGTCGAAACAGCATTATTCCATGATGATGTCATTTCAGAACGGTTTCTTCTCATTGCATGACGCCGATGCGTCAGGACGGCAGTGCGTCAGAGCAGCATCGTCTCAGAACGGCATCAGCCCAGGACGATATCGTTTCAAGTAGGGTGTTGACTAATTCCGGCAGAATGGGTCAACGCCGCTCATCAGACCAGGAT
>CAYGAM010000126.1:0-4121 GCA_964347915.1 uncultured Nitrosopumilaceae archaeon | reverse complement strand
TAGTTAAAAAGAATTGCAGCTGGAGATCAGCAAGAATTTGCTTCTCCTGCCTGGCGGCTGGCGCTTTTGATGAAATTAAAAACGATGATCTTGGCGCATGGAAAGGCGACAATCATGAAACTCGAATCAAGACTGACTCTCACGCTGCAAAAGTACACAGGATTAACGAAGAGATTGTGGACACCATGCGCAGTGAACTCGCACAGGAGCCTATGATAACAGGCAGGCGCTGCGGGATGCCGGCCTGATCTTCGGGCGGCTGAAAATACGCGCCTCTGACATGAGAATTCTTCATTGCAAAGCAGCCTGCCGCAATTGAAAATGCATCTGCTTCATATCATATTGCATCCTTTCCCACGTACCTCCTTAGGACCTGCGGAATGTCCACATGACCGTCTTCTCGCTGAAAGTTTTCCAGCATGGCTGCCATCACGCGCGACGTTGCAACCAGCGTGCCGTTGAGCGTATGCGCGTATGCCGTAGGATCGTTTGTCCTGTCGCGATACCTTATCTTGAGCCTTCTTGCCTGGTACTCGAGGCAGTTGGAGCATGAGACTATCTCGCGAAAGGCGTTCTGCTTTGCCATCCATGCCTCGATATCGTACGTCTTTGCGGAAACCTTGCCCATGTCGCCGCTTGAGAGCAGCATCAGCCTGTACGGCATGCCCAGGCTTTGATAGAACTCTTCTGCGATGGATATCATCCTTTCGTGCTCGCTCCGCGACTCTTCCGGCCTTGCAAATACAAACTGCTCAATCTTCTCAAACTGGTGCACTCGGAATATTCCCTTTTGATCCCGCCCGTGCGCGCCGGCTTCCTTTCTAAAGCACGGGCTGATGCCGGCATACCTTATCGGCAGCCTGGCGCCGTCCAGAATCTCGCCTGAATGCATGGCGGCCAGGGCGTGCTCCGATGTCCCAATCATGTACAAGTCGTTGTCCTCTATCTTGTATATTACGTCCTCGAAATCTTCCGCAATTACGGCGCCGTTCATGGACGAGTGATTGATCATGTACGGCGGCTGAACCAGCGTGCTCTGCCGCTCCTGCAGAAAGTCCAGTCCGTAGTTTATCAGAGCCTGATTCAGCCTCACCATGTCGTTCTTCAGATAGTAGAACCTGGAACCGGAAACCTTGGCCGCGCGCTCCAAATCCAGCAGATCATTTTCAAGAGCGATATCGATGTGATCCTTTAGCTCAAAGCCGCGCCTTGAAATGCTTCCCCACTGCCTTACTTTGGCATTGTATGTCTCGTCAGGCCCCCTGGGAACAGAGGCGTCTATCACATTTGGAATTGCGCGGGCCATGCCATCGTAGATGCGGTCCGCTTCCTTCTGCATCGCCTCTGACTCTTCAATCTTTTGGGATATTGACTTTATCTCGGCCAGCAGCGGCGCAGGATCTTTGCCGGACTTTTTGGCCTCTGCTATTTTCACTCCGATATCGTTTCTTTTTCTCCGCAGCTCGTCTGCCTGCGGAATCAGCAGCCTTCTTTTGCGGTCGGCCTCCCGCAGCCCGTCCAAGTCAAAGTCTATCGCCCTGTCGCTGATCATCTTCTGCAGCGCATCCCTGTCCAAAAGCAGCTTGGGGTCCAGCATCACTCCATCACCTTTGCAGCTACTGAAATATGCTCCAGCACCTCGTCCACGCTCGCTATGAGAGAGCGCGCATTGCGGGATTTAAAGCACAGTACCATTGAGTCATTCTCGCATCTGGCGTCAAGGGACAGCCCCTCGGGAAAGCCGATGTTGTCCGGTTCCAGAGCCTTTTGAACCGCCTCGGCCTTGGCTCGCGGCAGCCGCACCACAATCTCAACGCTGCATTCAAGAGACATTTGCATCAATATGCTCCAGAAATTCGTCCAGCTTGGATTTTGGTATCGTAGCTCCGGCAGCAGATTTGTGACCGCCGCCCTGGCCGCCCAGCTTTTCCGCGCCGCTCCTCATAATCTTGCTCAGGTTTACGTCAATTTTGCATTCCGGAAATTTTCGGGATGAAAACTTTACCGTACCCGAGTCGCCGTCCGTCCTAAGTATGGCTATCCTGCTTGAATGCTTGGGCGAGCCTGCCACAAGCGAGCAGATTGTTCCGGCCATGGTCTCTGGAACAACGCCTTCGCCGTTTATCATTATGCATTTTGCGGACGGCGACATGCGCCACCTCTCGCTTGAGAGCACATTCATTATTTCCCTTATCCTGCCTTTGTATTCGGACATGGCCTTTTGGCCCATCGCGGGCATTCTGCTCCGGTCTCCGATGCATATCGCAATTCCGACGCCCGACTTTCCTATCCGCCCGCAGGAGTTTAGCATGGTGGAATACTCCCTGCCGTCGCGCAGAATGCTCTGCCGGTCCTCTCTTGGAAACGTGTATGTGCATCCTATCAGTTCATCCATTGAACTGCCTGTTGAATTATTCGAGGCAAACTTTGCTATTGATTCAATTATGCTGCGCTTTTCGCTGTCCTTGAGCTCGGCCGGAACGCGCCATCTGTTTCCGTCCTTTAGCCTTATGCCGGCCGACTTTAACAGGGAATAGCACTGGCTGCGGTTCCATGTCAGCCCCTCAATAAAGGGCTGCGAAGTAAATGCCAGAGCGTCAATGAGAGATCGGGTCTCCCTTCCGACAAGAAGAAGATCCTGCTCAATATCAACCAGGCCCATGCTGCTTGCCGTGCCTGCTATCTCGCTGTTCTGACCCACAAACGAGCGCCGCTCGCCCTGATCCTGCCTGTCTCCAAGCGCCGAGACTATTGCAAGCGCAGACAGGTCTGCATTCTTTTCATCCATCTTTCTTGCGGCCAGATACGCCATGCCGCCGCCGCAGATCTCCGTCCCGCCGTCCATGCCGTACTTCCAGGCATTTATCACTCTTGGATTGTCGTACTCTTCCTCTGGTATTTGGTGGTGGTCCAGCACAAACCACTTGTCCGCAAGAGCTTCGTCAATCTCTTTTGCAGATCCGCCGCCCAGGTCCGTTATTATGTGAAGATCGCGCCCGCTTTTTTTCAGCCTGACTGTCTGGTGAGGGCCAAAGTCTTTGGCTGTCGATACGGAGCACCGCGCCTGCTGCCTCATCAGCGCCTTTGTCATGATGGCTCCTGACGTGATGCCGTCGCAGTCTATGTGGGTTGTGACATGAATCGACTTGCCTGACTTTACTGCATCCTGCACAGAATCGCGAAACAGAGACAGGGATTCGTCTATACTCTTGCTCATTATTCTAATTGGGCCACTACGGATTTATATTTCCAATTTTGCGGTATTCTTCCGATTCTCTTATAGTAAACGGCCAGCCTGTGCACCTTTGCTTCTACTAGTTCCAGGGAGCGGATGTTTCTTCTGTCCCCCCTGTTTGCCCGAAGGTGCCTCTGCAGGCCGACAGCCTTTTTGACTATGTTGTCCAAATCTTCCGGCAAGTCTGATTCTATTCCGCGCTCTTGCAGGATCTGCGATATCCTTTTGCCGGTAATAGTCTTGACTAGCGGAACGGCATGCTGGTCGCGCATTTTTATGCCAATCTGGCTTGGGGTGAGTCCGTCTTTTGCGTACTTTGCTATCTGCTCTTGGATCTTTTCGGAATCCATGGTTACCCATTCTGGAATCTTTGGAGCAACGGGCCTAATCGAGTGAGATTTGCCGTGCCTGTGGCTGTGCAGTCTGCCCATGCGCCTTGTCAGGCTGCGATAGGAAATTAAACGTTGCTTTGAGTGATTCAAAACGGACTGATCAGGCAAGAACCGCATCCGGGACGCGCATCAAATTGCCTGCGGCAGCCTGAACTTTGCCGAAATGACTGCGCTGCCATTTTGGAGCATGCCTGACGGCAGGATAATGGCGGCTGGTCTGGACAGATTTTGCACTGCGGGAACAATTGATCTGCCTTGGCATGCGATTTGCTGCGCGGCGCCTTGCCGGAGACGGAGACCAGGCCGGATTGCCGCATTGTACAAGGCGCACGGAATGCCCAATGCAGCAAGCCTGCCTGCTGCTATCTGCTTCAACTAATTTCAGGCTTAAATATGCCCGGCAGTTATGCGAAATATTGCATTCAAATAAAATTCTTAATCATGCCCGGTCCTCAAGCCGGCTGACGGGGGGGGGGGGGGGGGGGAAGAAAAAC
>CAYGAM010000125.1:0-4162 GCA_964347915.1 uncultured Nitrosopumilaceae archaeon | reverse complement strand
ATGCAGGCAGCGCTCTGGCATGCCTGTGCAGAAGCTGTGCGGCATTGCCTGCAGAACATGGCGACTTCATGATTGGCCGCGGACAAGTCTTGCAGTACCAGCTTTATGCCGGGATTATGCCGTGCTGAAATGCCGTTTGAATCAGCGCTTTGTGATGCGCACCTTGTGCGGAGATTCGTCTGAAAAGTCTGCTGCGTATCCTCTGTTTTCTATCTCTTCTCTTATCCTTTCGCATTGGTCTCTGATGTCTTTCCTGCCTTTGTCCAGCAGCCTCCCAAGCTGCTCTTCTATCTTGCTTGCCCTTCCTGAAGCTTCAACCTTTTTTATGGTGAGGCGCATGCATTGAGCCGTTTCAATTGGATATTCGTCCAAGTAGTCGTCAAGCAGCCCAACATGCATTCCGCAAGTCGGCTGCTCTTTCTTCTCTAGATAGTTTAGCAGCAGTTCCAGGCTCATCTTCTTTTCAAACGGACTGTGCGCAAACAATATCTCAAGATCAGCATTTTTAATGAATCGAGGATCCTTCCATATGCCGATTATTTTGTCCTTGAATTTTATCTCGCTGTTCCTCTTGAGCAACTCAGACAAAAACCAGCAACAGATGTTTATGGATTTAGGGTCCGTTGTATTGAGAAATTTATCGAAGATGATATCATACTCGTCTATATCATGCAGGTATCCTAGCATGGCATGTTCTGCTGTAGAGTGATAAAAGAACCGGCTATGCAGATCTTTTGCAATTTCGCCGTTTAGAAACTCGTCGTACCAGCTTGACATTGATTCCAGTATGTCCTTGTATTGTTTGTTGTTCGAAACAAATGCATCCCAAAATGCAATCTTGTAGCGCTCAATTATGGCTAGCTTCCCAATCAATTCTTTTGCAAATTCCGGGTCAAGCTGGAACAAGAGCGGCAGCCGCACTCCTATGGCGGCATGCCTGGCTATTGTGTATGGGATGTGGTTGTTGGCATAATCTTCCAGAATCTTTCTACTGTCTTTAGCAAGGACGCTGTCTTTGCTCCATTCTGCGTATTTGAAGAGCAGGTCAAACGATATCCCGCCCGCATCGTTGCCGGATATGGTCAGCGAATCAGCATCGGATTTGGGATAGGCTTCATCGTTCTCTGCGCTTTTGCAGCGCGCCATTTTCAAAACCTGCGAGCGTATGCGATCTTTAAATTCGAGTCCGATTGCATTGTTCTCCAGTCCGCGGCTAATTACTCTTAATACCTGCCGCAATAACTTGGGCATAGAAAGATTGCTCTCAGCAAATTTCTCATTCTCAACGCACTTGATGAAACATTCCCAGTCAATTGATTTGTTGCATATTACTGCATATTCTGTTCCGTCAAAAAACGCTTGCCGCACTTCGTCACTGTATCTGTCTAACGCAGAAACTTTTTTAGAACATTTCAAAGAATTATCTGCCACATAGTTCTCAAATTGTCCCAGCAGGTCTTCATGCTCCTCTTCATCCAACTCTGGCTTTTTTGCCTGCACAAAACTAAACGCTTCTTCCACTGTCATCTCATACAATTTGGGTTCAAATTCTGCTATTGCCATCCTTATTCACCTCATTGAGCGCTTATCTTCTACTTTGATCTCTAAGATGGTTATTAGGTCATTCTCTGCGTGAGTAAGCACATTATTAGCAAAATATTCGTCAATCGGTTCTTTGAAACGGGGATTGTGATGTGCAATTTTGCTTAGCATACTGTACATGTCAGCCAGTCTTTTACAGCATGCCTTCTTTGACTCATTTCCCGGTACAAAAAGTTGCAATCCTTTTTTCCTCCACCCGTCTTTTCGATCTTTTTTCTTGACATTTTTACGCGCCAAAATATCAATCGATTCCCGGAGTGAATGTGCATACTGCGCCCATCTATCCGGATGATCTTCGTCGTTAATTACGTATAAAGCTCCTTCGTATGCCGTTTTTGCGCTTTGACTTACTTTCCCAAGCAGTTTACACAAGTTTTCGTCTTTGTTTCGTGTGATCTTCATTGTTGAATAATTAAACGCGCCGCGTATATGTATCTTTCGTTTTTTTTGGGCGGACGGGTGCAAGCAGTCGAATGGGACATCTGTCCTGCGTTGAGCAGGATGTTTTGTTATCTGTCTTCGCGTTTCTTGATGCGCACCCTGTGCGGAGATTCGTCTGAAAAATCTGCTGCGTATCCTCTATTTTCTATCTCTTCTCTTATTCTTTCGCATTGGTCTCTAATGTCTTTCCTGCCTTTGTCCAGCAGCCTCCCAAGCTGCTCTTCTATCTTGCCTGCTTCTCCAGGACCCTCAACCTTTTTTATGACGAGGCGCATGCATTGCGCTGTTTCAATCGGATATTCGTCCAAGTACTCGTCAAGCAGTTCAATGTTCATTCCATGAGTCAGCTTTTCCTTCTTCTCTAGATAGTTTAGCAGCAGTTCCAGACTCTTCTTCTTTTCAAACGGAGTGTGGGCAAACAATACCTCAAGATCAGCATTTTTAATGAATCGAGGATCCATCCATATGCTGATTATTTTGTCATTGCATTCTATCTTGATCTTCCTTCTGAGCAACTCAGACAAAAGCCAGCAGCATGTGTTTATGGAATCCGGGTCCGTCGTATTTAGAAACCTCTCAAAGATTGCATCATACATGCCTATGCCGTGCAGGTATCCTCGCATAGCGTGTTTTGCAGTAGCGTGATAAAAGAACCGGCCGTGCAGATCTTTTGCAATTTCGCCGTTTAGAAACTCGTCGTACCAGTCTGACATAGACTCCAGCATGTCCTCGTATGGCCCATTGTGCGAAACAAATGCATCCCAAAATGCAATCTTGCAGCGCTCGCTTGCGGCCAGCTTCCCAGTCAATTCTTTTGTAAATTCTAGGTCACGCTTGAACAGGAGCGGCAGCCGCACTCCTATGGCGGCATGCCTGGCTATTGTATGTGGGATGTGATTGTCGGCATAATCTTCCAGAATCTTTCTAGCATCCGAAGCAAGAACGATGTCTTTGGTCCATGCCATGTACTTGAAAAGCAAGTCGAAAGATATTCCTCCCGCATCATTGATGGATATGGTCAGCGAATCAGCATCGGATTTGGGATAGGCTTCATCGTTCTCTGCGCTTTTGCAGCGCGCCATTTTCAAAACCTGCGAGCGTATGCGATCTTTAAATTCGAGTCCGATTGCATTGTTCTCCAGTCCGCGGCTAATTACTCTTAATACCTGCCGCAATAACTTGGGCATAGAAAGATTGCTCTCAGCAAATTTCTCATTCTCAACGCACTTGATGAAACATTCCCAGTCAATTGATTTGTTGCATATTACTGCATATTCTGTTCCGTCAAAAAACGCTTGCCGCACTTCGTCACTGTATCTGTCTAACGCAGAAACTTTTTTAGAACATTTCAAAGAATTATCTGCCACATAGTTCTCAAATTGTCCCAGCAGGTCTTCATGCTCCTCTTCATCCAACTCTGGCTTTTTTGCCTGCACAAAACTAAACGCTTCTTCCACTGTCATCTCATACAATTTGGGTTCAAATTCTGCTATTGCCATCCTTATTCACCTCATTGAGCGCTTATCTTCTACTTTGATCTCTAAGATGGTTATTAGGTCATTCTCTGCGTGAGTAAGCACATTATTAGCAAAATATTTGTCAATCGGTTCTTTGGGATGGTAGTTGTGATGCGCAATTTTGCTTAGCATACGGTACATGCCAGCCAGCCTTGCGCAGGATGCCTTCTTTGACTCATTTCCCGGCACAAAAAGTTGCAATCCTTTTTTCCTCCGCTCGTATTTTCTGTCTTTTTTCTTGACATTTTTACGCGCTACAATATCAATCGATTCCCGGAGAGAATGCGCATATTGCGCCCATTTATCCGCATGCTCTTCAGCATTAATTACGTATACGGCTCCTTCGTATGCTGTTTTTGCGCTTTGGCTCACCATTCCAAGCAATTTAGACAAGTTTTCATTTTTGTTTCGCATGGATTCCATTGTAGAGCAATTAAACGCTCCGCGCATATATAGTTTTCATTTTTTGCGCGGGCAAGCGCAAGCAGTCAAACGGGACATATGTCCTGCATTGAGCAAGTGTTTTGTTATCTGTCTTCGCGTTTCTTGATGCGCACCTTGTGCGGAGATTCGTCTGAAAAGTCTGCTGCGTATCCTCTGTT
>CAYGAM010000124.1:0-4177 GCA_964347915.1 uncultured Nitrosopumilaceae archaeon | reverse complement strand
CCGCGCCATGCCAATTGTTATAACGTCCGGATGCATGATGCAAGTCTTGGCGCGCGCATGCCGCTTAAATTTTGGACGCCTGACGGCATGCGGCAGGGCGGCCATGCAGTCCGGCAAGATACAAAGGCGGCTGCGCCAAAAGCGCCCATGACAGTCCGGCTGCGTCCCAAATAACGGCTGCCGCGCTGCTGTTCCGGCCCATGCCGGTTCCAGCAGCCGGGCGCGCTGCCGGCATTAATCCGATGCAGCCGCCTTTTGATCTGCGAGAGAATTGCCGCGAACCCCCATGCTGGCGGCATCATGCTCATGGTATGCGCTCAAAGCATTCCAGTCATGAAAACGCGCTTTGTCCCTAAAGCGCCGCGTCCGGCGCGCCGTCCGCCGCACCGCTAGTATCTTCGCCGCTGATCCCTGGGCTGGCGCCGCCTGTTTCGCCCCGGCCTGCCGCCTTTTCGCTCATCTCGCGGGTTTTTCCTGTCTGATCTTCCAAAGCTGCTGCGCCCGCGATGCCGTCCGGCATCCCTCCGCGGCGGCCGCCTCTGCGAACCGCCGGCTCCGTACCGCCTTGCAGACACCCTCCGCTTTAGCGGATCAGGGATATTGACCTCGACTCCCATCTTTTTGTTCAGATCCGTCATCTCCGTCTTGATCTGGCGCTTGATTACCTCAAAGTCGGCTACGGACGAATAAGAGACCAGCGTAATGGCCTTGCCCTTGGCGCCCGCTCTCGCAGTTCTGCCTATTCGGTGAAAGTAGACCATCTCCTGGTTTGGCACATCGTAGTTTACCACAAGGGCAACCTGGGGAACATCAATGCCTCTTGCCGCAACATCGGTTGCCACAAGTATCTGCGCCTTGCCCTGCCGAAAGCGTCCCATCGACTGCTCCCGGCGGTGCTGCGACATGTCTCCTTCAATTGCCACCGCGTCAAAGTTGTGATGATACAGCATTCTGACCACGTCTCTTGTCCTTATTTTGGTGGAGCAGAATACGATGCACTGGCGCTTGCCGTTGCTCTTGATAAAGTCGATAAGATAGTGCTCCTTTTCCCTGTCCCGTATTACCAGGTACGACTGGTCGATTCCTTCGCCGCTAAGGTCGTCCGCATCAAGAAGAAACTGTTTGGGGTTTCGCAGATAATCCTCGGACAGCCGCAGAATCTCCGTAGGCATTGTGGCAGAGAACAGCGACATTACCTTTTCCTCCGGCGTGCGGTTGAGGATAAACTGAATGTCGTCGATAAATCCCATGTCAAGCATCGTGTCTGCTTCGTCCAAGACTACGTTGGATATTTTATCCAGCGTGACAGAGCCGCGCTTTATGTGATCAATGAGCCTTCCCGGCGTGGCAACAAGAATTTCCACTCCCTTGTGCAGCGCGTCAAGCTGAATGCCCATTGCCTGCCCGCCGTATATTGAAACTGATCGCATGCCGGTATATTTTGCAAACTTGACGATTTCGTCGTTTATTTGCAGGACGAGCTCTCTTGTGGGAGCTATTACAAGCCCCTGAATGCCGCCTTTGGGCCTGACGCTCTGCAGCATTGATATAAGATAGGCGCCGGTCTTGCCCGTTCCCGTGTGAGCCTGCCCCACTACGTCCCGTCCGGACAGCAGTACGGGTATGGTGGCGGATTGAATTGGAAAAGGTTCATCAAAGCCAAGATCAGTTATTGCCTTTAGAATCTCCGCTTTTACGCCCAGGTCTTCGAATGGAGTCATGCCGGCATTCCCTTGCCGATATTCGTTTCCGCTGTCTCTTCCCGCATGCATGTTTCAAACTTTGACATTTTTTATCCTGTGAACAACGGCAGGAAGTAACAAGTTGCTTCTTTCATTATCGTTCGATATGACGCCTGCCTTCTAAGGATTAATAAACTGTTCTTACACGGATTTGCAAAATTCCAGGCGCTGCGCAGCGTACGGCAGAATTTGCGGCCTAATGATCTGCCTATTGCGTGGAATGACGCCAGGCAGCCTGCAGCATGAATGCTTCCAGTTCTGCGAGGAATCGGCTTTGGGCAAGGGCGGCAGGCGGCTTTGGCTGTTCTTCCCGCACGGGATTTCTGCTGGCCTGCATTCCAGGCGGCGCGATTTGGCATAGCGTACCGCGTCAGGAAACTTTTCAAAGCCAATGGAGGGCTTTGAACCCTCGACCTTTCGCTTACAAGGCGAATGCTCTACCAGGCTGAGCTACATTGGCACATGGCAAAGTCGAAATTTTGAGATTTAAAACGTTCCCAATCAAAGTTTGCGGCAGATTTTCATGCCTGTTAAGCGTCGGCAGACAGCGCGTGAAAGGATCAGGACCAGGCCGATAATTTTCTGCGCAATGAAGCGAAGCAACGCAGGCGTATCCGCCAGGCTGGAAACGCGAGCAGCGATCAGATGAAATTATTCAAGGCAAACTCACTGCGCTTGCGGGAAAAGGCAGTACGCAGCATAAAAAAGGACAATTTTGCAGATGCGCTTTGGCTGCAGCTTTGCCTCAATTTCATACGGCGCATCAGGCATTGGAAGATCATAATGCAGAATGCGTCGTCTGCCGACGCCTGACAGGCATGGCGATCTGCTGCAAACTTGCCAGTTCCGCGGTTCAGATGCCTGTTTCATAACTGCAAATCCAGGCACAATGACCACGCTGTTTTTTACATGCTCAGGCATAGTTGTGGAAAAACTGCGGCTCAGTTAACCTTTTAAGCATTCAAAACCTATACTTTCATATTAATTTTCGATAGGTGGTTCGAATATCCATAAAAAAATATAGGCGCACGCTGTCAGAAAAGGAAGCAAAGATTCTGACAGATCTCAGTTACAGAGACAAGACAGTGTTCACCCCAAAAGACATCAGAACAGCAGGCGATCTAAAAAATGTGCTGGACTGGCTGGTCAGAAAAAAATGGGTTCTAAAAATAAGAAAAAAAGTCTACGCCATAGCGCCTCTTGAGGCAGGCATGAGAGGAGCCGATAGTCACACGCTTCACAGTCTTGCAATCGGATCGTTGCTGACAGAGCCGTACTATATTGGGTACGGAAGCGCTCTGAATCATTATGGATTCACGGAGCAGACGCCGTCATGCATATACATTGCCACGCCAAAGCCAAGAAATTCTAGGAGGGTGCTAAACGCGGAATTTAGGTTTGTTACGATAACTCCGCGCAAAATGTTTGATATCACAACTGTCACAATTGACAGCCAGCCTGTAGCCATTTCAACGCCTGCAAAGACATTTGCAGACTGCCTGGACCATCCCGAACATGCTGGAGGAGTCGACGAAGTAGCAAAGGCGCTTTATTTTTCTGCCGGTGAGTTGAAACTCAAGACGCTGGCCAAGACAGCAGTAAGAATTGGAAACGGTGCTGCGGTCAAGAGGCTTGGATATATCTCTGAAATTCTTGGCCTTGACGAATGCCTCAGTGTTCTGAAAAATGCCAAAGTCACAAAGGGATATTCGATGCTTGATCCGACGCATCCAAAAAAAGGCAGGATAAAAGAAAAGTGGTCTCTGGTTGTCAATACGGCAATTGATCCCAAGCGGTGGAATCAGTAATGATTTCGCAACAAAAACTCAGAAATAAAGCAAAGGAACTAAAGCTCAGAGTGGACATGGTGGAAAAAGACTACATTCTTGGCTGGATACTCTACGGTGTTGCAAACAGTTCAGCTGCTGACAGGCTTGTTTTCAAAGGAGGTACTGCACTCTCAAAAGTCTACTTTCCAGGCGAGTGGAGACTGTCCGAAGATCTTGATTTCACGCTTGCAGACAATACAGAATGGGAAGAATTCGTTAGATCCCTTGATGCCGAAGTGCCGGACATTGTAAAAAAAGCAATCAGACTATAATCAAATTAAGGACGGCCCCTTATACCAACCCGGAATATCTTCAAGCTAAATTCAAGCATGCCTGACCGATAAGCAAAGCTACGGCAAAAATCGAAATTAGGCGCGAAGAAGAGATTGGCAAGTTTACCGTGATGCAGATACCGCAGCACTATGACTATTCCAAATTTTTAGTGAAAATTTACACTCTTGAAACAATATTAGCAGAAAAGCTGCTGGCAATCCTGCAACGCGGAAAGATCAGAGACTATTACGACGCATGGAAACTGCTCAAGGAAAAAAAGGTAAAAGCCAGCATAAAGGAACTATTTTTGAATAAATGTCAAAGTGAGGGAAT
>CAYGAM010000123.1:0-4250 GCA_964347915.1 uncultured Nitrosopumilaceae archaeon | reverse complement strand
GGATTGTCAGGATCGGTTACATCGACCAGCTGGAGGCCGTTGTCGATAAAGGATGCAGCCAGCACTGCATATGTGCTTGTGCCGATTACAATGGTGTCTACGTCATTAGCGCCGCCAAGCAACAGCCTGTTCGTATCCGACAGCTGTCCTGCAACAGTAGAATTGACGGGCGTGGCGTCCAACATGATCACAATCAAATTGTCGGACGATGCTCCTATGGCATTCCCTTCAAGGTCGGATACCGCGCCTTGGGCGATGTCAAGTTGCGGGGTGCTCATAGCAAGTATCTCATCAAGCTGCGTCTTGCTGAGAGTCACGGAGATTTCAGACGAATCGTCGACGGCATCATCAAAGGCCGCTCCAGCCAGTGCAACCTCGTTTGCCTGTCCTGCATCGCTGACGTATATCTTGGTCAGATCAGTATCAGAGACATCTATTCTCTCATTAAACGTAACTGTCATCTCACGCGTGTCCCTATCAAGGGCTGCGGACACAAAGACAGGACCTAGGATATCCTGCACATTCACTGTCCGAATGGCTGTATCCAGTACGTTGCAGCCTTTGACAGCCTCGTATTGAATCTTGTACGTGCCTGCTATTGCAGTGTCAATGTCAGTAGCATTGCTGACAATGTCTGCGCCATCTGGCGTTGAAGCTCCTGCGTCCACATATGCGCTGCCTTGTTCAATGGTCACAACATCATTGCCGGTCAATGTCAGATAGTTTGAGTTGTACAGTACGGCTGCGTTGGTGCTTCCCCCAGGCGAAAGTTGGTTGGGAAGGACAGAATCGCGCCAGTTATAAAATGAAGCTATGCCGCCGACAGTGCCGGCATCTTTAAGGCTGCATCTTGCATCTCCAATGGCAAGATGCACCGAATCGCGCTCGGATTGCGGAATGTGGGAATTTAGCGCCAAACTGGTATGATGGGGCTGGATTTCTCCTGTATGATACAGTGCTCGTACGGCGTACTCGGCACTATTCAAGTAAAATGTCCCATCAAGATCGGGCGCATTGTATGTTATGCTGCCAAGGTTGCCATTCCAAGGAACCCACCCAATTATTTCATCATTGGTATTATGTCCTGAGGTTATAGTAGCATTCCAGAGTACGGTATCAGCGCCCGCTCTGAAAATTAGAATATGATTGTCCGGATCAGCGTCCATGATATTTCCGAAGACATCTTGTATCGCGCCCTGCTCAATGTCAAGCTGCGGCGTGCTCATCTGTGTGATCTGGCTTAGCTGGTTTTGGTTGAGCGTCATTGATATTGTATCCAAGTAAGCCGCCGCACCATCAAGGCCGGCGCCGGCCAGAGAGACAGCATTTGTCTGTTCCGCATCGCTCACATGCATCTTTGTCAGATCAGCGGTAGAGATATTCATTATCTTGTCAAATATTATGGTCAGCTCGTCTGTGTCAAGATCCAGCGCCGCTGATGCGAGCAGGGGCTTGGCATTTGCATCTCCTACCACCACTGTCCTGACAGCAGTATCCAATATGCCGCAGCCTTTGGTTGCAACATATTGAATCTTGTACGTACCAGGCGTTGAGATGTCAAGCCTGCTGGCGTTGCTGGTAATCGTTGCGCCGTCAGGCGTGGCGGCTCCTGCGTCCGCATATGCGCTGCCCTGCGGAACGGTTACAATGTCATTGCCGCTCAGAGTCAGATAGTTTTGGTTGTACAGTATGGCTGCTTTGGTGTCTGCGCCGTCCCAGAATGTAGCGGTAGGATCAACGTAAATCCAGGCATAAGAGTCTGCGGCAGCATCGTCGCCTGCAAGACTGCATCTTAGATCGCCCATGGCAACATGCACGGAATCAAGATCGGATTGCGGAAGGAGAGGATCAATGTTCAGCGTGTATCTTGATGATGAAGACTCGTCATACGCGCCGACTATGCTGTACGCTTGGCCGTCAAGGACAAATGTATTATTTTCGGTGGGCGCGTGATAGGCTATGCTGCCGAGGTCGGATTGCATCCAGCCCCTTAATCCCTCATATTCATCAATTCCTGACGTTATAGTCGCATTCCAGAGTACGGTATCAGGACTGATGCTGGGTACAATTGGCTGCATCGTAGTCTCTTGCGCTTTTACTATGACTGTCCTAACAGCAGTATCCAGCACGCCGCAACCTTTGGTGGCATTATAGTGAATCTTGTATGCGCCAGGCGTCGCGGTATCAAGTTTGGTGGCATTGCTGGCAATGATCGCGCCGTCAGGCGTTGCGGCTCCTGCGTCCCTGTATGAAGCATTCTGCTGGACGGTCACAGTATCGCTTCCGTTCAAAGTCATATAGTTTGCATTGTACAGTACGGCTACATTGGTATCTGCTCCTCTAGAAAACGGATCATTCGAATTGCCCCCATGAATGCTTTCAAGCCAAAGGTGGTGCGGAGTACCGCCGCTGCCAGTGTACGAATCTGCAAAGCTGCATCTTTTGTCACCCAGGACAATATGCAGCGAATCGCGCTCTGCTTCTGGAATGAATTTGCCGCCTAGTGAGAATCCAATGTCAAGAGTACCCGACTCATAGTACAAGGCATCTGCCGTGTACGCCGTGCCGTTAAAGTAAAACACATTGCTTGTAGTGGGCAGGTTGTGCTCAATGCTGCCGATGTTGTAATAAGTAGACCATCCAGTCACTCTGTCGCCGGAATGAAATCCAGAGGTTATGGTTGCATTCCAGAGCGTCCTGTCGTAGCTAATATTGAAGACTAGAATATTCCCGTCTAGAGCATCGTCTATGGCATTTCCCAGCAGATCAGACACTGCGCCTGCTTCAATGTCAAGCTGCGGCGTGGTCATCTGAGTTATCAGTTCCAGCTGCTCCTGGCTGAGCGTCATTGATATTGTATCCGAGTTGTCTGCTCCAGAGTCAAAATCTGCGCCGTCCAGGGAGACGGTATTTTCCTGTCCTGCATCGCTGACGTATATCCCAGTCAGGTCGGTGGCAGAAACGTCTATTCTCTCATCAAATGTTATAGTCAGCTCTCTTGTGCCAAGATTCAGAGATGCATGATCAAAGGCGGGCTTTGTAGAGTCAGCTTCAACCACCTCTACTGTCCTGACAACCGTATCCAGCGTATCATGCACGCCGCAGCCTTTGGTTGCCTCATATTGAATCCTGTATATGCCTGCTGTCGAAGTGTCAACGTCGCCTCTGCGGGTGATCGTTGCGTCATCAGGCACAGCAGCTCCTTCGTCTTCATATTTGGCGCCCTGCTCAATGGCCATTTTATCATCGCCGTTCAGAGTCAGATAGTCTGAGTTGTACAGTATGGTTGCAGGCATCTCTGTGCTGTAAAATGTAGCGGTAGGATCGGCATACTCCCAAGAAGGCTTGTTGCCGGAAGCATCAACAGTTGCAAAACTACATCTTAGATCGCCCATGGTAATATACACTGAATCACGATCCGATTGCGGAATGGGCGGATTAATGCGCAACTGGTATGAAGATGACGAGGTATATTCATACAAGCCGGTTATGGTATGCGTCTGACCGTTAAGGATGAATGCATTATCAGTGGAAGTGTGATATCTTATGCCGCCAAGGCCTGAGTGCAGCCAGCCGCGCTGTCCCTCGTCATTGCTAGCCGGAGTTATTGTTGCATCCCAGAGTACGTTATCAGCGCCGGCAGGAAGCGTGGCCGGCAGGCTTGGCGGGGTTGCGGCATCCTGCGTCTCAATAGAATGGGCAGATGTGTCAAGAACATCATTGCCGGCAGTGCTGGCGAGCGAGTCCGGTTCATCAGATGCAAGGGCAAGATTTACTATTTGAAGGCCGTCGTCATAATAAGAAGCCACGGCGGCATAGGTGCGTCCGTCTATTGTAAAGACATCCACACTCAAAGCGTCTTTAAGCAGCAGTCCGCCTTGTCCTTCGGTATCTTTCAGTTGTCCTGCTGCAGCGGGGCGGGCAGGATTGGAGATGTCGACCAGCTGGAGGCCATCGTCATATATGGATGTCACTGCGGCATAGGTGTATTCTCCTATCGTAAAGGTGTCCACACCGCGCGGATTGTTGAGCAACAGCTCGTCTTGTCCTTCTGTATCTTTCAGCTGTCCCGCAGCGGCGGGGCGGGCTGGATTGGAGATGTCGACCAGCTGGAGGCCGCCATCCATTGGCGATGTCACCGCTGCATATGTGCTTGCTCCAACTGTAAAGACGGCTATGCCAATCGGATTGTTAAGCAATAGGGAGCGGGTATCTGCCAGCTGTCCGGCAGGCGCCGGATTGTCTGGATC
>CAYGAM010000122.1:0-4286 GCA_964347915.1 uncultured Nitrosopumilaceae archaeon | reverse complement strand
CTATTCTAGGCACAAAGATCTTGTCATTTTTTACGCATTCAGTCAGAGTCATGGAACAAACTAGGAAAGGCAATGCCTTCAAAAGTAATTAATGAGCGAGATGCATGCATTGTATGGTGAGCGAGCCGACAGCGGAAAAGGTAGTCTCCATTGTGTCGTCAGCGTTTGATGTAACACGCATAGAACGCAGCCTGGACGCCATACGGTTTGCCATCAGGGAAGACGATATCAAGTCAAAGTTTGCAGTACTCTCGCAAAAGCTGTATGCAATAGACATGATTGCAGTAGCAAGGCGCAGGGGCGGCGACATAGAGATTACAGTAAACCGCGCCAGAAGCAAAGGAAGCAGGCGGTTCTTCTCGTCGCCGTGGGTTCCAAGGGCTCTGTTTGTCGTTGTTGTTGCATTCGTAATGATAAACGGATACTATAGGACTATTGACGCAAACAGCATTGTCAACATTGGCAACCCGCTTGAGGTTGCAGTCGTATTTACGCTGGGTCTGCTTGGAATACTCGGCGTGCATGAGCTTGGGCATATGGCCATGCTAAAGTACCACAGGATCAAGACTACATGGCCGTATTTTATTCCAGGCATACCGATCGGAGGCATACCGACGTTTGGCGCCGTCATATTCCAGTCAAAGGGACTGACTATAAACAGAGAGATACTCTTTGATGTGGCGATTGCAGGACCGATAGCAGGGCTTGTAATTACGATAATAGTGGCATTTGCAGGAGCGTATGCTGCTCCCATAATACCAGCAGATACGGCAGAACGGCTGTACAATGACGGCATTCTGACCGGATGGGACCTGGGCGAGCCTCTTTTGATGAAGGCCGCGCTGGCGGCATTCGGCAAGGGCGCAGGCGGAGCGGAAGTGCTGATGACTCCGCTTTTGTTTGCCGCGTGGTTTGGGTTTCTGATCACGTTTCTAAACATGCTGCCCGCATGGCAGCTTGACGGCGGCCACATGGCAAGAACAATGCTTGGGCAGAAATGGCACAGAATAGCGACATATGCAAGCGCGGCAATACTCATTTGGCCGCTGGAATTTTGGTTTATGGGACTGATGATACTGATGCTAAGCTCCAGAAATACTGGCGCGCACATACTGGACGACATATCTCCGCTGCCCCGCAGCAGAAAGTACGCATTTGCAGGAATTGCCATGCTTGCAGTGCTGTGCGCTCCAATACCATGACAAAGCCTGTTTTTAGGACGTGGCATTCGGCCGGCCGCCGCGCGCAATGCGGCTCCCGCATCGCGAATAATGCCGGCACGCATGTCCAGCTAGGAAGACGTCGGATTCAGGACTGTTCTTGAGCCGTCCCGCACTATGAGCGCTTTTTGCTTTGGGCTTTTTAGCATGTGCGAGACCGCCTTTCTTCCGCTCGTAAAGGATTTCATGCCGAGCCGCTCCAGGTAAAGTTCCGGCAACACGGATACGATGCCGATGCTGATTCTCTTTCCAATCTCATCCAGGAACAGGATGTTCTCCATTCCGTCAATGTACGCTGCAGGCTTGCGCAGCAGGCTTTGGTCCAGCCTGCCCTCAGCCCGCATGCTGAGCGCCTGTGCTCCAAGCCCGTGCAGGCATTCGGCCAAAAGAACGATCTCGCCGTCCCGCCGCACAGCATTGCAGCAGCTCCACAGCGAATGCAGCGCGTCAGACAGCTCATAGTTGCTGGCCGCCTTGCCTGTTCCTGCAAGCACGGCCTTGTGCGGTTCAACTGATCTTGATGCCCCGCCAAGCGATTCGGCGATTTTCATTGTTTCGGACGGATGTCCTGCCGCAATATCGGCCGCGCCCCCAGATGCTGCAAGTATTTCTATTCCGCGTATCTCAAATTCGTCCGCAAACTCTGCCGCCGCTTTTGCGCTGCCGGTTTTCTGTCCAGGCGCAGGCTTGTCTCCTGCGCGCCTTTCGTACGCGGCAGTCATTTTCTCTCCGCCAAACCTGCGCAGCAGCCTGGAGGCAATGGTTCCGTATCCGAATAATCCGTCGGTCTCCGCCTCAGCTACAAAGACAAGATTGGAGCCGCCAAGGCCTGCCGACTCAAACGGCAGGACGGAGCTTCCTTCAGGCAGCGCGGAACTTGCCGCGCCGACCATTCTTTTGTCCGCAGCAACTCTCGGAATTGGATGCGATCGCCTTTCGCATTCAGCAAACAGCGCATTAACTGTTCTGAGTACGGCGTCTGTGCAGTGCAAAAGCACCAGCTCCATCGGCTTTGACGTATCAAGCGATTCGAGCTTGGCAATAATCTGGCTGTCGCTTAGCGCAGCCCCGTCATAGAAGATATCCTCTGCCAGGTTTTCCTGATTTATGTCCAGGACAATATCATGCTCGCCGTAGTTGAGCCACATTTCCGGCATGGCTGCGCTGTGCGGGCTGCCAAAATAAACCAAGCTGCAGATGCAGGATTTCATTCCAGAACAAGGACCTAGGCAAGCGATGATCCGCGTGCAGCGCCGCGCCGCACTGCAGTTTTGCGCTTGGTTTTGGCAGCTCAGTCAAATGCCTTTACATCATCATCTCAGTATAACTCTGATTCTTCATTGCGGCCGTTTCTAGTGCAAAGCCTGCCATTTTAAAATTGATCCTGGCAAGCTTTGCATAGGCAATGCGGCTTGCATACGCCAGACATGGACGGACAAAGAATGCTATGCCAGAATACGGGGGCGCATTTGCAATGCAAATTTCTGTCAAGATTCCATCATGCCGCAAAATCCCATTATGTAGTGGGAGAATCTTTTCAGATTCTGCGGTGAATCAAATTTGTCAAGCAATGCGTGCGAAGACGCGCTTTGGTGCAAACATCCTAATGTTTTTTGTGTTATTATAAAGATATGAAAGTGCCGCACCTTGTTTTGATGGCATGCGTTGGCGTCGCTTTGGTCATTACTGTAAGCATTATCTCATACGCCGCACCAGAAACACCCACAACCCCAGACATATTACAGTACAAAAGTGACATAGACTACATCTTAGAAAATTATGAGAGTTCGGCTATTGTGGATGCTACTATGGAGGATGCCATGATGGCATATGCTGCAGCTGACGGCAACAAGGAAAAGGCAATAAAAATAGTCGAAATGTGGCTTGAAGAGTATGATAGAATATTTGAAAAATTCAGAAGCCACGACATTTACAAAACATTCAAGGAAAAATATCCGGATTCCACAGACAGTTATGGAACTAGTCATTCAATTCTTCTTCACTCACAATACGACGATGAATACGAAAATACAATCATGCTGTTTGTGGGCTGGCAGGACAATGAGGTTAATTATATGATTTCATGTCCAACGGATCAAAAAAGCCCCGGCGGCGGAACAGGCAACTACGCCTTTTATTATTTGGAGAACAATGACTGCATCCAGGAATAAAACAGACAGGCGTACTTGCAAAAACTTTGCCAGAATAGGAATGATTTTGGTTGCATGCTTTTTGTATGGGCAGGAGCATATACCAGCATGAACAAAAAGGCACACAGCGCTAGAGACAAGATTGCAATTGTTATGGAGTCTTTTACTACAGACACCAGCATAGCGGAACTATGCAGAAAGCACGGCATTCCAGAGCGGACATTTTATTTGTGGAGAAAAAAGTTTGTCGAGGCTGGAAAACAGTCGCTTGTGGAGAGCAATGACAAAAACTCAACCGCCGCGCTTCAAAAAGAAAGCGACGATCTCAAAAAGAAGATCGAGGAGATTGCCTTTGCCAACGCCGTTTTAAAAAAGAACATGGGGGTGAGCAAAAAATAGCGATCATGCCAGAGGCTGAAGCTCAAGTGGTTTTGGCAGGGCGCCATGCAGGCGCCTCTAGAACCGCACGCCGCCATATCAGGAAGCCAGGACATGCAAAAATTGGCCTGAACCCGCTTTCCTCAGTCACAAAAGCTGCCAAAAAACGCCCAGCATGCAGGTCAAAGAGGGCGGCCGCACGGCTTTGTACTATTCCAGCATGCAGAGGCGGCGCTTGCTTGCGCTCATGCGCATTGCAGCAGCGGCAAAATCCGGCCATCCTCAGCGCGCATAATATCAGGCTAATTTCGCCGCAAATTGAGCGAGAATGTCAAATTGACAGCCAGTGGGCGCGCAAAAATACGCCAAAAACTGCCCCAAAATTTGGATCTTGCCGCATATGAAAAGGCAATTCATCATTATGATTGCGTGCGGCGCTGCCGCTTTGGCCATTATTGCGGGCATTATTTCATACTCCGACTTCACAGATTCAGAGACAGTTCCAATTCCGGATATAATCAGGTACAATGAAGAAATA
>CAYGAM010000121.1:0-4410 GCA_964347915.1 uncultured Nitrosopumilaceae archaeon | reverse complement strand
TATATCATCACTTCAAAGCCAACTGTCCCGAAAAGTACATTTTCATCTACTGAGCTATTGCGATGTTGGCTTCGGCAGTAAAATTCTTTTTCGGATCATCAAAAAGAATTGTTCCAAAAGCAGTTTCAGCATTGCAATTTAACAAACTGTATCAAAAGATCGTAAGCACGCAGCAAAACAAAAAATTCGTCGTTGTTATTGATAATCTGGACAGATGTGATGATAAAATTACCGTTGACCTGCTTGGAATTATTCAAACTTTCATGGTAAAAGAAAATTGCATAAACATTTTAGCGTGCGATGACGATGCGATTGTCAAGCATCTTCGCAGAGTAAAGGGGAACGACTATTCTGAGAGGGACGGGAATGAATTTCTAAGTAAGTTTTTCCAACTCACATTAGTGATTCCCCCATTCATTGGAGAAAACCTAGAAAAATACGCCAACGAATTAATTCATAGTAGGAATGTTGATTTTAGTGATTTTGTAAGGCCCATCCTAATTTCTGGCGCAATTGAGAATCCTAGAAAAATAAACCAATTTCTGAACAATGCAGTTGCATTGTACCGCTTAGCCAAGTATAAGGAGGAGGATAGAAAGTTGCCAAAGGGAATAATTACCAAGCATACGGATTTTCTTGTCAAAATGATTGTCATTCGTCACGAGTGGCCTCTGTTTCATAAAGCATTAGAAAAGGATCCTAGTTTAATCAGCGACGCCAATGCGCGAGCAAAATGGATTCAAAACGAAAAGGTAGTCAAAGTTCAAATTGACGGACTGGATGATTTTCTAAATAAAACCGCATATTCTATGGTTGACGACGATGTCGTTCGCGCATTTTTACGCCTGAATCAAGAATCCTATTCGGCAGAATCAGGCATTGAAGAATTTGCCGAGGCAGTGACTTCTAATGATATTCCCACGGTCACAAAATTATTTGAAAACTTGAACTCCGACATGCAGAATCAATACATAAAAAAACTACAAGAACTGACAGACGCTTATGCAGATAAAAACAACATTTCTTCCTTGCTGATCTGCACAAATTCAATAATTGCTATTCTAGAAATTCTAAAAGAAAAGCAATTGAGGGGAATTACAATAGCACTTTTAGGAAGGCACATGTCAACTAAACTGCTATCTGAACTAGACAAATATGATCTTTCAAAACATAATCTATTTTCTTATTTTGAGGAAATGGCACATCTTCACTCAGAGCCGATTTATGATAAACTTTTAGAAGCTGTAATAGATGAAATTGAAATAAACAAAAATCTTGTAAAGCAATTTTTTAAAAATGGTCAAATCGTTTGTAAAAAAATTATGAATAAACTAGATGTCCGCCTAACTGAGTTTATGAAAACTGATGAAATTGCTACGCTAGACTTTCTTGTAGAATTATGTAATTCATGCGAATGGCCGCAAATCAACATTCCAAAGCCTTCATCTTTATTAACTCGTGTAATTGATAACATAAAATTTGATTCAAGTGAGATTGATAACAAGCGAATTTCAACATGCATTTCAATTTATAACAAAATTCATGAAAAGGAACGAGCGAAATACATCAAGCATTTAGAAGTGGTCGTTAAGAAATGCTCTGAGGACTCTGCTCCACTTCACGCCCCGCTCTTGGAATCAATCACCACTGTCATATCGAACTTTGAAACATCGCCTGATTCTTTGGAAATACTATGCCTTTCTCTTTCTGATTCCTTGCGTTTCAATCCTGACAACGAACAAAAGAAGGCAATTGTTGAATTACTCGTTAAATCCAAATCCAAATTAATTAACTCGGACAGATATGAAAATATTATTCATGAATCTCTAGAAGCTTTCTTAGAAACCGGAGATCTTGACTCTATGCTCTGGTTTAAAACATTAGTTGAAAACTCTAAAACGAATTACATGGATTCCGAACAGGTCTTGCATGGATGCTTTGAGAATGTAAAGAATAATGATGCTCTCAATAATGCTGATGTTTTAAAATTTATTTTGTATAAAACTCCAACTAGCCAACACATGGCATTAACTGAAAAAATCACTCAAATTATTGAAACAAACAACTTGTCAAAATACCAAACGATTCTAAATATCTTGGCCGAAAATCCTGCTGATTTTACAGCTTATTTTATCTCTTCAGTAATTTCATCGTGTAAGTCATTGTCTTCTGAAATGGAATATCCTGAATATCTTGCATTTGATGAAATAATTATCAAACTTCACACAAGACTTTACCCATATCAAGTTGAAGATATCTATAAACGCGCAATCAATTTAACACAAAGCGATGATCCTTCCATGCAAGATGCTGGATTAAAATTACTATCTGCGGTAAACGATGCAACGAATTCAAGCGAACTAATCGGAATTAATGAGTTGATATCAAGAGCTGAAAAATTCATAAATGAAAATAACGACTTGGCGCGAAAATATTTGGATTTTATTCTTAAATATAGCCAAAGATTAGGATTTGCAAAAACTGATCAAATTGCGGATTTGGTCAAACTATCTTTGAATGTAGACAAGCCTGCACTAATTCATGACATAGGGCTGGACTGTGCAAGTCAAAATATTGGACTTATGAAAAGCGTTTCAGGCCATGTGATAAAATTGGCCACAGGCTCATCGGATGAAGCCGTACGAGAAAAATGCAAGCGGCTTTTAATAGACCAGAAGGATCATTTGCTTCTTTCTGAAATTGGACAGGTAAAAGAGTTATTTGGAGAATCTGTGTTCGACTGAGCACTCTTAAAAATTGAGTCTGATTTTCTGCTCTGTTCAATCTTTAGAGATCTTGCCTGTTTTCAAAACATGTCAAGTTAGAGCGTTACAGTATCAAGTTAGAATACTGGAAAACTGACTCTCACCACTTGCCAGACTTGAGTCCGTGGGCAGCAGATGAAGCTGTATAGTCCGGAAAGTCGTTCACCCCCTCCAGCAGGCAGCCAGGGGCATCGGAATCCGTGCCCGCAGCTTGACTGTTACTGGAAACAAAGGCATGCGGGCATGGAGCAGAAAGACAGGCAAATACAGGGCGCTTGACAGCCCCAGTACTATGAAATTGAATACCAGCAAGGTACAATGGATAATACGGGAAAAGACGAAAGGCGAGAAGACCAACTCCGAAATAGCAGAAACTATGAAGGTATCAGTACGCTGGGTCAAGAAGCTATGGGCCAGGCACAAGCGCAGTCCAATCAAGCAGATAAGCCATCCATCGCAAACGGTAGGCCGGAATCTGGAATGACGGGACGCCGAGAGCATTCGGCCATCTTGTCTGCCAGAACCGAAGAACATCTGGTGCAGCAGAACTGCGGCCCATAATCCAAAAGCGAACCGGAATAAGCATACCTCACGGCATCATACACGCGATATTGAGAGAGGAGAATATGGCGCAAAAGCAGGAAAAGAAGGGCAAAAAACGCAAATGGGTACGCTATGAACGTGAACACTCCAATTCAATGCGGCGCACAGGCTGGAAAATGCTGCACGACGGCAGGCGGCTTCTATGCTATCTGGATGATGCATCACGGTTTGCTACTGCATACGGCGTATTTGAGCACGCAACTACTGCAAACGCGCTCCTAGTTCTTGACGAGGCAATACGAAACTGCGGCAAGCCGGCATCCATCATGACTGATCATGGCTCACAGTTCTACTCCAACGCCGAGAACGGCGTCTCTGAATATGAGAAAAGGTTGGCAGAGCTGGGCATACGCCAGATATTGTCCGGCGTAGGACATCCGCAAACCAACGGCAAGGTAGAGAGGCTGCACGGAGAGATTCAGCGCAAGCTTCCAGAGTTTGAGGCAATCATGATGAGAAAGAGCGATCCAATAGATCTGTTCATGCAATGGTACAACTACGACAGGCCGCACAGGTCGCTGAACTGGGCCGAGCTTGAAACGCCAGCGCAAGCATTCAAACGGAAGATGCCAAAAGAAGATCGCATAGTTGACGGGCAGACAGGAGAGGCATATCATGCCGAATGACGAGGGGGGAACTACTTTCCGGATCTCACATGCACAAAGTGCAAGCATAAATTTAAAGTTCAGATCAACCTAGAAAAGAACATGCCATTAGAAGGTGCAATAGCATATCCGGTTTCGACGGATTCCATTGATTGTCCTGAATGCGGCGAAAAAATAAACCTGTTGCCGTTCAAGCAACAGATAGAATCGCAGACTATACTGGCGCTTAATTCTAATGTCGCGCCCAAAAATAATTAATTACAAAAATAATTGTCTTGCTTGTGTTTGATGCTAAAAATACTCATATGTTGCAAAAAACCAAGCATTAATGCGCAGAATGTTGACAATTAAAGCTGTTTAGCCTTGGATAATTCGTTCCAAGTATAGTGACGCAGAAAAGTTCTTTACAATAATTTCATGTCCTGAAATCAAAAGGT
>CAYGAM010000120.1:0-4466 GCA_964347915.1 uncultured Nitrosopumilaceae archaeon | reverse complement strand
GAGTCCATTGCGTCATGCGCGTCTCCGACATGCATTGCGTCTTGCTCATGCGCGTCATCGTGCGAGTCCATTGCGTCATGCGCGTCTCCGACATGAACTGTTACCGAATCTTCAATGGGCTGGCCGTTCCAATGGTACGGCTCGTGCATGTTGGAGTACAGTCCCGCAGTAATGGTGTGCATTCCGGAATCAAGCTTGGGTATCTTGAGCCACGAGCCGTACATTCGGGCATGCTCCTCTCCGTCTATGCTGACATGTATGTGCCCCTGTCCCGGCACATGCTCTGTGTCCGCATTCTCTGGGCTGAGATCAAATCCTTTTGTTTCAACCTGCAGATTGTATCCGCTGAGAAGATCTTCGTGAACTGCTGCCCGTATCGACATTTCGGATGTTCCGTCCGCAGGCTCGCTGCCGTGATGCTCCTGCCTGGCCGTTACGGTTGCCGTCGCAGACGCTTCCACCAGCTCTCCGTCCACAATCAGATCATTGTGCGTGTTTGCGTTAAGCGTCACTCTGATGAGGTATTCCCCAGGCTCCAGCCCCTTGATGTTGTAGTGCGGGCCGTACACTCGGTTTATCTTGTCGCCGTCAACGTAAATGTGAGCATGCCCCTCTCCAGGCACATGGTTCGTGTTTACGCTTTCCGGCGCCCATGTCCATCCGTCAGTAATTATGCGCACATCAACGCTGCCGTTATGCTCGGAAACTTCGATATCCACGCTGACCGGCACTTCGGATACCAGCGGTTCGTGAGCATGCCCCGAGCCGTGCATTGCGTCTTGCTCATGCGCGTCATCGTGCGGCTTCATGCCGTCCATTGCATCATGTCCGTTCATTTCATGCCCGCCGCTCATGCCGCGCTCTTGTCCAGAATCATGCATGTGCGAATCAGGATCCTCAACCATGATTACGCCGGTCAAGCCCGGCTGCAGTTCGGAAAAGAAGCCGTAATGCCCGGCATGCTCAAAGATGAACGAATACGTCTCGCCTGGAGCCAGCGCGCCGGAGCTGAAGATATCTCCGTCGCCGGTATCGGGCGTCCTGCTCTTGACGGTCGCGTAGGAATTGCCGTCGTTCGACCATATTATCTCGCCTCCTATGTCTATTGTTGCCGCATCAGGGCTTGCTGTCAGCGTCTCGGGCACTATGCTTATCACTGCCTGCGCATGATCCGCATATGCCGGAGCGGCGGCTGCGCCGAGAAGCGCAGCAAGCATCGCGGCCAGCATGCGTCTTTGATTCATTAATGTATGTTGGCTGATTATACATATTAGCAATTTTGGTACATGTCATGAATGTACCAGTCCTGAAAGCATTGTTTTGGCGGGTGCGGCAGATCCGAGAATGCATGAATGCTCCGCGCCTGTCCTTGAATGAATTTGACGCCGCCATGCGTTGCCCGCGCAAAATCCGCGGCGGCGTTGCCCTCTGCGCAGCAGGAAACTCAGCCGCATGCATCAGGACGCCCGCGCAGTAATGCCGGCAGCCGGACGCTATCGCCTGCGGGACTTTAGCTGCGACTTTATTCTTTCGGCAGTGCGCCTGCCTATCCTGTCTACTTTTGCAAGCTGGACAGCAGACATTTTTCTTAGATCTGATACGGTTCTAGTTCCGCCTGCAAAGAGTCTTCGGGCGCGCACCCTGCCTATCCCCCTTACCCTTGCAAGTTCGATGAGCTCTTCCCTGATGCCGTATGCGATTCTAGACTCCAGCGCGTCCAGCTCCTCAAGCAGGTCGGCCTTGCCCTGCGCCTTTGCAAGCTCAAAGAGGGCGTGCGCAAGCCACTGCGCGGACTCGGTCATTCTGCGCATGTCGCCGGACTCGATTCCAAGCTGATCGGAGATTTCAACGTCGGTCTTCTCTTCAATCCAGTAGTGCAGCGCAAGCATGCTTCGGCTGTATTTGTCAGAGTACGAGAAGAGCTGATTCTTGTGCTTTGATATCAATTTATCGCATATTTCCTGCTCGCTTCTTCTTACGCTGAATTTGGGGAAAAACTCGCCGCATTCTGATATCAGGTAGAGAAATCCCAGTGTGTTTTTGGCCTTGGGTCTGGCCAGATTAAGCGCGTCAATGAACGATGTGGCTGTGGCAGGATCGATGTACAGCAGCGTGACCTTTTTGCCGAGCTTTGTAGCGGCATACCTTTCTCCTTTTTTAACTGCAAAGCCTCCGGATTCCAGATCATTCAGCGTCTCTTTCACCTCGCCGCCGACGTCCGATTTGATGCCGTACTTGGCAAAGCCTGCGCCGTAGATTGGCTCCTCGCGCACCACTTCATACTGCATGCCTCCCAGCGTGCCCTCAAAGAATGCCTTGATCTCCGACTCTCGAATGCCTGGAGATGTTGCAATCAGGCTCAGCGCGTGTATCCTAAGGGAGCGCTCCTGGATAAGCTGCGATTCTATAGGCTCAATCTCTCCCTCAATGTACATTTCGCGCAGCATTCTGGCAGAGTCGCTCTTTGCTATTATGATTGCCTCGCCGTAGTCGTCGTACTGCGGACGGCCCGCCCTGCCGCAGAACTGCTTGTACTCCATTACGCTAATGTACTCGTTGCCTCCAGTCCTGGGATTATACCTGGACAGGCTTGATATTACAACCCTTCTTGCGGGCAGGTTGACTCCGGCGGCCAGCGTAGGAGTTGACGCCAGCATCTTTATCGCGCCCGCCCGAAATTCGCGCTCAACAATTTCTCGGCAGGCCGCGTCAAGCCCGGCATGATGAAACGCCGCGCCGTCCTTTACCGCGTCCGCCAGCAGTTTTACCGTCCTTGTGTTCTCGCTTCCTGCAAGTATCTTGTCCGAAATTTCCTGCAGATGCGCAGTCTCTGGCTCCGTCAGCAGCTTCCGCATGGCCGGCTTTGCCTTGCCTGCCAGCGACATTGCGCTGGGCCTGGTGGACGCAAAGACCAGCGCCTGTCCTCCAGTCTTGACAGAGTCTGCGGCGAGCTCTACCTGGGGGCCGCGCATAGTCTCCGGCACTTTGAATTTTTTTCCGTCCTGCATTTTAACCGAGCCGAAGCTGTATACTCCTTCTGTCAGCTTGACCGGACGCCATTCGCTTGAAACGATTCCGATGCCAAGCCATTTTGCTATCTCGTCAGGATTTGCCACAGTCGCGCTGAGGCATACGATTTGCGGCCTGGGCTTGGCAGCTTTTATTTTGGAGAGTATCATTTCAAGCGTGGGCCCCCTCAGCGGATCTCCCAGCAGGTGCGCCTCGTCTATGACAATCAGGCCAATCTTGTCTGCCAGTTCAGCATTGTGCCGCATTGCCGAGTCCATTTTTTCGTTTGTCATTATGACTATGTCTCCGCGCGATACTGCAGAATCCCTTGCGTCATAGTCGCCCGTGGATATTCTTACTCGGACGCCGGCAAAGCGCGGAATCAATGCAATCCTTCCAAACTCGGCGTGCTTTTCGGCGGCCAGCGCCTTTAGCGGGCTTAGGTAAATGATCTTGCTATCCTTGCGTTCCAGATGACTCAGCATTGCCATCATTGCCATCAGCGTCTTGCCGCTGGCAGTGGGCGCGGAGATCAAAAGGCTCTTGCCCCGCAGCAGGCCCGCCTTTACAGCGTCGGCCTGCGGAGGATACAGAGTTTCATATCCTTCATCCTTTAGGAATTTCCTGGACTCTGAAGACAGCTTCAATCTGGATGTTTGCATGATTTATGGCCGCGCATCATGGCTTGATAAATGCTTATTTCGGCCCGCAGGCAGGCGAAATCTTCCCAGAGTAGACATTCTTAGCCTGCCGGCAAATGCGGGGCCGCTGCCTGAGGCGCGCCGCATCTGATCAATGCATTGCGCCTGGCTGCGCATTATTCAAGTGCAAGAATCAGGACGAATTGTCCCTTTGCAGGCAGATTCCTGCGCGGCTCATCTCCAAGGGCAGCGGTGCAGATATCATGCGGCCAAATCAGGCATACTGTCTTGATCTTTGGCGGGCTCGGCTCCTCCCAAGCCGCCTGGCTGTGACAATTGCAGTCGCCGCAGGAGCTGCCAAATACATGCCCAGGTTCAGGGCGATGACCAGGATGCCCAGGGCCAGCACCGATCCTTCAGAGCTTTCGCCTGCCAGCGGCATTATTGAGAGCGAATGAATCATCGGAGTAATCAGCGCTTTTACGGCATCGCGGAACGCCGGACTCTCACGCTGCATGTCGGCTATTGCCGGCGAGAACTCATAGTACAGAGAGTTGAATCCGGCCATAAACGAGGAGCCTGATTCCGTGTGGAGAAGAGTGCTGTCTCTCAATTCCCTTAGCATCTGCACCTGCGGCGCCAGCTCGGTGCCGTATGCTGCAGTCGCAATCAGGCATCCGCCGTCGTCTGCGGCCGGCGCCTGGCTGCGCACGCATTCGCCGCCCCGAAGAACTTCATCCGGACCGCAGTCTGCAGCTGCGATCTCGTCCTGTTCTGCTGCTAAAGCAGGTTCCAGCGCGGCGGACTGACCTGCGG
>CAYGAM010000119.1:0-4481 GCA_964347915.1 uncultured Nitrosopumilaceae archaeon | reverse complement strand
CCACGACTCGTTGTTTTGAATCACCATGTACCACTTGCAATTCTTACATTGGTATTCGTTGGTCTTGCGATCTGCAATCCAGCAATGATCACGCTTGTAAGCACAATGTGGTTCTTGCACTTGTGGAATCTTCTGTCGTACTGGCTTGAATATGGGATCGTTCATACTTGTGTCATCTCCTGCTCATACAAAAAGTGTGCATTAAGGATCGGTCCTATTCTAGCGGGGTCCTCACCGTCTAATCAAAACACATAATTTTGGGGCAAGCCTGCGGTATGAGGAGAACAGATTGGCGCAGCTGGCAAAAATTCAAAATCAGAAAGAGTTTATGGATGAACTTGGCCGCTTAATCAATTCTCCCAGGGAGCCATCAGAGGGCGGCTCAACCGTGGGCAAGCCTGCCGAACTCAAAACGTATCTTGTTGAATGCAACTCTGATCTGTGCCAGACTATTGAAGCAGACGGTCTGCACGTATCCGCAGAGCAAACCGGCATGGATCACATAAAAATTCTGACTGTGACTGATACAAGGGGACGAGCACGCGCCGCGCAGTTTTATCTTGACAAGAGCAATGAGCGATTTCTCGTTCTTCACACATCTGATCTTGCCACCACTGTTAATTCGATTGTAAAGCGCATGGTCGGCTTGCGAAGGCTCAAGCTTGACCACGCGTGGCTCTCAAGCGGCATGCTGAAGAGTATTTCACAAAAGCCTGGCAATACGGAACACGGCTTTAGAATAGATCATACCGATTATTTTAGCGCGGATGCAAGCGGCGAAAACAGCCCGATAACGCCTGACACTTTTTCAACAATGGACATCTCGGGTGCGCAGTCAGGAAAAATACTGCAATTGCTAAAAAAGGACAGTGAGATAGAACAAATTATGGGATATGACAGAATCACAATCGGAAGAGGCACAAAACAAAACGGCGTGATTGAGGATCTTGAATACATTGGCCGGTTCATAGTAACAAAGGGCAAATCCGTAGTCGATCACATCAGCCTGGTTGATTCTGTTAAAGGAGACTATGAGAGCGTCATATCCGATATAGAAAATCTCAGCATTTATGCCAACAGCAAGAACGGATCTATAAAGGGCAGACCGCTGGAGATCTCATTCAACAGAAAGGTCGACAATTGGGATTGGTTTTTGGATCGCATTTTTAATTCAAGAGAACCGTTCAAAATATTTGGAATAAAAAGAAAAATTTCAGAGAGATATTATCAAATTCTGTGCGTAGATGTGCACACCGGGCATCCTCTGGATATAGAAGTAATGGACGGACTGTTTCAAGTTTATCTGCCTAAGAACAGCTGCGGTACCGCAGTAGCGCGCCTGTTTGTAAATCTTCAGCGGTTCTTTGACTCGCAAACCCGGTGCTCCGATATCCGGTGAGATGACGCTTTGCTGCCTTCCTCGTCCACACGCATCATCAATGCAGTAATAGGATTATGCACAGAGACAAGTTCCTTTGTTCATCCGCTTGCCGATCTAGGATACAAAATAGATGCCATTGAGCAGAGTACGGCAGAAGAATCTACCGAGACCGTCATAGTTGCCGCATCTGATAAAATGCTTCATTCGATTGTATTTTATTGCAAAAGCGGCGATGCAACTGCCCGCAGTCAAAATTCGCGATACCGTGATTTGGCCGCCATCGACCTGTCTAAGTGGACAAAGGCACGCGCAGCGGGCGGTCATTCTTATGAAATTTGCATTGTGGATTTTGCAGAAAACCACGATAACGCATCCAAGCAGGCTGCAAATTTTCCTGCGCTTTCACTGTCCGCCAGTTCTTTAAAAAAATACGGCAAATTTTCCAATGCAGAGCTGGAGAAGCAGTTTAGAAAGCCAATATCTCTCAAAAACTTCAAACTCCCGATTTCATATTATCCATTTTCTGAAAGCGATGATCGAAGAGCCCTCCTGCCTTTTGTTTTGCGCGCGATGATCTCTCTGCTTAGCACCAAGAAATCAAGTAATCTTGACATGTCAAATCTTGAGGATTTGAGCCCGGAAATTTTGGCGCTGGTTCACAAACTGTGGAACAAATTCTCAAAAAAGCATCAAAGGCAGCTGCAGAGGCAGACCGCCCAAATTGTAAAAAGCCTGACTGTAGCATATCCAAAATTGAAAAATCAGATGAGCGTCATGCAGAGCAGCGACACTGCAAATGCATCATATTACTCAAGCCTGACTCGCACATGCTATGAAATTTTGGAAAAAGAGGAAACAACAACTCATTTGGATGAATTTATGAACAAGCGGTGATGCTTGTGCGGGCAGCCGGCAATCCGCCTCTTGCAGATGATCCCATCAAAATTGCACGAATCCATGTTCTACTGCTTGGTCAAAATGATGCATGGGAGCGTACTCTGATGAAACGGCGCCGCTCTCACCCGCTGATAAAATCTCTCTGCATTCGTCTTGCATGTGCTTGCGGCAGTAATCTTGCCGTGGCTTGCGAACGCTCTCTCATCTGATTGAAGAGCATATGGAAAGACGCCGTTGCAGCCTGGGCTACGCCTATTGCTTTCAATACCGCTTTTGAGATGCGCTGCCGATGGCATGCAAGACGACGGCTACATCCGGCCGGCTAATTTAGGCAGAGCATTGCATAATCAGAACCAACTGCAGAACAGTCAGATGAGCATCAGAAAGATCGACGCGGGCACAACCAGATAATCTCTCTTTTCCTCCAAATAGTCTTTTGATAGTACTATGCCGGAACTGCCGCCCGTCTCGTCAAGAAAATCGATCATGCTGGCCAGTTCTCTAGGATTTATTTTGTTTTTGAATTTTGCTTCTATCGGCACTTTTATTTTGCCGTCATAAAATACAAAATCAGTTTCTCTGCCCTTGCCGTCAGTCCAATAAAATACGTGCTTGTTGTAATCAAAGGATTGCTTGCTGGCGCTTGTATTAAACGCCCATCGTATGAGGTGGTCTGCTACAGCTTGTTCTACCATTCTGCCCTTGCTGTCGTCATCATGCAGATAATCCAGCGCAGCGGCCATTCTGTTTTTTGAGCTTTGCTTGAAATTAAACAAGTGTGCAAAGAAGGGATCGCTAAAGTAGAATTTTTTATTCTTGCTGCCGCGTGCAATTTTTCTCTTTTCTCCATACTGGCGTATTATGTATATGACAAACAGATCTCTTAGCATGAATGCGTATTCCTGCAGCGTTGATACGCTTCCAATATCAGTTCCTTTTGCTAACCCATTCCATGAAATGCGACTGCCCAGCGATCTGGCCATTGCTGTGCCTGTAGACAATAAAAATGCCTCATTTTTGCCAAAATATCCGAATTCACCAGTAATGGAACTCCAATGATTCGCAAATGTCTTCTCTGAAATTATTCCTGTTGAATGCCATTCATTTACTATGTGCGGCATGCCTCCGGTCAACAAATAATCGTCCAGCAATTGGTTCAATTTGTACTTGTACGAATTTAGCAGATCAATCTCTTCGGCAATTTCATGATTTGCAAGGCTGAAAAATATTTTCTTTCTTACATCCAATGAAAGCAAATTTCTATCTTCAACAATTTCGCGCATACTGCCATCAATTGCTGTAACGTACTCTGAGAATTTGGCTGGAAGCAAAACTTTGTCATAATTGTCTTTGTCGTCAATTTTGCCGCGCCTCCCTGGCATGCGCTCTGCCGCGTTTTTCAGATCAATCACATTCGATCCGCCGATCACTACCGTTGAATTTTTAATTCTGCCCTGGTCCACCAGCCACTTGATTCCCTTTTGCCAGTTTGGTATGAATTCTGCTTCATCCAAAAACATGTAGCGCCTGCTGTTGTTCCAGTGCCGTGATGCCAATTTCGAGTACATTTCAACAACGTCTACCACATCCGCTTTTGTAGTATCCATATGCAAAGAATAGTAGAAAATATTCCATGGTTGCACGCCCCTTTTGAGAAACGATCTTATCTGCAGTTTCATCAATGTTGTTTTGCCAGACTGCCTTGGACCTCTGAGTGTGTACACAACGGTATTATCTGGAGAAAAATCATACTTGATTGTCATGCTCAGTCTTGGAATGAATTTCAGCGATGCATTCTCCCACTCGGTTACTTTGACATCCCTGTCAATTGCTTCTACATCCTGCCACCATGGGTTTTGTGCTAGCAGGCTTGACGGCTGCATTGGTATGGGTCAATAAACAGTCCTTTATATATAATTTTGAATTAATTCAAACAATTATTTATATATTACTCTAAATTCAACCTAATAATTAATTATATAGTATTTTGTATTATGCCAAATATTTTATTATATAATAATTGCAAGCTTAGTAATTAACTTTTTATATATTATCTGCAACTTTAGTACACAGTTCCATCATGCACCAATGCGATTTTGACGCTTCTGGCAATTTCAAAGCATCCCGTATTGCAGATCAAAAAATTGATTCGCGACTGCCCTGGCATGCGTCTGGTCAATTCCGGCGCTGTCCGTTTGCTGCG
>CAYGAM010000118.1:0-4701 GCA_964347915.1 uncultured Nitrosopumilaceae archaeon | reverse complement strand
ATGCGTCTTGCCAGCAGTGTTATGCCTGCAATCGGCGCTGCAATGTACAGTGCGATATTGAGCGCAATGACCAAGATGCCCAGTCCGAGCACCTGCGATTCAGAACCCTCGTCTGCCAGAGTCATTATTGAAAGCGTAGAGAGCATTGGTGCAATGAGCGCCCGTACTGCATCTCTAAAGAGCGGGTTTTCACGCTCCATGTCTGCTATTGCAGGAGAGAATGCATAGTATGCGTCATTGAATGTGGTCATGAATGTCGTGCCTGATGCAGTAGAGAACAAGGTTCCGTCTCTGACCTCACGCAAGAGCTGAACCTGCGGTGCAAGCTCGCTGCCGTATGCCGCCGTTGCAATCAGGCAGCCAGACTCTTCAGGTTCTGGCGCGACATCTGGTTCGTCAGAAGGCACGGTTGGCTCTGGTTCGGCTGTTGGATCGTCAGTGGGGTCTGGTTCGGGCTCTGTTGTCGGCGCGTCAGAAGGCATGTCCGGCATTGGTTCTGGAGCTGCGGGCTCGTCAGGCTCTGGCGTTACTGGCGTGGGCTCAATCGGAGTCGGTGCGGGCTGTGCAAAGGATACATAGGCCCGCTCGCCCGTGCAGGAACCGCCGGTGCGTATGGATTCAGAGAGCACGGCTTCCTCGCCGCCTATTATGGTATTGATTGTAACGAATATCAGCCTGTCGGATTCCGCATACGGCGCGTTGTAAATGGTGCGTCCTGGGAGATCCTGCTCTGCGCTCTGCGTTACTGGAACTGCCTGCGTCGTGCGTACGCTAATGCCCGGCCTTGATGAATCAGAAAGTACGATGCTCATAGTGCCGGCCTCGCAGTCCCATGATACAGAGTAGAGTCCGATATCCTCTGCCGTGTATTGGACTCGGGTTTCATCAGCTGCGCTGCTGCTGCTTCTGAGCGGCTCAAAGTCATCAAAGTCATCTGCTGGGGCGGCAACCGCGCTGTCTAGTACAGTAATTATTGCACGAGTCAAGGAAGACTGGTCATCTATTGATACTCTGAGCGTCAATGTTACACCAGTATCGCCGTTGACATTTGCCGGCGCGTTGAATATCGTGCTGGCGCTGGTGCTGTCGCTGAATGTTCCAGCGTCTGCGCTCCACTGATACTCTAGCGGCAGCAGTCCGTCCGGATTGCTTGCGCTGCCGGTTATGCGTACTGAATCGCCCTCATTGACTGTACTAGGCGCTGAAATTCGCAGGCCGGTAGGGGCTGATGCAGATACTGCAATATTGGTGCTGTTTATCAGCGTCTTGTCGGCGCCTGGACCAAATGCGTTGTTTAGCACGCTTAGCGTAAAGTTTGCATGGTTTGTTATCGGCGCGCCCGCAATGCCGGCAAACTTGTTGCCGATAACATCCACGGTTGAAACGTTTGAATTGCCAATAACAGACTCTGCCGCACTTACATAGTAATCGTGGTGCACCAGACCGTCAAGGTTGGATGTGCATGTACCGGCGCAGAACGAGATTCCGCCATTGCTGTCAGAGATGGAGTTTCTTGTCAGCGTGACATTTTCAGAGTCTGCCCAGACGTTTATTGGAGCCCGATTCGGCTTTGTTGCATTGACGCCTTGGGCAGTTGCAAAGTAATAGCTGTCGTCTGCGCTGCTGTCGTTGCGTACGCGCATGACATGATCATAATCTCCAGTGGATACGGCATTTGTAATGGTATTGTCGTCTATTACGACATTGGTCGATGATGAAGCAGCAATTGCTGTAAGCGGGACATCGCGTATGGTATTGCCTGCAATGGTTACGTCGTCCACATTGCTTGCTCCAATGCCGCCTCCAGTGGTGCCTGTTATAGTATTGTCTTGTATTGTGATATCTGATGTTGATGCAAGAGGATTATAGCGGCTTGCCGACACTGCTATTGCGCCCGACAGTTCATACGGAGTGCCTATATTCTCAAAGGTGTTTCCGCGTATGACAATGCTCTTGAGCACATGGCTGGCAGTCCCCACGTCGACTCCGCCAGGCGTGTTTACAAACCTGTTGTTTTCTATTACGATATTCTCCAAGCTGCCTGCATGTCCGGCAACTGCTATTACAGACGGGCTTGTCCCTCTTGGCGCAGTAATGTCGGCAAAGGTGATGCCGGTTATTGTAACGTTTGAGCTGGCTATGATGATTGAAGAAGCGCCTGTTACAGTAGCTCCGTTGCCGTTTATTGTTACAGGCTTGTCTACGATTAATCCAAAGTTCACGTATGGTGTACCGGAATCAAGGCTTATCGTATCGCCTGCAGAGGAGCCTTCTATCATTGCGCCAACGTCAACAGTCTCATTGCTTGGCGTGTACAGTCCGAGTATGACTGCATTGTTTGAGAATCTCTGGGTTACATACAGCAGCCCGTCCCGAACCTCTACCTGCTGCGGATTGTCGATTGGAATTTTGTGCGCAATGCCGTCTGTCAAGTTGAATGCAATCAAGTTGTCGGGCCTGATTGCGTTATGGTCATAGTTTTCCACATAGACGATATTTGCAGCAGGGTCGTACTCGAATGCCTTGCGTACGAGATCTCCATTGAATATATCGGCGTAGTATCGGTATTTCGGTATGTCCAGCATTGCTGTCTCTGCCCCATTATTATCCATCACTCGCAGCTGGTTGATTACTGCGCTTGTGGACAAAACTCCAAGCATGGCAACGCCGTTGTCCGTCTCTATGGCAGTAATGCCGCGGTAATTGTTATCGCTGGAAAAAGTGGTATGGCTGCCAAGATTGTACGTTGACGTATCAATTGCATATGAGCCAATGCCAGGGCCGCCCCATATGCTTGAATAATACAGCGTGTCGCCCACTATTGAAACGCTGCTTGGGTCTTGAATGGGGGCGGGATCAATACTTTGAATTTCTGCGCCGTCTGGTGCAAATGCGCGCAGATCAGCCTCGGAAGAAGTTCTAGTAGCAATATACGAGGCGCCTGAGCTGTGAATGGCCCAGTCATGCTTGCCGTCGCTGCTGCCGGCCGCCAAAGTTACCAGATTCACCAGGTCTCCTGCGGTGTTGTCTTCATTTATCCTAGTCAGCGAGTAATTGTAATTTTGTGCCACGTTATCGCCACTATCGTCTCTGGTCAGCACGTATGCATAGGCGCCGTCCGTGCCGTTGAATGCGGCAATCTCTACGATTTTGCCTCCCTGCACCGGTATTGACTGGTTAATCAGCATATTGGCTGATGTAGTATTAAACACCCGCACTGAAGGCGTCAGAGAATACGGCGTACGGTGGTCCGGCTCGCTTCCAAGGTATGCCTTGTCGCCTGCCAGCTCAATGTGCTGCGTAATCTGCTCAACCGGATAGAATGTGCCTGCCATGCCGTAGTTTGTTGCAGGTACAATGATGCCGACTTTGTCCCCGTCAATCAGGCCTAGGTCTGTTGTACCGCTAGGGATTGTCGTGTCTGCATATATCTTGAATCCTGACACATGGTTTGTTATTGCAGCTCCTTGGATATTGTGCAGTTGGTTGCCAAACAGGGTTACCACCGAATCGTCAATAATTGCTTCTTGAATTGCGTTTGTATCATGTATGAATGAATTGTGATGTATCAGGCCGTCAATGTTGGATTCGCATGTTGCAGTGCACAGTGCGATTCCGCCCATGCTGTCGGATATGGTATTGCCAGATATTGTAACACCGCGAGAGTCTGCCCAGATGTTTATTGGAGCCCAGAGCGGCTTTGTCACAGCAACGCTTGCGTCTTGGCGTTCCAGTCCTCGGCTTACAAAGTAGTAATCGTCTGCCGCGGTGTTGTCCGGCGTGCGCACAGTCAAGAGGTGATTGTAATCGCCGGAATATGTTGCGTTTGCAATCGCATTGGCAGCTATTACGGTATTGTTCGCCCTTGCAACGGTAATTGCATCAAGAGGAACATCGCTTATGGTATTGCCTATAATGAATGAATTGTCTGCATTGGTGACTCTGACAGCAACGCTGGTCGCGCCCTTTACAGTATTGCCTTCAATGACAATGCCGTCGGCAGCTGCGTTGGGATTGTAAAAGCTTGCGCCCACCCTGATTGCGCTAGCCAGGGCATATTCCGTGCCAATATTCTCAAAGGTGTTTCCGCGCACGACAATATTTTGTGTTGTATTGGCAGCTGCGGCCAGTCCGACTCCGCCGGCCGAGTTTACAAACCTGTTGTTTTCGACTAGAATATTTTCAATTGCATCAGTATATCCAGGTGCAAACCTGACCACCGGCGGCGCTGAACCCCTTGCCGCATCAATGTTCTCAAAGGTGAGGCCGGTTACCGTAACATTGGAGCTGGCAATGTGTACTGCAGAAAATCCTGTCAGTACAGCTCCGTTGCCGTCCAGCGTCAAGGGCTTGTCTATTCTCAGTATCGCGTCTTCATATGTCGCGCCGGCATCAAGGGTTACCGTATCACCGGCATTGGCATTTTCTATCCTTTGAACAAGGTCGTCAACTATAGCGTTTGCGCTTGGCTCAACTTTGTGGAGTATGCTTACTATGGATGAAAATTGCTGGGTTACATACAATGCGTCGCCCCGAACCTCTACCTGCAACGGATGCTTGATTGGAATCAGCGACGCATTGCCGTTTTGATTCATATCGAATACAAGCAGGCCGTCATGCACAGTGGCACCGGGGTCATAGTTTTCCAGATAGACAAGATTGGTATCAGGGTCGTACTCTAGAGCCTGGCGCACGGCGTCT
>CAYGAM010000117.1:4568-4891 GCA_964347915.1 uncultured Nitrosopumilaceae archaeon | reverse complement strand
ATACCGTTTTTCTAAGTTGCTCTTTATATAGCGAACTGATTTCAGGATAATAGAAAATGGGAATTGCGCATAAAGGAAATATACTATTGATGTTGTATGGAGCCTAATGAAAGAGGAAAAGCGCGGCTACCTAAAAGGACTGCTGGGAAAGGCCGCTGTCATTGAAGATGCGATAAAGGCAGGAGGCAAGACTGCTGCCGACAAGGCAGCCCAGACAGGCAAGGATATGACAAGCGCTGTTGCAGGAAAAGCAAAAGAGATGCAAAGGCACGGCGAAAGCGAGGCGGACCATGACGCTGCCGGAAAAGAGATGGCAGATGCCG
>CAYGAM010000117.1:0-4468 GCA_964347915.1 uncultured Nitrosopumilaceae archaeon | reverse complement strand
TACTGGAAAAGGCAAAAGAGGTGCAAAAGCGCGGCGAAAAAGCGGCAGCTCATGGAGTTGCCGCCGGAAAAGAGATGGCAGATGCCGTACTGGAAAAGGCAAAAGAGGTGCAAAAGCGCGGCGAAAAAGCGGCAGCTCATGGCACCGCTGCCGCCAAGAATGTCTCCGGCATGACAGAACGCGATCTCAGCCTGCTGGAGCGGCTGCATGATCTTCAACAGAACGGCGTAATTACGGACGAAGAATTTCAGGAGCAAAAAAGAAAGATACTGGACAGGATTTAGCGGTTTGAGCGGCAGCTGCGTCTGCGAATGATCGATTCATAAGAGGCGCCCTGAAGGGCAACATATGACTCAGCAGTCACTGCGCTCGCACGCAAAGATTGAAGACGGCATCTTTACCGGGCGGCAGCGCGCATGAAAAAATCAAGCATAAACGGGCGAGACTCCCAGCGGAAGGCAAATCCGGCGTGGTTCACCGGCAAGGTGTGGATGAAGGACGTATCGTCTAACATAAAATCCGAGGGGCAGGATATCTATCATGTGCATTTTGAGAACGGCGCAAGAACAAAACTTCACCGTCACAGCGGATCCCAGCTGCTCATAACGACTGCCGGCAAGGGAAGCCTGGTACTCTTTCAGAAACTCGGCGGCGGCGAGAACTTTGGAATCAAGAAAACAAAGACTGTAAGGCTTGGACCAGGAGACGCGGTATTCATTCCCGCAGGCGTTCTTCATACGCACGGCTCTGTCGACGAGAGCTCCGAGTTTGCGCATATTGCCGTAAACAACATGCCGTGCGGCAGTTCGGCATACGCTACGGAGTGGTACGAAACGGACGGCGCCTCCCGCGTATTGAAAATAATCTAATCTGCATTGCTCTGCAGCCTGAAAGCAATTGACACCCAGGCCGCCATTGAAAGGATCATTTTTAACGGACTGCGCCGCACAATAACCAGTGAACGCCCGTCAGGCCCTCAAAGTCCTTGAACTGAGCCAGGATGCCACCCGAGACGAAATCAAAAAGGCGTACAGAAAGATGGCTCTTGAATCGCATCCGGACAAGGGCAAGACTCGGGACGACCAGAAATTCAAAAGAGTTACTGAAGCGTACAATGTCTTAAAGAGTCACGAGCCGGGCCAGGCAAGCCCTGAAGCCACAAGGCCGCAAAGCCAGTGGGGAGCGCCCCGCGATGAAAAGACGCCTGAGGAAGACTGGGGCAGGTTTACCAGAGAATTTGAGCAGGAGAACCCGGATTTCTGGAAGGAATACGAGCGGAAATTCTGGGAAGAGTATGATACGGCAATGAGGGACGGCAAAAAGGAGGAATTTGAAAAGACCAAAGAGCCCAGTGAGCAGCCCAACCTCTCAATAAAAGTCGATCCTACGCTGTGCATCGGCTGCTGCAGCTGCGAGATTATAGCCCCGGAAGTCTTTGAAGTTGACAAAGAGTCGCACACAAACCCAAAGTCCAGGGTGATCAACAGCCGCGGCGCAAAGTACAACAATATAGTAAATGCCGCTGAGACATGCCCTACAAAGGCAATAATTGTGGACAATATTGACGCAAGAGAGAGGATATATCCGCTCTAGTCTTTCAGTTTCGCGTACATCTGATCGATCTCTTCCTTTGAGAATTTTTTCGCCTTAAACATGCTGTGTATGGCTCCGGCGCCGTCGCCGCTGCTCCTGGGCACCAGATGCATGTGGACATGCGGTATCTCCTGCCCGCTGCCTTTTCCGTTGTGTATTGCGATGAGCGCGGCGCCTATCGAGCCGCTTATCTTTGCGGAAATTTTTTGCGCCAGACCAAACATCTCTGCCGCTTCCGGTCCCGGCATCTCTTCAATCAGCCGGTAATGCGCCTTTGGAATTACGATTGCATGCCCAGGCGCGAGCGGAAACGCGTCAAGAAATGAGAGCGCGTCCTTGGTCTCGGCAATTTTTTTGCACGGGATACTTCCCTGCGCTATGCTGCAGAATATGCAGTCCATGCGGGACGGGGCGCCGCTGTACGATATTAAGATATCAATTTTGTTCCGCAATCTTGCCTGAATGCGTAAAAAACGGCAGGGCACTTCTGCCTGGAATAATCATCGCGAAACAAGCTAAATTCTGGAATCATACCTAATGCGAATCTGATAATCTGTACAAAGATGATCTGCAATCTGCAGTAGCGCATTCGGGCATCGGGACATTCTCATGCGATTCTGCCGCGCTGCGTCAAGCATCCTGGCTTATTCTACAATGTCTGCCCATGCCAAATCCCTGCCAAACTTGATTGTCACGGTCTCACCAGGCGCCCTGTCGCAGTCTGATATTGTCTTTGGTATCATGTCCGCAGTTTCAACGTAGCAGGTTCCGTCATTGCTGCTGAGAATTTCCACCTCTTCAAAAACATCCTCCCTGATTAGGTTCCAGAAAGGAAAGACAAGTGTAGATATGACCATGCCTGCGCCAATCAGTATGCCGCCAAAGATTAGGCCGTATTTTCTTCCGTCTGACATCGTCATCTTACCACATGCCTCCATCGCCGCTTGACGGATCAGCCTTTTTGGCGGGCACATTGCCGTGGGCCTTTTTCATATGTCGCTTCAGCCTCTCTGGATTATGCAGTTCCAGTCCGCACTCTTTGCACTTTGTATTGCTATCCGAACTCTTTCTGAACAGTCCCAATCGCTATCATGATACGGCGCCGCGAGTTATAATATATTCGCATGCCTCTGCATGCGGGAAGCGTGGCCGCTTTGGTCCGTCCGCGGACCTGACCCATGCGCGCAAAACTGCCCGCTTACATTATAAGGGAAGGACGCAGAGGCAGAGTCAGCAATGCACAACATTACGGTTCTCGGTTCCGGTGTAATGGGGCACGGCATTGCGCAAATATCGGCTACTGCGGGATACAATATCGTGCTTCGAGACATAGAGCCGAGATTTTTGGAAAAGGCCATGGAAAAAATCAAGTGGAGCCTTGATAAGATGATCTCAAAAGGCAAAATAAATTCAAGCCAGGCTGGCAGCATTCTGTCAAGAATAAGGCCGGTCGTAGACATCGGGGTGGCCGTGCAGGATGCCGACATGGTGATCGAGGCCGTGCCAGAAATAATGACGCTGAAGCAAAAAGTGTATGCCGAGCTTGACGAAGCGTCGGATTCTGGCGTCATATTCGCCTCAAATACGAGCACGCTTCCGATAACCGAAATTGCGGGCGCTACGGCTCGTCCGGAAAAATTTATAGGAATTCATTTTTTTAATCCGCCGCAGCTTATGAAGCTGGTCGAGGTAATACCGGGACAAAAGACGGCCCAGGATACAGTCGATCTTACGATTGAATATGTAAGGTCTCTGCGCAAAGAGCCCATCCTGTGCCGGAAAGATGTGCCGGGATTTATTGTAAACAGGCTCTTTATTCCGCTGGTCCATGAAGCCTGCCACATGCTTGACAGGCAGAAATGCACTCTAAAGGAAGTTGATTCCATGTTCAAGTTTTCTCTGGGATTTCCGATGGGCATATTTGAGCTTGCAGACTTTACCGGAATAGATGTAATCCACAAGGCTACCGAAGAGATGCATTCCAGAGACAAAAAGGTGATAAATCCGCATCCCATGGTGGAGAAAATGTTCAACGAAAGGAATCTAGGACAAAAGACCGGCGAAGGGTTTTACAAGTATGCCGACGGCAAGTACGAGCGCGTTGATCTTTCAAGAGAGGCGGCAGACAGAACAAGCCCGGTGCAGATTGCAGCGTGCCTGCTCAACAATGCTGCCTGGCTGGTTGCAAACGATGTGAGCGACATGGATGAAATAGAGCGGGCGGCCAGCCTTGGGCTTGGACTCAAAGTGCCGATGCGCGATACGGCGCGCAGGATTGGCATTGACAGGATAATATCCGAACTTGAGTCCATGGCAAAAGCGCACGGCGAATTTTACAGGCCCGACACATTCCTCAAAAGCATGGCTTGAGAAACAAAAGCCGATGTTCTTTGGGCGCGCAGGCGCCTGTTTTGCGCGCGAATGTTTTGACATGGCTGAAGACCCAAACCGCCCTCTTCCAGATTAAAAACGATGCAGCGCTGCCGGCCTAAGCCTCTTCCGGCCAGGCAGCCTGCGGAAAAGATCGTTTTGAACTGTCCAAATTCTATTCTCCAGTACCTGCTCTGGAATGCATTTCGATTGATTGATGTGCTGCGCTCCGCATGAGCGCAGCCTGCGTGCTGTATTTTGCTGCAGTGATGCGGCCAATTTCTTTCAACTGACTGGCGGCAAAGATGCTTTTCGGACTATGCTGGCGACTGCTGGCATTGCTGTTGAAAAGCGGCGATCCGCGCCTGCATTTTCGCTTTGGCGCGATATTAGCTGTGAACAGCAGCATGCCAAGCATAAAATTCGCGCGACGCCTGCGAAATTCCGCCCAAATATTACTTAAATATGCCAAGTTCGTTGCATACAATGTGAAGCTGAACAAGTC
>CAYGAM010000116.1:0-4972 GCA_964347915.1 uncultured Nitrosopumilaceae archaeon | reverse complement strand
TACACAGTCCTCTGTCAATTCCTGCAATGTCTGTGCTTGCGCTCACAACTAATGTCGCTCCAAAACGAAAATACAGGCACAGATCGTTACTTTTTAGCGACAATACTTGTAATCGCCAGTATAGCACCCCCAAAGCAGTCCGATCTTTAGCTTGTTGCTCCCTGCAGGAACTGATACTGGGACATGATCGCGTCTTAGCACAACGTGACTGCCTTTTCTGTTTGTTATTATGCATCCCTTTTTGATCAGATATTTTATCATCGCATTGCCGGAAATTCTGGGAATTTTAGTCATTGTGTTTTTGTACAATCAACATGTTAAAGTCATCTGTGTTGCCGGCTTCTTCTGCTGCAAGCTCAACTACTTCTTTCATATTCTCCATTACCTCTCCGTACGTCTCGCCTTGCGAAAAGGCGCTCAACTCATCGCAGATCCCAACAAAACCGCCATCAACTGTGTCAGGAGTTATGGCGATGGTATACGTCCTTTTTTGTATTGCAGTACTCATAGTGTGGTATTGTTACAAAAAGTGTAAAAGTGTTGCTATCTGGCTACCAAGTGACATAATTTTCGTACACTACAATACTTGGTGCAGGATGCTTGAACCTTCAGCAGATCCTGCCAGATGCAGGCCGGTTTGACGACATGGATTCACCAAACAATCTGGCAGATGCTTGAACCTCCAACATCTCCTGCCAGCAGCAGGCGGGCATGACGAGGAAAACGGAATGAAAGAACCATTCCAAAGAATACCACAATTCTGCCGCTGTTGGCATGACGCGGGCCTCGCAGTTTTGCCGCCGGTGCAGGATGCCGGCAGGCGTTACGGCATAGTATTTATCTTGTAAGGAATGATAATTGTATTATGAAAAAGCCCTTTTCAAGGAAAAAGCCGGACGATGAAAAACTGGAAGAAGCGGAATCTTCCAGCGAGACAAGCCTGACTGATGCTGACTATCAGCGAAAAAAGCTCTTCAAGCACGGCATCAATCTGATGGCAGACGAAAAGCTTGAAGAGGCTGCCGCCGCATTTGAGCAGGCATTAAGGTATGATTCCAAAAATGTAGAGACGCTTCTCAAGCTGGGATATGCCCGGTTTCACCTTGACGAGCATTCCGAGGCGCTCCGCATCTATGATCGGGTTCTTGATATCGACATCACAAACCCTGAAGCCTGGAATCTCAAAGGGCTGGTGCACTATGAGCAAAAAAACTATGCCAAGGCTCTTGACTGCGCAGAAAAGGCAATAGATACCGATCCCACGTACGACATGGCCTGGTACAACAAAGCCTGCTTTTTATCCCTCTTGAGCAAGATACCAGAGTCCATTGAGGCTCTAAAGCGCTCAATAGAGATAGATGTCAAGAATGCAAGAAAGGCAGTAAAGGACAAGGACTTTGTAAATGTCCGAGTAGAAGAGGGATTCCGGAGAATAGTTGAGGTTGTCGTGCTGGAATCCATACGGCAGGGATATCACACCATAGGAGCAATAGTATGGACTACGTTCCTAAGCAAGGCGGACACCGAAGATGCACTGCTAAAGCTGCAGGAAAAGGATCTCGTAATCAAGAACGAAAAGCGTGAAGGGCTGCACCGCATACCTGTATATGATCTTGCGCCGAACATTGCAAAAAAGGTCGGCACGGAAAAGCGCAGCCTGTTTGGGCTTCGAAGAAAAAAGCTTCCAGGAGCGGTCAAAAACCTAAAGGAACTGAGCGTTGCCATACAGAGCGCAAAATCCAGCATTGAAGAGGACGATTTGGCAAAGACCATTGACAACTTTGACGCTTTCATTGACGCAAAAAAATGCGGTCCGCAGATGATCGAGCAATTTTTTGACATACACCGCGAGATCAGGCTCTGGAAGGTAAGGCTCAATGACAAGGGACAGGATTATCTGCTGGACAACAAAAAGAAGATGCTTGAGCTGTTTGACAACCTGGAAGGCACGGTAACAAAGCAGCTTCGCAGCGAAGTGTCCTGAATCTATGGCTGCATTGCCGCCGCTCATGCAATTTTGATCCCTTTGATGACATCCGCGTATCTTGCGGCCTGCTGCAGGCGCAGCGGAGACTAATCATTTAGCGTACTGCACAGGCGGCTGCTGGCATTGCCGGCAAAGAGCGGCGATCTGCGCGCATTTCTGCTTTGCCGCATTTTTAATTGAAATCATGACTGCAAATCAAATATGGACTTGGGGGCGTCAGCCTTTCAGTACAGCTGCCGATCTGAATCTCATGCGCGCAAGTCCTGCCAAGTCAAATTCAGATCATGCTGTCTGTCTTTTGACGCCGCATCTATTCTGCCGAGAGATCCCAATAGTTTGCATGCTCCTGCTTTGCGGTAGGCTTTTCAAGAGACTTCCATTCCCTGAACGATCTGACGTACAGCCTGACATTGGGGACGCTGACAGATTTTAGGGCATAGTATGCAAGTCCTGACAGCGTTCCAACGCTGCCGCAGTATGTGATTATTTCGCTGCTTGGCGAAATGCCGCGGTTCTCAAAAAGCCGCTTCATCTCTGCGGGAGCCCGCAGTATCTTGCCATCAGCTGCAAGAGTTCTGTATGGTATGTTTACGGCGCCGGGTATGTGCTGCTCCAGATAGTTCAGCCGCTCCCTGTTGTCCAGGAGCGTCGTCTTTTCGGACTCTTTTGCAGCCTCCAGATAGCCTGAAGTCGCAAGTATCTCTGGACGCAGCCTGGCAGAATGGCTTTTGGGCTGCACATCGGGAGCGCCGCTGTCGCTCTCAAGCCCGAGAGACTTCCATCCGCCGTACGTTGTATCAAGGAGAGATACCTGGCCGTGTCCTAGATACTCCAGCGCCCATGCCATTCTTGATGCCAGGGCGCCAAACGTGTCGTCGTACACTGCCACCGGAGTCTCATCGCCTATTCCGGCCTTTTCTATCATTCTGGTTACATTCTCAGCCGAGTCGTCTTTGAGCAGGCCTGCCAGCGGAATGTTTACGGCGCCTGGGAGGTGTCCCTGCTTGTATTCTTCCTCCTTTCTTACATCTATTGTCCGTATGCTGCGGTCGCGAGCTTCGGATGCCAGCGTGTCCGCGTCTATGGTGACGCGCAATGCGCCGCTCAAGCCGCGCACTCGCCCTTGCCGGTTCTTGTGTGGTACGAGCCGTCGCTGCCATAGTCGGAGTAAAAGTCGGCGTCGTCCTGCTTTGAGGGGGGCGCCGTCATGCCGCTAAGAAGCTTCCTGATATCATCAACACTCCTTACGGCGCCGTCCTCGCTGCCTGATACGATGCGATGCATCCATGCCTTGAGGGTGTCGCCAGGCTTTTTGTTCTGCCTGAATGAGTTGATTATTTCCAGTATGGATGGAATTATGCGCTTTGCGGGTATTCTTGCGCAGTGGACGCCGAGCATCGTGCCGCCGTCCGAGCGTCCGCCCAGGGACATTTGGTACATTGGATACATGTCGCGTCCTACTCTGCCTCCGCCGCCGTAGAATCCTATTGTGGCTATGCCGTGCTGGCCGCACGAATTGGGACAGCCGCTGATCTTTATGGTGGAGCCTCGAAGATCGTCGTCCTGGTCCAGCCCCATCTCCAGAAACTTTCTTTGAATCTCTTTTGCCAGCCTGTGAGAATTTGTCAGGGCAAGGTTGCATGATGTTGTGCCGGAGCATCCAATCGGGTTTGCCATCGTAAGGCCGCCTGCTTTTGCCAGGCTTGTACTCTGCAGTCTGGAGTAGAGGCGCGGCAGGTCGCCGGCTTTTACGTATCGTATGACGATATCCTGGTTAAAGCCCGTCCTTGCTGCGCCTTCAGCGGAATAGTCGCGGCAGATGCCTGCCAGCGCGCGCAGCTGGCTTGCAGTAATGTCGCCGGCCTCTAGAGTCACAATTATAGAGTAGAATCCGTCCTGCTTTTGCTTCACTGTATTTGTCTTTAGCCATTTTTGAAATCCGGCAGGCTCCGATGCGTCGTGATGCGATGCGCTGATTCCTGCATGCACTATATCCGGTTCCCTTGTCCTGGTTGCCGCAATAAGCGACTGGGTTGCCCGAACGATTGCCCGCTCTTTTAAAACCAAGTCCTGAAACTTTTCCCATCCCATTTCGTGAACTAGATACCTCATTCTGTTTCTTGCCATGTTCTTTCGGTTTCCCAGCCTGTCGAATATGCGCACAACTGCAACCGAGGTGTACAGCAGATCTTCTTCCGGCGTAAACTCTTCCAGCTCGTGCCCGACGTACGACTTGTTGCCCAGGCCGCCGCCCAGGAATATCTTAAAGCCGCGCTGCCTTGCGCCGTCTGCGTCGCGAACTTGCGGCAGCAGCCCGACATCGACCATTCGAACCATGCCGTGATCCTCACAGCATGTGAAATTGAACTTGAATTTTCTTGGAAGGTTTTGGCAAAGCGGATTTCGAAGGAAGAATTTTGCCGCAGATACGGCCCATGGCGTGGCGTCAAACGCCTCATTCTTGCATACGCCGGAGAGCGGACTGCACATGACGTTTCTGACCGTGTTTCCGCATGCCTCCCTTGTCGTGAGGCCGACATTGGCCAGTTCGCGCATTATCTCTGATACGTCTTCTAAAATTACCCAGTGCAGCTGGATATTTTCCCTGGTTGAAACATGCGCGCTTCCAATAGAGTATGATTCGCTGAGGCTTGCAATCTTTTCCATCTGTTCCGGGTGAATCACTCCTGCGGGCAGCTTTATTCTTACCATTGCATAGTCGCTTGTCATTCTGGTTCCGTACGCGCCGTGCTGCAGCCTGTACCTGCGAAAGCTGTTCTCATCAAACTTTCCCTGGCGGAACATCTTGACGGTTCTTGCAAAGTCTTCAGCTTCGTCTGCGCTGCCCCACATATCCTTGACCGGCTTGCTGTATTGTAAATCGGCTGTCAACTATTGCGCCTTGAGCCGATTCTGATATAAATTTTTGAACGAGTACAAAATTCGCTGGCATGCCTTGAAATGAGGACGATAATTGCCTTGATG
>CAYGAM010000115.1:0-5035 GCA_964347915.1 uncultured Nitrosopumilaceae archaeon | reverse complement strand
GCGTGTCCTGGGCGGATTGATGCCGCGCGTGAGCGCTATTTATTAAAAGTGAGGTCACACGTAGCGTATGCTGGAAGAAAGGTGCGCGTACTGCGGAAATATGACGGATATGCCGTTTGAGTGCACGTACTGCAAGGATCCGTTCTGTCCCGAGCATCGGCTGCCGGAAGAGCACCGCTGCGTCAAGCTCACGCTGATAAGGGCGAAAAAATTCGGGGAAAGAAAGGTTATTCGGGACGGCAACACCGGCAAAGGCGGCTTCCTTAAGAGAATATTTCGGCGCAAAGGCTAGCCGGCATTCAAGTCTGGGCATGATTCGCGTCCTGCATGCAAGGCTGCAAGGCATTGCTGCGCCTGCATGCCAGTCAAAATGCCACAGGTCTGAGCGTATGCGCTAGTAGAGAGCTTTTTCCGGATCCATCTTGGCTCTTTTGGCCTGATAGAACAGCGCTGCTGCCAGCGCCAGCAGGACGATGGCAGTAAGCCAGTGCGCCGTAATCAGCGTAACATACGCGACTGCAAATGCCACGGATGCCATGCCCTGGGCGGCCAGCTTTGCCCAGGATGGAAGCTTGGCGGCCCTGCTTGCCATCTCAATTATGAAGAGCGCAGCTACCGGATATATTGTCAGCAAAAGAAAGTCAATTACGTCAACATCCAGGTGGGACACTGCATGTGGCATCGCTCTTGTCTAATTTTTAGTCTTGGTATGGTTCTGCATTGATGCGGTTCTGCAAAACTTTTTTGTGCCGCTGTACGGCAGATTATTTGGTTATGGCAAAAAAGAAGGTGCTGCTTACGCGAGGCATTCATGATTCTGCGGAAAAGGATCTGAGGAAAAGGTACGATGTAACCGTACATTCAGGAAAGATGCCGATGCCCAGGGAACTGCTGATATCAGAAATAGCCCATGCCGATGGCCTTGTCTGCTTTCCTTATGATGTGATTGACAGAAAAGTGATTGATGCGGCAAAAAACCTCAAGGCAATAAGCGCGTACAGCGTAGGGTATGATCACATTGATGTCGTGCATGCAAAAAGCAGAGGAATAAGAATTGGACACACTCCCAATGTCCTGACTGATGCAACGGCGGATCTTGCAATTATACTTGCGCTTGACCTGTTGCGAAGAGTAACGGAAGGAGACAGGATAATCCGCGCCGGAGAATGGAAAGAAATCTACGGTCCGCTTGATCAGTTGGGATCAGACATTGCGGGAAAGACGATTGGAATACTGGGAATGGGAAGAATAGGAACCCAGGCTGCAAGGCGGGCCAGGGCGTTTGGAATGAATGTAATATTTCACAGCAGGAAAAAGAGATCCTCAAGGTACGGCGAGCATGTATCGCTTGCGGCCCTGCTGAAAAAATCAGACGTTTTGTCTATTCATGTGCCGTACACAAAAGAGACGCACGAGATGATTGACCTGCCGAAGATTCAAAAGATGAAAAAGACGGCATTCATTGTCAACACTGCCAGAGGCAGGGTGGTCAAAGAGTCTGACCTGATTGCGGCGCTAAAGGACGGGCTGATTGCGGGAGCGGCGCTGGATGTCTTTGAGTCGGAGCCAATATCGGACGCAAGCGAACTGGCAAGGATGCCGAATGTTGTCCTGGCGCCGCACACTGGGAGCGCGACTGCGGAAACCAGGCTGGAGATGACCAAAATTGCAGTCAGAAACTTGGATCTTGGAATGGCAGGAAAAAATCCAGTCTATGCAGTAAGATAGGAACTGCCTGCTGCGGTTCCAATGACGCCGCGCTGATGCAGCCGATATCAAAGTTTTGGCTCCGCATTGTCCCAAAAAGATACTCGGCAATAATGGCAATTAAAGATGCAGATCGCAAAGAAAAATAAAAAATTTGCCTGCCGCCGCAAGCACCGACGCTTTTAATCAACGGCTCGGGGTCTGGCGAACCTTCAGTATTATCCCATTATTGCAGATATTTTTTGCAGGACGGAAGCAGAAACGTCATCAAATGGAGGGAGAGCTTGCGATAGAAACGGGCGCAGATCAGGAATCCAATCTTCTTTCATCTTGTCCGCGCTTTTACGAAATTTTTCAATATCGAAGTCTTCGCCGTAAAGAGCCATTTTGTCCCTGACCATTTTGGGATTCAATGGTATCTGCTTGGTCAAAAGATAATTTAGGTCATAAAGGTGGCGCGGCGCGCGGGAATGAACTACTGCTCTGACCTTTTCTGCCATTATTTCTTCAATTGTCATGGACGTAATATTGAAGGCTGGAATTGCGCTGTAACTGTGCACAGCCTTGAAGCTGCGGGGCTTTTGCTGTATGTCACCCCGAAGGCTCAAGTCTATTCCCACGCTGTTTGGATGATTGGTATACCCAAGATAGCTGACTTTGAGCTTTCTGCTGTCTTTGTGCGTAGGAGCTTTTCTAATATGAGTTATGACAAAATCAAGATCTTTCTTTTTGTCGTCCAGCAGAGAATGCAGCTCTTCTGACACATCATACATGCATGTAAAGTCAATGTCTTCCGAAAACCTAGAGTCAGGACAATGAACTTTCTTTAATGCAGTGCCGCCTTTGAATGCCATTCTGTCAATTTTTGAAAATTGCGAAATCAGAAAAAGAATGCCCGTAACGGCATAGTCTTTTTCCATTGTTCCAATCGGAACTTTTTGTTTTCTGGCCAGCTTCTTTATTAGTTCATCATTCATTAGTAATCCATCCAGCCCAATAAGCGGCCCTCGTCTCTGTTAATAATAAGCCCATATTCCTTGGAATAATTAATTCTTTCACGCGTCCCGTGGGGGTCAAGGTATTGGTAGCCTTTGAAGGTATTTTTTAAGCTGTTCGCAATGCTGTGCTCTATTTCCAAAGCGCTTAAGAGATATCCAAGCCTTCTCAATACTACGCTTACTCCGGTTCTCTTGGACATTTCTAAAACCGTCGGCCAGTATACTTCATCCTGCATATTCCACATGGCCTTTGCGGCCTCGGGCATTCCGCCGCAATACTCTGGATACAGCAGGGCGTCAACGATCGTCTTTTCCCTGGAAGAAACGGTGAATGTTTCGTTATCGCGGGCTCGCTGTTCAACGAATCCGAAAAACATTTTCGGTGATATTGTCACAAACTGGTACCTTTGGTACCCGTATGTCAGGCCGCGTTTGCGCGCCGTTGTCGCCACAGAAACCATATTGATAATTTGTTCCGTCATTCTCCAATACTTCATTGCCGACCAAAATCCAACATAATATGTGTCAATAATGTGCGGGAGGACAGCCCACGGATGCTCCATCCAAAGCAGATCCGGGCCTGCATTCTCCGGAACAAACACGTAGCTGCCTCGCCGAATTCGCTCCAGCCTGCCCTTTTTTGTCAAATTCATGAGAATGTGCCGCAGTGAAGAGTCGGATATTTGGAGCATGCTTTTTGCTTCATCAATGCTGAATGCGCTGACATCGTTCTCTGCTAGCGTGAGCAGGAGTTTGTTTTCCTGCGGTCCCAAGCTTATGTTTTGTGCCATGATAATTCCTCAATAGGAGTTACCATTGTACGGCATATAAAGTTTATGATTTGTATATAATGATAATCACATAACAAGGAATTATTGTTACACATAATATAAAATTAATTTGAATCGTACGGGCAGAATCAGCCGCCGGCGCCAATAAAATTTGAGTCAGCAATGTCCGACGCCAACTCACTAACAAAATGGAACTTGATCAAAAACAAACAGAGCAGTCAAAGACATGCAGAGCGCGCAGTTGCAGTTGAGCGAAGTATTCTAAATTGGCCGACGGCTTGAAGAAATCCATTCGGACGCAATTTCATCTGCATTGGCGCTGCCATGCAGTTCTGCCATCGTACCAGCATAGACAATCTCGGACAATCACTCATGCGTTAAACGACAACGCGAATAAAACGTAATGCTTTGAATCAGTGTCGGCGATTCCTCTTGCATCGCACTCCCCCACTGCAGGCAGAGCCGTAGCGCGTTTCCAACTACCGCATCGGCCTTCGTAAACAGCCAAGTCAGAAAAGATTGTCCGTTTGCATAGTCTTTTTGCATGCCCTCAAGTCCGCGATATTTTGGCCAGCCTGCAGGCGCAGAGATGTCTCACCAATTTGTGTGCTAGACGCTAATCAAATCCAAACCCGCGCACTGCGTCCTTTTCTATTGTTCCAATCAGAACTTTGTGTTTTCCGTCCAGGCCTTTATCATTTCATCATTCGTTAGTCCATCTAACCCAATAAGCGGTCCTTGTTTCTGTTAATGACAAGTCCGTATTCCTTGGAATAACCAAGCCTTTCGCGCGGTCCGTTGGGGTCAAGATAGAGGTAGCCTTTGAAGGTATTTTTTAGGCTGCCTGCAATGCCGTCTTCTATTTCTAAAAGGCTTAAAAGATAACCAAGCCTTCTCAATACTACGCTCACTTCGGTTCTTCTGGACATCTCTAAAACTGTCGACCAATCTATTCCATCTTGTGCATTCTGCATGGCCTTTGCGGCCTCGGGCATTCCGCCGCAGTACTCTGGATGCAGCAGGCTGTCAACAATTGTTTTTTCTTTGGAGGAAATGTTGAATGTCTCGCCTTTGCGGGCTGGCTGTTTGACGAATCCGAAAAATTTTTTTGGCGATACGGCCACGAACTGGTACCTTTGGCATCCTAATGTCAAGCTGTGTTTTTGGCTTGTTGTAGCTGCAAAAACCGTATTGACAATTTGCTCCGTCATTTTCCAATACTTCATTGCCGACCAAAATCCAACATAGTAGGTGTCGACGAGGTGAGGAATGACAACCCACGGCGATTCTTCCCAGTGCAGATCGGGGCCTGCCTTCTCTGGAACCAGCAGGTATTTTCCTCTTTGAATTCGCTGTAGCCTGCCCTTTTTTGTCAAAGTCATAAGAATGCGCCGTATCAATGGATCAGATGCTTGAAGCATGTTTTTTGCCTCATCAATGCTGAATACGCGAATTTTCTTTTCTGCTAGCGTAAGAAGGAGCTTGTTTTCCTGCGGTCCCAAGCTTATGCTTTGCGCCACGACAATTCCCCAATAGGAA
>CAYGAM010000114.1:4159-5294 GCA_964347915.1 uncultured Nitrosopumilaceae archaeon | reverse complement strand
CAGCTGTCCGGCAGCTTCGGGACTGGCGGGATCGGTAATGTTGACCAGCTGGAGACCGTGCTCCCAGAACGAGGACACTGCCGCATAATCATCGCCGGCTATCTCAATGGTGTCCACACCGCGGGCGCCGCTCAGCAGCGTGGAATTAGTGTCGTTTAGCTGTCCGGCAGCTGCAGGACTGGCGGGATTGGTAATATCGACTATCTGAAGCCCGTCATCCCAAAAAGAGACCGCTGCCGCGTATGTGCTGCCGCCTGTCTGGAACAGATCCAATGCAGGATTGATGAGCAATGTGGAATTGGCATCATTCAGGCGTCCGGCAGCTGCCGGGCTGGCAGGATCGGTGATATCGGTTGTCTGGATGCCTCCGCTGTCCTCGCCTCCATAAGCTGCTGCGGCATAGGTGCGGTCTCCTATCGCAAAGACCTCTACGTCGCCTGCGCCGTCAAGCAGCCCGGTCCCGTCGTCGCCCAAGCTTCCGGCAGGTTCCAAAGTGAGGAGGAATGTAATGTGCTTGTCAGTGGTTGCATCAATGGCATTTCCTGCAAGATCGGATACGGCGCCGGCACCAATGCCAAGCTGCGGAGAAGCCATCGAGTCGATCCTGCTCAGCTGGGACATGCTGAGTGTTATGGATATTGCATCAGAGTCGGGCGCCGTACTATCAAAGCCTGCGCCTGCCAGCGGAATCTGGCTTGCCGGTATTGCATCGCTGACGTACAGCAATCCCGTATTTACGGCAGAGACATCTATTATTTCGTCAAACGCAATGGTCATGATTCCAGTGTTCCTGTCCAGCGCAGCCGATACAAATTCGGGCTTTGTATTGTCAGTCGCTGACAGCAGTGCGATCTGGAGGCCGTTGTCCTCACTTCCAGCGGCTGCGGCGTATGTCTTGCCTCCTATCTCAAAGATGTCCACTGCCCAGGCGCCGTCAAGCAACAGGCTGCCCGTATCTGCAAGGCTTCCTGCGGCCCTTGGCGCGGCGGGATCAGTAACGTCTGCAAACTGGATGCCGTCGTCGTTATAGGATGCTACTGCCGCGTATGTCTTGTCCCCTATTGCAAAGACGGACACATCGCGGGCGCCGTCAAGCAGCCTGGAGCCCGCATCTCTCAGGCTGCCGGCAGCTGCG
>CAYGAM010000114.1:0-4059 GCA_964347915.1 uncultured Nitrosopumilaceae archaeon | reverse complement strand
GGGATCGGTGACATTGACAATCTGGAGTCCGTCGTCTTCAGCAGAGGCTACTGCGGCATAGGTGTTATTGCCTATCGTAAAAATGTCCACATCAGAGGCGCCGTCAAGCAGCCTGGGTCCTGTATCCGTCAGATTCCCGGCCACCCTTGGTCGGATGTCCTGTCTGGTAACGTCAAGAATCTGGAGGCCGTCGTCATCAAAGGATGCTACTGCCGCGTATATCTTGTCTCCTAGCGCAAAGATGTCCACGCTGGCCGCGCCGTCAAGCAACAAGTCAGGAGTGTCTATAATGGGAGATTGGTATCTCAGTATGCCGTTGGATTCAAGGCTCGCAAACGAAAGGCTGTCTTCACCACCAGAGGTGACTGCGGCATAGGTGCTGTTATTTCTTCCAACAAAGACTTTGACGTCGGTGGGTTCTTGCAAAACCCGCCCTTCATTGTCTGTTACGTTCCAAGCCGTTGCTTCCGGGCTGCTTGGATCCGTAACGTTGACGACCTGGATGCCGTTGTCACTGGAAGCGGCAACTGCGGCATATGTGTTATTGCCTATAGTAAATATGTCCACGGCATGGATGCCATTGAGCAGCAAGGCAGGGGTGTCTGCCAACTGGCCAACTGGAACCGCCTCAATCGGGTCCTTTATCTTGGTTACTGCAATGTGAAGATTTGACGCTGTATCTGCAACGTTTCCTGCAGGATCACGGACGGCGCCATCCTCAATGCCAAGCTGCGGCATTCCCATCGGGATTACCGCGGCCAGCTGGGCCGCTGTGAGTTTAAGCGATATTGTATCAGAGTCGGCTGCGCTGCGGTCAAGCGAGGCCCCATTCAGGGCCGTCTCGCGTGTTCCTTCCGCATCGCTGACATGCAGATTGCGCAGACGCGTCTCAGAAACGTCTATGGTTTCGTGAAAAGTGATCGTCATGATTCCAGTGTCCTCGTCAAATGCAGCCGAGACGAACCTGGGCTTTGTGCTGTCTACGGCAGCAATAGTGCGGTCCGGTGAGGCGGCTATGGCGTTGCCTGATATGTCGGACACGGCTCCTGCGGCGATATCAAGCTGCGGCGTTCCCATTGAGATTATGCCGGCCAGCTGGGCTGGCATGAGCTCAAGTGATATTGTGTCAGAGTCGGTTGCGGTGCGGTCAAGCGCGGCTCCAGCCAGTACAATTTCGTTTGTTCCTCCAGCATCGCTGGCGTACATTCCGGACAGGTCGGCTTCTGATACGTCTATTGCCTCATCAAAGGTAATCGTCAGTATTCCAGAGTCGTCGTCAAATGCAGCCTGCGCAAAGACGGGGCTCGCGGTATCGGCAGTAACAGCGACAGGGTTGTCCGGTGCGGCATCTATCGTATTTCCGTTAAGGTCTGATACGGCGCCTGCGGCAATATCAAGCTGCGGGGTTGACATTGGGATGATTGCATTCAGCTGCGCCTGGCTGAGCGTCAGCGATATTGTCGGCGAGTCAGGCGCCGTACCATCAAAGGCGGCTCCTGCCAGCGCCACCTCGTTTGTTTCTCCCGCATCGCTGACGTACATCTTGGACAAATCGGCGGCAGTGACATTTACTGCCTCATCAAACGTGATTGTCATGATTCCCGTCTCCTCGTCCAGCGCGGCTGATGCAAACTCGGGCTTGTCAAGCCGGGATACCACAGTTATGTCAAAGGTTTCCGAGTCGGCGCCGCCCCGTCCGTCATCCACCGTTATGGTGACAGTATGCGTGCTGTTCACATCTCCATGGGAGGGAGTCCAGACAAGCGTGCCGTCAGTCGCATTGAATACAGCAGCTGCCGGAAGCGTGCCGCGCGTGAGGTTGAACGAGTGCTCATCAGTCGGATCATCGTCTGTTAGAGTCGGCGTTACGGTCAGCTCCAATCCCTCCTCGGCGGTCCGATTCCCCATTGTTCCCAGGACGGGCGCGTTGTTGTCGCGCGTAACATTCACTGTCACTATACCCCGTACAGAGTCAGTGCCGTCGGTTACGGTATAGCCGAACGCGTCTGTGCCGTTATAGTCCTGGTCGGGCGTGTACGTTATTGCAGTATCATTATGGACAGCAGTCCCATGAGGCGGGTCGTCTGCTGCTGATATTCTCGGAGTGTCGGCCGCATCCGAATCTGATATGGCCGGTACTATGGTTACGGGTACATCCTCCAGAGTAGTTGCATTCTCTGACGGCGCAGCCGGCAGGCGGTTGATTGGATTGTCTGCTGCAGCTTCTATGGCGCTTCGGGCATGATTCTCAACTGCTCCGGCCCTAATGTCAAGCTGCGGAATTGCCATCTGCCTTGCCTCGTCCAGCTGCGTCTGATTGAGCGTCAGCGATATTGTCGACGAGTCAGGCGCCGTATCATCAAAGGCCGCTCCTGTCAGTGGAACCGCGTTGATGTCTCCCGCCTCGCTGAGGTACATCAGAGACAGGTCGGTGTCCGAGATATCCAGCGTATCATCAAATGTGATCGTCATCTCACCCGTACTCTCATCCAGCGCGGCAGACACGAACATCGGCGGCGTGTCAGTCAATTCCAATATCTGGATGGCGTCGTCGTCAGAGGAGGCTGCCAGTGCGTAGATGCTGCCTCCGGCTTGAAAGGCGGCTACGGCACTGGCGCCTTCAAGTTCCAGAGAGCCCGCATCCCGCAGGCTTCCTACAGCGGCAGGACGATGCGGGTCGCTGACATCTACAATCTGGATGGCGTCGTCTATGTTGGAGGCGACCAGCGCATAGACTCCTCCGTTGGCCCGAAATGTGTCTACGCCAGTGGCGCCGTGAAGTTTCACGGAGCCTCCGCTTTGCAGCTTTCCGGCAGCCGCAGGATTGTAGGGATCAGTTATGTTGACGATCTGAAGACCGCGTTCGGTAGTTGAGGCTACTGCAGCATAGTGGTTCAATCCCACGGTAAAATGGGCCACGCCGCGGGCGCCGTCAAGCAGCAGTCCAGGGCCTGGAATGTCTTCAAGCTGCCCGGCTGCTGCAGGCTTGTTCGGATCTGTGATGTTGATTAGCTGGAGGCCGTCATTACCGGTGGAGGTGACTGCTGCAAAAGTGCCGCCTTGTGCAGTAAAGACAGTCACGCCGCGGGCATTGGCAAGCAGCAGGTCGCTTGTGTCTGCCAGTTGTCCGGTTGCATTGGGGGCAGAGGTGTCTGTAATGTCTACAATCTGGAGGCCGTTATTGACGGCGGAGGCGACCGCGGCATAGTTCCGACCGTTCAGCACAAAAGTTTCCACGTCATAGGATCCGAAAAGCAGCCTGGAGCCGTCGTCTGCCAGACTGCCTACGGCGAAGGGACTGGCAGGATCTGTAATGTCGACAATCTGGAGGCCGCGATCACCTGCGACGGCCGCGAATGTCTTGTGCTGTCCTTGCGCAAAGATATCCACGCTGCGGGCGTGGTCAAGCAGCAGGTCGCTTGCATCAGACAGATTTCCGGCAGGGCTCGGACTGGCAGGATCTGTAATGTTGACAATCTGGAGTCCGTCATCAACGGAGGAGGCGACTGCGGCGTAGCGAGTGCTGTCGCGGAGTTGGAAGATGTCAGCATCGCTGGCGCCGTCAAGCAGCCGGTCGCTTGCATCTGCAAGATTCCCGACCGGTGTTATCTCAAACTGGCTGGACTGCGCGTGCGCCTCCTGCAAGCTGCCCGCGGCGGCCATGCCAAATACGGCAGCTGCCGCAAGCGCAAGGTACAGGACGGCAGTCCGTGCCGGGGCCCGGCGAAGCATGCGCTGCCGTACAGCAGCTGCGGCAGGCCGCCCATCATACTGCAAAAACTCTGTGCTGCGCATCATGCGCTGTTCACTTTCCATTTACTAGGCTTGCAGGCTCGCCAAGATATCCAGCTGCAGTGCGGCGCTGCACCGCTCCACCGCGCGCCTGCTTTTATGCCATTAGAATCGAAACTGCAACTGCATGCAGATCTGTCACAGCTGCCAGGAAGAAGGCTGTCTCGCCGTTCCAGAGGCGGAGTTTGGGTTAATCGGGGGGGGCGGCGCGCGGGGGGGGGGGGGGGGGGGGGTGGGGGGGGGGGGGGGGGGGGGGGGGGGTGGTGG
>CAYGAM010000113.1:0-5422 GCA_964347915.1 uncultured Nitrosopumilaceae archaeon | reverse complement strand
AAGCGCGAGCCCGGCTAGCAGTGTCCTAAATTGTACATTTTCATCTACTGGATATACTTTGACCCCCCATACGGAATCAGTTTTCGTTCAAATATGCAGGCAAACGCGCGCAGCCGGGATGTTGCTGACAGTACAGTGAACATTCCGTATGATCTTGGTACGGTGCAGACGTTTCGGGACACATACAAGAACGGCATTCACTCATATCTTGACAACATATACAGAATTGCAACTCATGCCAGGGAACTTTTGCACGAATCTGGAAGCTTTTTCATGCAAATTGGTTCCGCCAATGTGCACCGGTGCGCCATCGTTCTGGATGAAGTGTTTGGAGCAGATAATCGAGTTGCAACTATAACGTTTAGCAAATCCGGCAGCTCTTCATCAAAAACTTTGCCGGAAACAGCAGATTATCTGCTCTGGTATGCAAGGAACAAAAAACAAGTCAAGTATAATCAACTATACGAACAATTAACGCGCCAGCAAAAAATCAAGTTGATGAGCTGGAACGCCATGTTAGAATTGGCAGATGGCACGACTAGAAAATTAAAAGACGATGAAGAAAAGGATCCTGATGACCATATTCCAGAAGATGCGCGAATCTATCAAAGAATGCCTCTTACATCACAAGGCGAATCTACGACCGGCCGTTCAGAACCATACACATGGGAAGGAATTGAGTATGAATGTACAAAAAATAGACATTGGAGCATAAGTTTTGAAGGACTTGACAGACTTGCCGAAATTGTCCGGCTTGATACCGCCAATCAAGAGGCAGGACTCATGTGGAAAAAATATGAAGACGAGATACCGGGCCATAAAATTAATAATTTTTGGCATAAAGTAATGAAACACACCGACTTGCATTATATCGTGGAAACGGCAGAAACTGTAATAAAACAGTGCATGCTGATGACTACGGATCCTGGAAATCTTGTGCTGGATCCCAGCTGCGGCTCCGGAACAACCGCACATGTTGCAGAAGAATGGGGCAGAAGATGGATTACAATAGACTCGTCCACTGTAGCAATAACTCTTGCAAGACAGCGGCTTGCGACCGCTGTCTTTGACTATTATTTGTTGCAGGATTCAAGAGAGGGCGAAATTGAAGAGTACGAGCAACAGAAAAAATATGATTACAATCTAGATGAACCAGAAATAAAACCCAGGTACAACCTTGATCCATCCAAAGGATTTGTGTACGAGCGCGTTCCATATGTCAGTACCTCCACACTAGGATATGACAGACCTGCTCCGCCAACGCTTCTTGTTGATATTCCATGTGAAAAACGGTCTACAGTTCGTATTAGTTCACCGTTTACTGTAGAAAGTCATTCTCCTTACAGGTATGTTGACCCAGAGACATTTTTGAAGGGAACAGAGCAGAAGAATGCTACCAATGCGTACAAAGCCATAATTGATGCTCTGGCAGTATCCGGAATAAAGACGCAGCAAGGCAACATCAGAGTTGAAAATATTGAGAGTCATGCAGTTGAAAGTGGAGTGATAACCCACCTTGGCGATGTGGATGGGGAAAAGGCAGCAATACTGATAGCCCCGGATGATTGTACTGTGCCGCCGGTGCTTATCAACAAGGCGGCAGAAGAGGCTGCCAGCATGCCCAGCATAAAGACGCTTGTTGTGATTGCATTTGCATATGAGACCGATGCATATTCCAAAAAAACAGAATACAGGGGAAAACTCACAATTCACAAGACGCAAGCCAACAGAGATCTTCAGGTAGGCAATCTAAAGGATGATTTCCAGGGTAATGCATTTGTTCTTATTGGCGAACCTGACATAAAAATAACTCAAGACAAAAAGGATCTCGATAAGATCATAGTTGAACTAAAGGGGTACGATACGTATGATCCTTCTGCCAGACAGACAGTCTCAAAGAAATCAGGTGATGTTGTTTGTTGGATGATTGATACAAATTACGATGGCCAGTCATTTTTTGCTCACAAGATTCATTTTCCCAATAGCGGCAACGACGGCCAGTTAAAGAAAATCAAGAATAAACTAAGTTCCAAGATTGACGAATCTTTGTGGAAGAAAATGACATCGTATGTTTCCGCACCATTTTCACGTCCTAAGAATGGAAGAATAGCAGTGCGAATAATAACAAAGACGCATGTTGAGATGAGTTCTGTCTACGAAGTTCCCAAAGCATAGCACACAATCACCCAGATATTTCTGATCTTCAAGCATATGCAATCTACAATTGCTCTAGCAGAGTTCTTGCCTACCGGTCAGTCCAGTGAGCGCAGTCATCCGCGTTCATTTTGAAAGCACCACCATGCTCTCCCGAAGCTTGACGCCGTGCCTTTGCGGATTGCTTCTCCACTTGTCTCCCCGCGTGCGCAGGGCAGTTATGCTTGATTTTTTGAATCCAGCTGCCAATGCAAGATCCCGTATTATCTTGTCAGTGGGAACGTATACGCCATACGGCGCCGAATCTCCCAGAACCAGAACAAAGCGGCCTCCCTTCGCCACGCTTTTTTCCATGTTTATGATCACTTTGGAAATGTCCTCAAAATATCCCGCAGTCATGGCATCATATCTTTTTCTGCCCGCCTTTGACTTTCTCATGCGTCCCATGTCCTCAACAGCTTTGGAAATTGCTGCGTGCGTGCCTGGAGAAAGGCTTTTCACCGTATCCATGCTGAAAAACTCGCCTTTGCGGGTGCTTGTAATCTGCGTAGTGGCGGCCATCATCAGCCTGTCCCGGACATTGCGGCTAATGTCTCCCCAGTCTCGGTAAATGCCGAGAAAGTATGTCTCTAGCCTGGTTCTGTCCGCATAGTCGTAATTGTTGAGATACGGCGGCGAAGTGATTGCCAGATCAGCCAAGCCGTCCCAGGACATTGTCCGCGAGTCGCCGGTTATGATTTCCGCATCGCTGTCCGGCCTGTCTATGGAGCTTACATCGAACAGCATCAAATCGCATTGATCATAAAACGCCTTTAGCGCGTCAGGAACGGATGCCTTTCCAGCGTATTTCGTAGGCGCAATGTACGGCCAGCCGGTTCCCGCAGTGCTTGACTTGCGCAACGCCGAGACGAGCGCGAGTGTAAAGAACTGCTTTTCAATGCCATTCAATGACAGCACTACATCCCGAATCATTGCGAGCTTGGACAGGTTGTCATTGTCAAAGCATTTGTAAATTAATTCCGGCATATCCGGCTTCTGCTCGGGTGTTTTCCTCTCCAACCTGCCGCGCAGATCTTTGTATGCGGCATTCAAGTCATCGCATGCAGTCTCATATCTGAAGCATTTGGTGCGGGCTATGTCAGCTACAAATGCATGGGCCTCAATCCCTATAGAATTAATTCCACGGTTCATAGCCACCAGCGCGGTAGTGCCCGATCCCAAAAAAGGGTCTATTATCACAGATTCCCGTCCCAGATCATACTCTGCTATCTTTGCCTCGATCATTTTGTATGAGTAGCCGGCGGGATATGCGAACCACCGGTGAATTGGTGATCTGAGCGAGTCCTTGAACGATCCATAATCCCGGAAATTCGGCTCAAGCAAAGTCTCAGGCATGCAATCCGAATGCGTCGCAACCGTATAAACACATTGACGCAATTCCTGCCGCACTCTAAACGCCCATACTGCCATGCCGCCGTGTCTAGACCGCCAGAAGTCATCATCCAGATCATCATTCATCCTTTGAACTGCATCACAGCAAAATGGCAGTCAAAATCAGTCCGGTCATTTGGAAAAACCACAAGGATGCCGCAGTATCAGCAACCGTTATGTTAAAAAACCCACAAAATAAGAAAAAAACAAATGAAATCTACGATGAACAGTTTTGGCGTAACTGAAAGAATCAACTATGATTCAACGCCCTTTTACTCACGAAAAATATGCAAGGAAGTTGAGATTGACGAGACTGAATTTGAGAATGACATTGGAAAATACAAAGATACGGTTCTGCGTAAAAATAGTACGAGCTTAAATTTTCCAGACTCTAGCATTCATCTGATGGTCACCTCGCCGCCCTATAACGTAGGCAAGGACTATGACAAGGACATGGATATGAGTGAGTATACGTCGTTGCTGGACGGAGTATTTGCTGAGACATACAGAGTTCTTGTCAACGGCGGCAGGGCATGCATCAATATAGCAAACATAGGACGCAAGCCGTACATCCCATACCATTCATTCATTATAGACTTAATGCTAAAAAACGGCTTTTTAATGCGCGGCGAAATAATATGGGACAAAGGTTCGGGCGCAGGAACATCTACTGCATGGGGGAGTTGGATGTCTGCCAGCAATCCCACGCTGCGAGACACGCATGAATACATACTTGTTTTTTCAAAAGGTAAATTTGGCAGGAAGAAGGGAAGAAATACAATAAAGAAGGATGAATTTTTAGAATTTACGAAAAGCGTATGGAAGTTTGGTCCGGAAAGCGCCAAGAGAGTCAATCATCCGGCTCCATTCCCGGTAGAGCTTCCGCTCCGATGCATTAAGCTATACACATTTGAGGGCGATACCGTTTTTGATCCTTTCTGTGGAAGCGGAACTACAGCAATAGCCGCAATGCGTTCAGGCAGGCATTACGCCATTGTTGACAACAATCAAAAATATGTCACAGTCTCAAAAAATCGAATCAAGAACGAACTCAAGCAAGCGTTGCGAGTCAATCACTAGTCCAATATCTTTCCCATTTTTCATAAACGTCAATTTTTTTGTTGTTGTATCGGTTCCAATCTATTGGAATCTTGTTTGTTTCAGTATCCGCAATCATTTCTTTTAATGCCAATACAGAATATTCAACGCCTCTGGGGTTGGTTCCTCTTGGCGGCGCTTTTACATACTCCTCGTTGCCAATGTTTGCAAAAATCCGGGCTGAACGCTTAATGGCATGTGATATAATCCACCTTGCCTGCCCCACGCGATTCTGACAAGCAGCACATCTGTTTTTGGCTTGTATGTTTTGACAAAGCTGTCTATCTTATCCCAATCCACAGTCCAAATCAATTTTATGCCTGAAAGGCTAGGGCCAGTCTTGGTTTTGATCGATATTGGACATCCGAAAAGCACAACATCCGTCTCTGTTTCGGTTATTGGAACATCATCGCTTACATTGTTCTTGCCAAAATAATATCTCAATAAAGCTATGATTATGCGTTCTCTTACAGATCCTATTTCCATGCCAAGCTTGCCGCCCCTTGATGCCTCAGCTTCCGCTATGCTAAACAGGTACGGCAGTTTGTTCTTGATCTTTTGTATGATGAATTGATCTGAAAACATGTCTGCAATATTCGCCATGCCATGCCGATTAATTTGTTGTATAAATACTCAACATAAGCACAAAGAAGCGTGCATTCAATACTTTTCAGTAGCTTTCAGATTGGCGAGGACCCCGCTAGAATAGGACCGATCCTTAATGCACACTTCTTGTATG
>CAYGAM010000112.1:0-5556 GCA_964347915.1 uncultured Nitrosopumilaceae archaeon | reverse complement strand
CCACCTCTGTGTGCCAAAGGGTGTTGGGCTAGGCATGCCGACCTAAACTGTTACGCAATGCTCTGCATCAAACGTTAATACCATGACATGCCGCAGAAAAATGCATGTATCGTTCGCGCATTTTAGGCGACTTGAACGACGAGGTTTTATCGTACGTATCGTCAATGAGCGAGGATGAGGAGATTGTACAGTATGATATTCTTGGCAGCCAGGCTCACGCAATAATGCTGTACGAGCGCGGAATAATAACAAAAAAAGACGCCAGAAAGATTCTGCGCGCCCTAAAAGAGATAGGATCAGAGCCCGTGCAAGGCAGCAAGGCGGAAGACATTCACGAGCAGATAGAATCTGCAGTGATTGCCAAGGCGGGCATGGGGAGCGGAGGCAAGCTGCAGACGGCGCGCTCAAGAAATGATCAGGTTGCGACGGATATCAGAATGAAGCTTAGGGACGATATTGCCGTGGTGCGCATGCGCGTTCTGGAAATAGTGAGAGTCCTGCTTGACATATCAGAAAAGCATTCAAGAACGCCGATGCCGCTGTACACCCACATGCAGCAGGCTCAGGTCGGAACCGTATCGCACTATATGCTTGCGCAAGCAGATTTGCTGTTTCGGGATATGGACAGGCTGCAGAATGCTCACGGCAGGATGAACAGGAGTCCGCTGGGAGCAGGGCCCGTCGGCGGCACCAGCATGGACATAGACAGGGGCAGGATTGCAGCTCTGCTGGGCTTTGACGGCATAGTGGAAAATTCAATAGACGCTACGAGTTCGCGCGACGTTCTAATCGAGTATGCGTCGGTTCTTGCAATACTGATGAACAATCTAAGCAGAATGGCAGAGGACATTGTAATATGGTCGTCGTCCGAGTTTTCATTCGTCTCGCTGGCAGACAGCGTCTCGTCGCCGTCCAGCATAATGCCGCAAAAGAAGAATCCGGATATAATGGAAATAACAAGGGCAAAGGCGGCCGAAGTTGCAGGAGACTTGGCGGCGATGCTGGCGTCGACAAAAGGCCTGGCAACAGGATACGGCCGCGACCTGCAGCAGACAAAAAAAATCATTCTGCGGGCCAGCCGCATTGCCGTTCAAGCTACGGCTGCAGTCAGAATGGCGCTCAAAGGAATGACCATAAACAAGCGGGCCATGAAAAGAGTCATGTCAAGCGAGCATATTCTGGCGCTGGATGTGGCGGAAAAGCTGGCGCAAAACGGCATCCCGTTTCGCCAGGCCCACAGCATAGCAGGCAGAATCATCCAGCAGGCGGCATCCGCAAAAAGAAAGCCTTCGTCGCTGGCCGCGCATGAAATTGAGGACGCCGCATCCAAAATCAAGGCGTCGCCGGACATCGTACTTGATGCAGTCAAGTCTGCAACGGTATCGTCGTCCCTCAAAAACAGGATATCCCGCGGATCGGCAGGATTTGCAGAGCAAAAGCGCATGAGAAACGAGCGGATCACCGCATGGAGAGCATACACGCAATTCATGGATGACGAGTCAAGCGCCATAGCGGCAGCACTTTCAGAACTTCAGGAAGCAGTCAGAAAAATCATATCAGAATGATATCCTCCCGCATGCTACGCGGCTGCAATGACCCGGCTCAATGCATTCAGGCTTGCGCGCCAGGCTGCCGCACGGCATGCCTGCTTTCATCCAGAGCGGAGGCATTTGAGCTCAATGCAACGCATCCTGAGGCGCGCTATCTTCGGCGCGCCAGTATCGTAATCTGCAAGGCGACGATTACTGCAATTGAGCCCATTATCGGAAAGAGCAGCGAGTTGAGCTGAATCGACGCCTCAACGACATTGTCAACAGAGTCTGACATTGACGTAACGCTGGAGTCGATGGTCTGGTTTGCTGCCTCTAGCGTTGAGCCGAACTCGGATATCTCGCTCTTGAGGCGGTCAAGCTCAATCGAGGTCTCGTCCAGTATTGCATCAAGCTTGATTATCTGATCCGAGATGCCGCCAATATCCTGGCTCATTACCGTTACGGCGTCAGAGCCGTGCGAGGATGTTCCCCGATGAAACACCATTGCATTAATCATGTGAATTCCCAGCTGATCAGGAACATAGTCCACGTAAAAGAGGCCGCGGTGCAGCGTCTGAAACTCGCCGGATATGTCATGCACAGTCCCGTTCGGCAGGTGTATGTGCGACCCGTCAAAGAGGTCCGGCGAGACTGTTTCAAGCAAGAGTCCGTCGCTTGTAACCTGTACAAAGATTCTCATCACAGAGTTTATCGCAGTCGTATCCGGCGCAAATACGTCCGTATCAATGTGCCGCTCTACGGGAACCCGTATCAGCTCGGATTCGGGGGCAAAGCTCACATCAAGGAACCGGTCCGACGAGGTTCCCAGCGTGCTTAGAACCTCAATCGAGTACGTGCCGTACGGCAGGTCCGGCGTAGGCTCCGGCCATGTCAGCAGCACGTAGTTGAAATCCCGCCTGTCTTCCAGTATGTTGATCTGATCAAATTTTATTATTGAGCCGTCCGGCGCCCGCAGCCGGACTATAATGCTGTCTTCTGATACAACCGTACCATAGACAAAGAGCGGCTGGCCTGTCGAATATACGTCGCTGGAAGTATGCACGTCGATTGGTTCAAGCTGGGCATGCGCGGCGCCCGCAGCCACCATCAGCAAAGCCACTTGTCCCATTCCAAGCGCCGCAATCTTTCCGGCAGAAAGCATGCCATGATTCTTGTCGGCTTATCAATAATCCTTTCTACTTTGCGCAAGAATGCGGCGGAATGCTTTTGGCAGCCGGCCTGCAAGTCAGGCGCTCTGCGCTGAAAGCCCCAGCAGGGCATGATAAAGACTCAGCGCCTCGCTTTCATCTTTGGGGCCTACAAGCACGGCAGAGCCGTCCTTCATGAAGCTTGCCGCAGCGTCGTTTGTTCTAACGGACAATCCAAGCTCGCCCTGGTTTTCAACCGTAAACCCGCGATCTCTTGCCAGTTTTGAGACTAGCTCGGCATTCAGTTCAGACTGTCCCGTAGGAGTAAGCGAAAAGGTTCGCTTGCCTCCGCTCCGTCCGCAGAGCTCTTCAATTATCATCTCTTCCTTTGCAGGATCGTCCATTTTTCCCGAGCCGCATACGGGACACTCTTCTACCCGCGCCGTCCGCGTAAACGTAAAGTCAAGCGAATCCAAGTCAATGTGCAGAATGCGGCCGGAAAGGTTTGGCTCCCTTTCAAGAATTATTCTGACTGCCTCTGCAACCTCAATTGCGCCGACCATTGACAGGATTGGCGGATGCACGCCCTCAATGGAGCACGTAGGCATCGAATCCTCGTCAAGTTCTGGAAATATGCAGAAATAGCAGGCCGACTTGCCCGGCAGTACGGTAAATGCCTGTCCTGATACTCCGACGGCCGCCCCCATAACAAACGGAATGCCTTTTTTGACGCAGGCCCGGTTTAGCGCGTATCTTGCATTGACGCTGTCTAGCGCGTCTATTACGATATCGCATCCGTCTATCACCTGCGGAGCATTGTACTGGTTTACGGATACGGCCAGCGGCTCAATGCGGACATCCGAGTTCATTCTTCGCAGATGCCTGGCGGCCGCTTCCACCTTTACCTGCCCGACATCTTCCTCGTCAAACAGCGTCTGGCGGTGCAGGTTTGAGAGTTCGATTACATCCCTGTCCACCAGCCGTATGGTTCCCACGCCCATTCCCGCAAGACGGGACGCTATAGGATTTCCCAGGCCGCCGGCCCCCACAATGCAGACTTTGGCTTTGCTGAGCTTTTGCTGTCCCGTATATCCAATCTCCTCAAGCATGACCTGCCTGGAATACCGGTCAAGCGAGATATCAGAGCCTCCCGCCACTGCCGGAAGTATGTAAATTTCATCTCCGTCGCCGAGCTTGGCATCCATGCCGCCGGCAAATTTCGAGTTTTTGCCGTTGACATACACGTTGATGAGCGCGCGCGGGCTGCCGTCCGCTTCCAGGACGCGCCTCTTAAAGTCGTCTCCCATCTTGGATGACGCAGACGCAAACGCTTCGGCCAGATCTGCTACGGATATCTCAAGGCGCTTTTCTCCGCTGCCGCCGTTGAGGATTGACGGTATGATGAATGTTATATCAGCCATTACTTTATCACCGCCGAGATCTTTCCCAGATCCGCATCCACCGCCTGCGGCTTTGGCAGGACGCCCATGATGGACTCTACTGTCTTGAGCCCGTTTCCAGTAACATAGCATACCGCAGTCTCATTGCCGTCTATTGCGCCGGACTCGGCCATCTTTTTGAGCGCAGCTACTGCAACGCCGCCTGCCGGTTCTGTGAATATTCCTTCGGTCTTGGCCAAGAGGAGTATGGCATCAAGAATCTCCTGATTGCTGGCAGCTTTTGCCGTGCCGCCGTACTGCTCCAGCCGCTTGAGGACGTATCTGCCGTCTCCAGGATCGCCTATTGCAAGGCTTTTGGCAATAGTATCAGGCTGCTCCACCGGCGTTACAGTCTTGCGATTGTCCCGGAACGCGTCGGCAATCGGCGCGCATCCCACGGCTTGAGCGGCAGACACATGCATTTCCGATACATTGCCGGTCAGCGAAAAGCGCTCCAGCTCTTCAAATCCCTTGCATATGGCGTTTAGCATTGCGCCGCTTGCAACCGGAATTACCAGGTGGTCCGGCGCCTTCCAGTCCAGCTGCTCTGCAACCTCAAACGCAAGCGTCTTTGAGCCTTCAACATAGTATGATCTCATATTGATGTTGACTATTCCGTATCCCTTGCTGTCGCCTACATATGCCGCAATGCGGTTTGCGTCATCGTACGTGCCTCTTATCGGAGTGTATTTTGCGCCGTACGAGAGCGCCTGGGCAATCTTTGGAATCTCAAGATCGCTCGGCGCAAAGATATAGCACGGAAATCCTCCCTTTGCCGCATGCGCAGCTGTCGCTGATGCAAGGTTGCCGGTGGACGCGCAGCCGACTGCAGGCAGCCCAAACTCCTTTGACTTTGATACGGCGACTCCCGCAGGCCTGTCCTTGAATGAGAATGTAGGGTTTACTGAATCATTCTTGATGTAGAGGTTTTTGATTCCAAGAATCTCGCCAAGCTTGTCTGCCCGAACCAGCGGCGTCATTCCCGCACCAATGCTTACTATATTGGACTTGTCAAGTATCGGCAGCAGCTCAAAGTAGCGCCAGTACGTCTTTTCCCGTCCGGCAAACGTATCGCGCGTGACTGCCGGCTCGTCATACATTACGTCAAGCGGGCCAAAGCACTCGCTGCACACATAGTGAAAATTGGGCTCGCTCTCCAGGCCGCATTCCCGGCAGCGCAGGCTTATTCTTGCCATGGTATGATCTCGCTTCAAACTACTCATAAAAGATGCTAAGATCAAATTAAGTATTGCTTAGCTTTTTAGTAGATGAAATTTAGTAATATTATAGGCATTTCAGAAAATACTCAATGCAAAATGCTCCATATTGACAATATATTTGACAAAATTTGCATATTACGCCATATATTTGACAGTTGAAGTGAAATTTGACCAAAGCCTGGGCTGATTCTGCCTGCCAGGATGCGGCGCAGCAGCT
>CAYGAM010000111.1:1479-5848 GCA_964347915.1 uncultured Nitrosopumilaceae archaeon | reverse complement strand
CCTGGAACGAATGCCGCGCGGCTCATGCGTCCAAACGGCAGAACGTTGGATGTCCGAAAAATGCCGTCAGACGGCAGGGCGTAAAGGTACCATGAGCCTGGAGACGGCTTTAAGCCGGACAGTTTGGGCGCAAATACGAGCCATGACTCGGAGGCAAGGCGCGGCTTGGAGCTATACCACGCGCATGCAGATTCGTACTGTGCATAGCACTCTTCCGCCTCCCTGCGGCATCCCAGCTGTTCCAGCAGCTGCGCCTTTGATATGTAAATCAGCGCGCTTGAAGGCTCCAGCTGCGCCGGCGCGCCATGTCCGTCCAAATGCGCTTCGCTGCCGCCGGCGCTGTCCATAAAATCTTCAAGGACTTTTATTGCCTGATCATAGCATTTCAGCGCCGCATCATGATGTCCTGACTTATGCAGCAGTTGGGCGCGCGGAAGATAGGAAAACGGCTTGCTGGAATATGCTTGTATTATGGAATCATAATGCTCCAGCGCCCTCTTAGTGCGGCCCAGCTCTTCCAGCGTTCTCCCCAAAAGAAACCTTGACTCCATGCCAGACTTTGTGCTTGCTGCCGCTGCAAAGCATTCCAGCGCTTCGTCGTAGAGATTTAGCATTGAATATGCCGCACCCTTGCCGGTCATGGAATGGCCGTCGGCTGGATCAATTTTGAGCGCCTGCTCGTAGCATTTCAGCGCAGAATCATACTTGCGCAGTCCTATCAATGCATCGCCTTTTCCAGAATAAAGCATGCGCTCTGCCGGGTCCAGTTTTATTGCGTTGTCAAAATATTTTACAGCCTTACTGTGGCTTTCTATATAAGCCAGTCCGCGCGCACAATAGTACAAGTTTACCATATTGTCTGGCTCAAGCTTTGCGGCCGCATCAAAGCACCCCGCAGCTTCTTCATAGCGATGCAGGGAGCTGAGTGTCACACCCTTGCCGACGTGCGTCGCTGCATCGTTGTATCCAAGATTTACTGCCATGTCAAAACACCGGATCGCCTCTTCCAGCTGTCTCAGATAATACAGCGCAGTAGCTTTGTGAGCATAAAGCTGCCCGTCTTGCGGGCTTGCGCTGATTTCAGCATCATAGCATTCTATGGCTTTGTCATACAGTTTCAGTTCCATCAGCACGGCTCCCTTGAGCCTATGAATTTCTGTATTTTGCGGACTCAGGCTGATTGCCTTGTCATAGCATTCTATGGCTTGGCCGTATTTTTCAAGATTGTCTAGCGCTTGGCCTTTGTGGATGTAAATGTGCGCCTCATCCGGTTCCATGCTGATTGCCTTGTCATAGCATTCTATGGCCTGGGCATATTTTTTTAGATTATATAGTGAGTGTCCTTTATTGGCATAATTGGATGCGCGCTGAGGATCCAGGCTGATTGCCTTGTCATAGCATTCTATGGCCTGGGCGTCTTGTCCCAGAACGCGCAATGCCCTGCCTTTATCTTCATGCGCCTGCACAGAGTCAGGCTCAAGCCGGATTATCTCATCATAACATTTTGCCTCTGATTTGTGTCGGCCCAAACACCACAGTATGCGGCATTTTTCGTAATGGTACGCGGCAGCATCAGGTGCAAGTCTTATCGCTTTATTGCAATACCGCAAGGCTTGATCGTATTCAGATAGTACACGCAGCGTCTCCGCTTTGATAGCGTATAATATTGGGCTGGGCGGAGAGAGATTTATTGCGGCATCGCAGCTTGTTAGAGCCTCCTCGTAACGCTGCAAAGTTTGCAATGTGCCGCATTTGATAATGTGAGCAGGCAGGCAGTGCGGATCAATCTTTAGTACAGCATCAAAGCATTCCAGAGCAAGCTCACGCTTGCCGGAAGATGACAATATGGTGCCTTTGCTGAAGCGGTACTCTGAAGAATTGGGATCAATCTCAATGGAGATATCGCAACATTCCAGAGCCATGTCAAGCTTGCCTAAATTGGACAATGACTTGCCCTTGCTACAGTAAGCATCTCCATTCCTTGGATCAATCCTTATTGCCGCATCATAGTAATTGACGGCCTCATCAAATCTGCCCAAGCCGAGCAGTGCATCTCCTTTTCCAACATGCACAACAGCGCCGCTCGCGTCTTCGCCAATCAAGCGGTCATAGCATTCCAGGGCAACGTCGTACTGCTCCAGGTGAAGCAATGTCTCGGCCTGTTGTTCTTGCAAAAGGCGCAGGGTTACCAAGGGCAGATATTGCATGGCCAGTTGGTATAATCCGGCGTTTGCAGACGGACGGGCAAATACTTTTGCGGGATCTCGGCTAGGCAGGCTCTTGTAAGATTCTATCGCCTTGTTGATGCATTCCAGGGCTGGTTCATTCTCTGACATGGCTCGCAGAGTGCAATACTTGGAAAAATAAGCATACATGTTTTGCGGATTGACCGCCAGCTCATTATTGCATTCATCCATGTTTTGCATCATAGCGGCTTTGAACAATTCCAGGTTCTTGCTGGTCATGCGTCTTGGCGATGCATCTTTGTATATTAAAGTGAAGTTTGCGCAAGTCTGTTCCATAACCGTGCCTAGAACCGTTTACGCTATACTTCCGCTCACAACTATTGTCGCCGAAAAGCAACGACTTGTGAGTATATTTCCACTTTGATACAACAGCACTTTTGAGTGGTAGTATATTTCCTGCCGGCCGTCCATGCCGGCGCCTGCCAGCGGAACATAATTTTTCCGCGGCCGCATCCAGCATGCAGCTCGCGCATGCTGCGCATGCCGCCCTGCTGCTGAAGGATTGAAATTATCTTCTCAACGAATCCTATCGGACCCGTTTGCGCGGCGCTATCAAGGAGGCGCGCGGCAACGCCGACAGCATTAGCGCTTATTTTGCACCTGGAACGAATGCCGCGAGGCTCATGCGGCCAAACGGCAGAACATTGGATGTGCGAAAGATGCCGTCAGACGGTAGGGCGTAAAGGTACCATGAGCCCGGAGACGGCTTTAAATCGGACAGCTTGGGCGCAAATACTAGCCAGGATTCTGAGGTAAGGCGCGGCTTGGAGCGATACCACGCGCATGCAGACTCGTATTTTTCATAGCACTCTTCTGCCGCCCTGCGGCATCCCAGCTGTTCCAGCAGCTGCGCCGCTGATATGTAAATCAGCGCTCAGAAAGGCGCCAGCTGCGGAAGTGTGCCGTGGCCTGTCATATGCCCCATTTCTGATCTCAGGCTGCGCTCATTCCAAAGAGGCGTGTCCGAATTGGTGCCGCATCCGCGCTCCGCAAGCGCATCACTGCATATGGGGCAGTCCCAAATTGGAAATTCCGGATTGGTGCCGTGCCTGTCAAGGTATGCTTCGCTGCCGTCAACGCTGTCCATAAAACCTTCAAGAACTTTTACTGCCTTGTCATAGCATTTCAGCGCTGCATCGTGACGCCCCAGCTTATGCAGCAGCCGGGCCCGGAACAGATAGGAAAACGGCTTTTCCACCTGCTCTTCCATTATTGAATCATGCCGCAGTGCTTCATCAAGCCGGTTCAGCTTTTCCAGTGTTTTCTCCAAAAGGAACTTTTCCATATTGGCTTCCATCCATGCTGCTGCCTGCTTGCAGCATTTTAGTGTCTCAGCATGCTCCTTTAGCATGGAATATGCCGCGCCCTTGCCGATCAGGCATCGGACATTGGACGGATCAAGCTTGAGAGCCTGCCCGCAGCATTTCAGCGGAGTCACGCCTGCGCATCCCAAGCAGGCACTGCCTTTTTCAGAATAAAACAGGACATTGGACGGATCAAGCTTTATTGCCTTGTCAAAACATTTTGCTGCCTTGGCGCAGCTTACCATAGAGCGCAGCGCGCGGGCGCGGCGATATGGAAACGCCGCATCACCGGGCGCGAACTTTGCCGCAGTAGCAAAGCATGCTTTAGCTTCTTTGTGGCGATTTTGTCCAAGGTCGGACGCTTTTCGAAGAACGCAATTGGGCCGCAAAGCATGCTTTAGCTTCTTTGTGGCGATTCAGGCGCTTCAGCGCCATGCCTTTATAGAAATACATCGCGGAATCGCTGGGACCAAGCTTGGCTGCCTCGTCAAAAAGCTGTACGGATTCTTCCCACTGATTCAAATGATACAGAGAGATTGCCTTGAAAACATAGGACAGATGATCCCGTGGATTCATGCTGAGTTCGGCATCAAAGTATTCTATGGCATTGCGGTATTGCTTCATCTTCAGCAAAACGCGGCCCTTGGTTCGGCGAAGCTCGGCATGCTGCGGATCCAGGGAGATTGCCTTGTCAAGGCATTTTATGGCATTGTCATAGTCTGCAGTACGATACAGCGCACGGCTTTTGCCTATGTAAGACGGCGCATAATCAGGATCCAGGCTGATTGCCCGGTCAAAGCATTCTATGGCATCGTCGTA
>CAYGAM010000111.1:0-1379 GCA_964347915.1 uncultured Nitrosopumilaceae archaeon | reverse complement strand
GCTGATTGCCCGGTCAAAGCATTCTATGGCATCGTCGTACTGTCCCATGCTGTACAGCGCCTGGCCCTTGAGTTCATGCGCCATTATCAAGCCTGGGTCAAGCCTTATCGCCTCATCATAGCACTCTATCTCCAGCTCGTGCCTGCCCAAATGCCACAGTACGTCGCCTTTGTCGCAATGATGCGAGGCATTGCCTGGGTCAAGCCTTATCGCCTCATCATAGCACGGCAGGGCCTGATCATACTTGCCCAGCAGATGCAACGCGTTTCCTTTGAAATAATGCAAATTAGGCCCAGTTGGAAAGAGTGCTATTGCGGCATTGCAGCTTGCTACGGCCTCCTTGTGGCGAGCCAAGTCATGCAGCAGGGCGCATTTTTGAAGATGGGCTAGCCTGTAATGCGGATCAATCTTTAGCGCAGCGTCGCAGCATTTCACCGCCAGATCGAGCCTGCCGGAATGCGACAATGCATCAGCCTTGACGCAGTGGTACACTGGATTGCGGGAATCAATCTCCAGAGCCATATCGCACAACTCCAGAGCCATATCGTGCATGCCCAAACCAGACAATGACTTGCCCTTGCCGCAGTAGGCATCCCCGTTCCTTGAATCAGTCCTTATTGCAGCATCATAGCACGGTACCGCATCAGCGCATCTGCCCATGGCATACATTGTCTCGCCCTTTCCAATATGCGCATAGGCGTTGCTCTCATCCTCGCTGATTGCAAGATCATAGAATTTCAGCGCGTCGGCATGCCGCCCCAAGCGGAATAATGTCTCGGCTTTGCACCGGTACATAGTGCTCAGAGTAATCCAAGACTGGCATTCCAGGGCCATGTTGTATAATGTGATATTTGCAGGCTGCGGAGAAAACATGTTCGCGGGATCGCAGCCAGGCGGTCTGATGTAGAATTTTATTGCCTTGCTGATGCATTCCAGGACTTTGTCATGCTCCTGCCGCTCTGCCAGTCCAAGGCACTTGAAAAAATGAGCGTACATGTTTTGCGGGCGGACAGCTATTTCATCACTGCAGTCATCAAGATGCTGGCTCATTGATATTGGCGCGATCTTTGCATCAGCGTCATGCATGCGCCTTGCAGGCGCATTTGCGTATATTAAAGTGAAGTTTGCGCATGCTTCCGGGAGCATGGCGAAAGCGCCGGTGCGGCATGAATGAAAAGGCGCCGGCGCCCAAGCCAAAAAGGAGAGCGGCGTCAAAGAAATCTGATATCATTAATGCAGGCCGGCCCCGGCATTATGTTCCAATGCCAGGCTGTCCGAAAATCACGCCGCGGCATGCAGCGATGCCGAGAGCGCTTACTTTGCGCCTGGAACGAATGCCGCGCGGCTCATGCGTCCAAACGGCAGAACGTTGGATGTCC
>CAYGAM010000110.1:0-6085 GCA_964347915.1 uncultured Nitrosopumilaceae archaeon | reverse complement strand
GCCTCTGCGCAGCCTGCAGAAACGCGGCCGCCGGCAGAACCGGACTTTGCGCCTGCTTCTGTAGGGGAACCTGATGCTGTCCTGGAACCGGACGCCGTACCAGAACCGGCTCCGACAGAGCAACATGATGCCGCAGAACTGGAATCAGAACCAGACTGCGGGCCTGGAACCATTCTTTCGGACGGCGAATGCGTGCCGCGTCCTGCCGCGTCCGATGCCGAGGATGGCGGATGCCTGATTGCGACTGCCGCGTACGGCACCGAACTGGCGCCGCAGGTGCAGATGCTAAGAGAGTTGCGGGACAGCACGCTTCTTTCCACGGAATCGGGCGCCTCGTTTGCTGCCGGATTCAACTCCCTGTACTATGAGTTCTCGCCTGCAATAGCCGACATGCAGCGCGAGAGCCCCGCATTCCGCGAAGCTGTAAAAGCGCTGATTGCTCCGATGATCCACTCGCTCTCAATAATGTCGCTGGCAGAAGAAAATTCTGAAGGATCGGTGCTGGCGCTAGGCATTCTGACAATAGTCCTGAACCTGGGAATGTATGCGGCAGCTCCTGCTGCTGCATACATAGTCGTTGCCAGGCGGCTTGGGACTAGGCTGGCATGGCGCAGCATGGCTGATGCCGTTCTGCGGCAGCATGATTGCAGCCGCCGTCCCTGACGCCGCGCCTTGGCTGGCCGCGCCGGCGCAGGGACGGGACACCTTGATTCTGTTATGGCAAAGCGGCGTCTGGCAAATCATGACCGCATGCTGCGGCACTGCACCGCATGGGCCGGCGCCACCTGAATTTCAGCCTGACTGGAGCAGACTGCATTCTCAAAAAAACCTTTAATCCGGTTGCATTTTTTTACAACATGCATTGCATCCTTGCGATAATTGCGCTGACCGTCATGGCGTCGTGGATTTTTTCATTTGCAATGCACTTTCCAGGCGAGGCTCATGCCGAAAAGGGAGCGTGGCTGGACGAAGTAACGTTCATCCAGTATGCTGACGAGGACACGGCTCTTGAGGAGATGCGCAGCGGCGGCCTTGACATGTACTATTACAAGATCCCGCCTGACAGAATCGAGTCGGACGAGTCCCGGCTCGGACTGCAAATTTTCGAGTCGCAGGGCGGAGGCACTTACAGCCTGCTGATAAATCCGGCCGAATCCGACCGCTTTAATCCGTTCTCGGCAAGGGAGGCCCGCTTTGCCTTGAACTATCTGGTGGACAGAGATCTGATAGCAAACGAATTTCTTGGGGGCTTTGGGACGCCGATATTCTCCAATTACGGGCCGCATGATCCGGACTATCTCAATATAATACAGACGCTTGAGCAGTTTAATTTCAGGCATAATCCGGCCCTGGCTGATCAGATGATTGCCTCCTCAATGCGGGAGCGGGGAGCGGAAAAAACCGGCGGCATGTGGATCTTTGAAGGCGAGCCTGTTGAGATTGTTATATTTATCCGGAGCGATGATCCGGTGCGAACATCGATAGGCGAGGCGCTCGGCGCAGAGCTGGAAGATCTGGGGTTTGCAGTAAAAAGGGACTATGGCGACTTGAACAAGGCGTTTGTGAGCGTATACGGATCGAATCCGTCGGATATGGCCTGGCACGTATATACGGAAGAGTGGGCGGGCGCGGCTGCGCTGGTAAAATACGACCAGACCGGACTGAGTCAAATGTACGCGCCGTGGTTTTCCGTAATGCCTGGGTTCAATGATCCGTCGTACTGGAATTATCAAAACGCGCTGCTGGACAATGCGACGCAGCGAATTTATGCCGGAGACTATGAGTCTTCCGAGGAGAGGGCCGAGCTTGTCCGCGAGGCGACAGGCGAAGGCGTAAGCGAATCTGTCCGAATATTTCTTGCAAGCAAGGCGAGCCTGTATGCGGCAAGCGACAAAGTGGACGGAATTGTGAATGATTTTGGCGCGGGGATTCCGACGCGGCTTACTCCGATAAACGCCAGGACTGGCGACGGCTCAATGAATGTGGGCGTCAGGCAGATCTATCAGGGCGCCTGGAACCCGGTTATGGGATTCTCGGACATATACAGCGTTCAAATATGGACAATACTGCATGATCCGGCCATGCTGGCCCACCCGTACACCGGCAGCAGCGTGCCCGTCCGCAGCAGCTGGCATATTGAAACGCTGGGACCGCACGGCGCATTCGATGTTCCGCAGGATGCCATGCTCTGGAATGCCTCAGAGCAGAGGTGGGCTGCCGTCAAGCCCGGAACAAGCGCAGCCAGCGTTGTTACATATGATCTGCAGTACAGCCGCTGGCATCACGGCTCTGAGATGGATATCAACGATCTGCTTTATGCACTGTACTTTACGCTGGAGTGGGGATCGGAACCGCATGAAGGCGACCGTACAACAGACGCCGAGTTTACGCCGCGCGCATCCCAGGCGCTTCACACCATCAAGGGCATTCGCATTGCAGACGGCGATACGATACAGATGTACGTTGACTACTGGCACTTTGACAAAGCCGAGATTGCAGGTTGGGCTTCGCTGTGGAGTTCGATGCCGTGGGAGATATACGCTGCAATGGAGCAGGCCGTTCTTGACGGCAAGACGTCGTTTTCGCGGTCGGGCGCGGCAAGCAAGAACGTAGGCTGGCTCTCGCTCATCATCCCAAACGATTCGCGCATGCTAATGGAGTATCTGGAAGGCTTTAGGGAAGACGGATACGTGCCGCCGGCCATTGCGGACCGCGCCGATGCCGAATATGCCGCATCCAGGTACGATTCTGCGGCAGCATGGATTGAAGAAAGGAATCATGCCGTAATCAGCAACGGTCCGTTTTATCTTGAGGGATATTCTCCAGAGTCCAGGCTTATCAAGATCCGGGCATTCGACGACGAGTCGTATCCCTTTGATGCAGGACACTGGAGCAAGTTTGAGGAAGTGTCTCCGCCCAGGATAAGATCGGTCGATATTCCGGACGCGGTGCGGATTGGCGAGCCTGCGGACATTGTGATTTCAACGCAGGACGGCGCATTCCTGCGCTACTTTGTTGCGGATTCGCAAGGACGCCAGGCCGCATCGGGCGCACATTTCATATCCGGCGATGAAACGGTCCTGCGCCTGGGCGGAAATGAGACAGGGATGCTGGAACGGGGCGCGGCCAGCCTCAAGATTTTTGTAACGTCTGACGAAGTGCTCCGCCCTGATATCTATTCTGCCGGCTTTTTGGCTCTGGGAGCGGAAGACGAGGTTCCGCATGCGCAGCCTGAAGACATTGACGCCGCTCCCGCAGCGCAGGATTACGCGTACGGCCTCATGGCTGCCGGAATAATTGCTCCAGTTGCACTCATTCTGGCGTACCGGTCAAGGCGCCTGGCCTTGTCCCGGAAATGAACAGCGTTCCGTGCTCTCTTCTCCACACCTGGCGGCTGCCGGGATCCTTTATCTGCCTTGTTTTGATGTCTGCGAATCCCACATCCTTGAAGAATCTTCTCCATTCGCTTCTAGAGTGCAGATTGAGCTTTATGGAAACCATGCCTGCCCAGCGGCGCGTGTGCTTGTTCTCCGCATAAAAGTCAATGCCGCAAAAGAATTTTCCGCCCGGCTTGAGATGCGCGTAAATCTTGCTGATGGCCGCCTCGGCAGATTCCGCAAAGTACAGCGCCTCCATTGAAAACACATAGTCAAATTTTCCGCCGCGAAAAGATTCGATATCCGTCGCCTTGTACTTTTCCCTGCTGCTGGATTTTTTAGACTCGGCCTCCCTTATCATGCCTGGACTCTTGTCTATTCCCACAGCCTTCCTGCAGCTGCTCATTCCTGCAAAATGCCGGACGGTCCAGCCGCTGCCGCATCCGACATCCAAAATGTCAAAACTGTCCTTGAATTTTACGCTTTTCAGAAATTCAAGCACGCTCTTTGAGTGCTCGCGCTCAAACTTGTCCGACTTGCCCGCATCCGCCAGATGGTCGAATATTCGGCTTACCTTGTCGTTTGTCGGCGTTCTGGGGCCTGCCGGCACCTTTTCAACATCCTCCGGCACGTCCCAAATCTTGCGCCTTTTGGATCCGGAATCTTTCGGCATGAAATGACTGCATTTCATAGCGATAAATAACTGTTTTTTGGCTTTCGGCTAATGAAAATGCATTTCTTACTGAATGCTGCATATTCGGTTCGGACTCGGGGCAAAACCGATCCAGCCTGCGCATTGAATGCCGGCATTGCAGTTTTGTTGTGACTGATTCAGTCACAAGCCAAAGCTTGAACAATTACCGATCCGCGCTAAGCCGTACCGGGGAATAAAAGCGGGGCGTCTTGCGGCTGATGCCTGCAATTCTTGCCTGATCCATGCGCGCTCTTCTGCCTTGACGCATCCTGTTTCTGCGTCCTGGGACAGCGGCACCTTGGGCATGCGGAGATCTTGATGATTCGGACGCCCGGCGCGAATCAAATCCTGGCCTTGGACATTCTGAGTTTAATTTTAATACCGGAATAATCTTGCTCTGATCATAAACGATGAAAACTGCATATGATGCAGTGCTGAAAGGCTCATGTTCTGCACCTTTGATGTCCCGGCAGGGGGAGGAGGCGGGCCATGCCAATAATGCATCATCGTTCATGAACCAAATTCATGCAAGGATTGCTATCCTGTGCCTGGTCATGATCATATTCGGCGCAGCGCTGACTGCTGCAGACGATCTGGCTCCAAAAGCGCATGCCGTGGTTTCAGCGCCGGTTGAGGCGGCAGTAGCCGGAAACTTTTCGGACAGCGAGCATCTGCTGCTTGGACGCGCCAGCAGCGCAGCCGTCTTTGAGGCAGACGGCTCTGTCTATGCTGCAGTGACATCCTTTGGCGAGGACGGACTGCAGCTGGTCAGCATCACCGATCCTGCCAGCCCAAGAGCCGCAGGAAGCCTGGAAGACGACGGCTCCGGAGGTACGCTGCTGCTTGACGGCGCTTATGATGCGGAAATTTTTGAGACGGGCGGCTTTCGCTATGCTGCAGTTGCGTCCTCTATAGACGACGGCTTCCAGATTGTAAACATTACAGATCCGGCCAATCCTACTGCTGCCGGACAGGTGGCAGACACTGAAGGGCACGACGAGCTGCTGCTTGACGGCGCCAGCAGCGTGGACATTTTTGAGACAGGCGGCTCTGTCTATGCCGCAGTAGCCTCTGCCGATGACGACGGCCTCCAGCTGGTCAACATCACCAATCCGGCCGATCCTGCCGCTGTTGGAAATTTGCAGGACAACACTTTACGCGAACTTGACGGCGCCATCTCCGTGGATACATTCAAGATCGGCTCCAATACATACGCTATCGTGGCGTCAGTTCACGACAACGGCCTTCAAATAATCGACATTTCTGATCCAGTTAATCCCAGCGCCGCGACAAGGCTGCAGGACAGCAGCACTCTGCTGCTTGAAGGAGCGCAAGACCTGGATGTCTTTAGGATAGGCAGCTCCGTTTATGCTGCCGTAGCGTCCAATGGCGCTAAAGACGACGGCCTCCAGCTGATCGATATCACCAATCCTGCCAGCCCTGCCAGCCTGGGACAGCTAAAGGATGACGATTTCTTGCTGCTTGGCGGCGCCGGCAGCGTGGATGTTTTTGAAACAGGCGGCGGCGCCTATGCTGCAGTGGCCGCACTTGACGACTCTGGCATCCAGCTAGTCGACGTAACTTCGCCTGCCAATCCAGTGCCTGTCGGCCAGCTGAAAAGCGGCGAAGCCCAGCTGTTCGGCGACTTTGGTTCTGTGACAGTCTTTGAGGCGGACGGCGGCATTTATGCAGGCGCGGCCGGCTCTCGCGAAAACGGGCTTCAGTTGGTGTATTTGAGGACATCTGTTCTTTTTGAGAATCCCGTCCCTGTTGGAAATCTGCAGGACGACGATTCTCTTGAGCTTGACGGCGCCCGAGGCGTTGACGTTTTTACAATCGGCAGCTCTACATACGCCGCAGTGGCTTCTTATCACGACAGCGGCCTCCAAATAGTCAACATAACCTCTCCAGTCAGTCCTGCCGCCGTCGGAGAATTGGAAGACACCGCCTCGCTGAATCTTGACGGAGCCATTGATGTGGATGCATTTCGGATCGGCTCCAAGACGTACGCCGC
>CAYGAM010000109.1:0-6096 GCA_964347915.1 uncultured Nitrosopumilaceae archaeon | reverse complement strand
GCATCGTTGTTGTCGTGGTCGATATCAAGAATTCGATTGCAGCACTCCAAAACTTCGTTCTTATCCTGCAGAAACAGGTGTATGTTGCCTTTGAGAAGCCAGGTCTCTGTGTCCTTGTCGTTTAGGGCAAGCGATCTGTCAAAGTACGCCAGCGCCTTTTTTGCATCCTCCAGAATGTAAAAGATGCTGCCCATGATAAAATGATAGTCGGCATCGTCCGCAAATTTGGATTCCAGGCTGCGCCCAAACTCCACTGCCTGAAGGTACTCGCCCTTTTTGATAAGGCTTCTTAGGCGGCGCTTGGGATACATTCCTCCAACCATGACAGAATGGCAGAATGCATTCTAGTTTAAACGATCGCATGCAAGATTCATTGGGTTGTGCAGGCGGGCTTTAAGCGTACAGAGGCTCAATGCTGGGCAGCATCAATGCCAAAAGAATCTCAGAGTACGATGACGCCTTCGCGTATAAGAAACTGGATTGCATTGATGAATTCAGCGTCTGATGTTGTACCGCTTGCCCACAACTGCGTAGTGCCCTTGAACCATACAGGAACGGCTGATGATGCGTCGTCTGACCGCTCCGTGTCCGGCACCACTATGACTCCGTCCTGTACAAGAAACTGTACTGCGTTGATGAAGGTATCGTCGGATATGCTCTCGTCTCCGCTCCACAGATTTGCCGTTCCCTTTATCCACTCTGGTATTGGCGGCGCGGCGGCAGGGGGACTGACGCCGTCAGAATCGCCGCTCGGAGCTGCGTCAGCAGGTCCTGGGACGGCAGGCTTGCTGACTCCCTCAATCTCGTCAACTTGAAGATCAACGTACAAAAAGTCCTGCTCCTGAGCTACATTCGGAACTACGTTCTCGGGCGCCTTGCCATATACCACAATGGCATAATTTGCAGTGCCCGGACCCTCCCTTACTATGATATCAAACTTTGCCAGTCCTGACGGAGAGTACAAAAAGTTTCTTCTTTCGTCCTGGGCTATGGAGCGTATTGGGACCTGATTCTCGTCTACTGCCAGCAGGTCATAGTGCACCAGAGTGTGAAATTCTGTTTCGTCAAACTTGTTAAGAAACTGGATCTGCCAGGTCATGGGACAGTCCTTTATTGGAATCTCCGGAGCATAAAATATGTGAATTGAGTACTTGCCGTCCACCGTTGTCCGCTTGATGGTGTTGTCAAGGCCGCCTATTGTCGGACAGCCTTCGCTGAATTCGCTGGCAGTGGCCTCTATATCCGCAAACGGATTCTCCTGCACGTTTTCCTGGTAATCCAAAAGCTCAAACCTGTACTCTGGCGGCGGTATGCCCTCTGACACATGCTGCCATGTCTCCGCCTGAATCGGGAACGGGAATTCGTCCACTACGTATACTTTGCTTGTGTAGCCTCCGGTTCTCCAGCCTACCTGAATTACCTCTTCAAAGGTCCGGGCTTCCACAGTCAGCCCTCGTTCCAGTATCTCCATTGGAAGAATCTGCTCGCCGCCGATGTTTCCTATCTTGCCCCAGGATACGGCGCTAAACTGCTTGGGTTCCAGCTGGTTGGCAAACGAGGACAGCCACACAATTGACGACTTGAACGAACTTCGGTACAGGTCAAGATCTTCTGATCCTCCAGTCGGCTGCGACGACACCTTGGCAATGTCCATGTGTCCCTTTATTACCCGGTTGCCGTCGTATACTACGACCTGAGCCAGCCACGTGTCCTGCTTGCCTTCAGCGTCGCCCTGTATCCACATGTCCATCTCAAAGTCTCTGCATTCCTTGTACGCCTCAAAGCACATTCTGTACGAGAACAGATCGCCATGCTTGAGCCCTTCTCCTACATACCAGTCTCCTGGGTGATCGACCCCTCCCTGCTGAAACTGAGAGTATGCAGGCTGCATTATGATTCCTGCGGCAAGTACTAGCAGTGCAGGCAAGACTATCTTATTCAAGTATATAGAATTGGCATAGTTCATAGTTTAAAGCTTATTGCATGATATTGGATGAAAGGCTAGGCTGTCTGGGTTTAATCCTGGCAATGCGTCCGCACAGCAAGATTCGCGCCTGTACGCTGAGGCGGACTATCCCTTTGCTGATGGCAGAATTGGCGGCGCCCAAATGGAGCCATGTGCAGTGTCATTGCATGATGCCAGGCATGGCGTATTGTACGAAAATGATGTCACTTGGCCGGTTGGACAAGTTCCTGGGTTATGGCCTGCCCAGGGTTGACGGCGTATTGTACGAAAATGATGTCACTTGCCAGGCATGGCTTGACGTTAAAATATGGGCGGGCTGGAATGCCGTCATGCATGGCGCAAACTACAGGAAGAGCAACGGACAGCCGTACACGAGAAAAAAGTACATCAAAGGCAAGCCGCAGTCAAAAATTGCAAAGTATCACGGAGGAAAGAGAGGCAGCTACGACTATTGCGTGCAGCTGCTAGTCAATGAAAAGGTGCAGATACGGCACATGGCAATTGAATCAACGAGGCTTGCTGCAAACAAGCAGTTGGAAAAGACCACCGGCGAGACGGGTTACTTTTCCAGGCTGCGGGTGTATCCGCATGTTCTGCTGCGCGAAAACAAAATGATCGCAGCTGCCGGAGCAGACAGGCTGCAGGAAGGAATGCGCCGCGCCTTTGGCAAAGCAGTAAGCCTGGCTGCGCGGGTAAAGCAGGGACAATGCATCATGGAGATGAATGTAAAAAAGGAGCATGTAGAAGCGGCAAGACAGGCCCTAAAGAAAGCCTGCGTCAAGCTTCCCGGAACGCCTACAGTAAAGGTAATTGAGATTAAGAACTGATTCAATGCGGCAGGCATTCATGCGCGCAGCGCGCTGAGGAACCGCTGCCTGTTTTCTGCAATCATATCCGCAAACTCTGCAAACTCGCTGCCGGTCGGATCGCGCTTTAGCACTCGCCTGCTCTGATAGTAAAATGAGTTGTACAGCCTCCCCACAAGCATTCCCAGCAGGAACGAATCGTCAGACGCATGCAAAGAATCTGCCAGCTGTCTTATCTCGCCGGAAGACTCTAGCGACTCTGCTATCTTGCCTTCAAGGCTTTTGCGTATGCGCGAATCCACAGCCATACCAGGCTGCAGCCACTAAAAAATACTAAGTTTGGCGCCCATGCTCACAAAAATGAGCCAAAAATGATACCATAAATAGAAATTCCGCGTAAATAGTACGTGGTAAAACAGCTAAGCCTGGACTCGTGGAACATACGGCACATGCAGGACCTGCTCAAAAAGGCAGCGCTCACAGTTCAGATGACAGGCGAGCCCATCATACTGTACCGGCAGGTCATAGAAGAGGAGAGTGACTCTTACGAGGAGATGGTATGCACCCTGTGCGCCGGCTTTGTAGTGGAGCAGATAATCATATCCGGAGGGCCCATTCCGCCGTCAATAAAGCGGCAGACAGTCTCAACGCTGGACCAGTATCCGCAGGATTTAATCAAAGAGAGCAAGGAGCGGTTTCAGGAAACTGTAAGGCATCTGGAAGAGAAGCTAAAGTAACGTCATGGATTATAAAGCTCCAAGAATGGTGTATAGATAAATTGCGTCTTTTAGAGTACCAGGCAAAAGAGCTGTTTGCAGAGTATGGAATCAAAACGCCGCGCGGCCTGGCATCAAAGGAAATATCCCAGGCAAGGCGGGATGCCGCAGAGCTTGGATATCCGTTTGTAATAAAAGCCCAGGTGCCGGTAGGCGGACGAGGCAAGGCTGGAGGAATTCTCAAGTGCCGGAGCAGCGAGGAGTTTGAAGAGATGTATCCCAGAATAATGGGCATGAGCATAAAGTCTGAAAAGACCAGAGCTGTACTGCTAGAAAAAATGGCGGACATAAGGCAGGAGCTGTACCTTTCGCTGTTCCTGAACCGCAGCCAGAGATCATACACCATTATAGCTTCTGCAGAAGGCGGAGTTGAGATTGAATCGCAAAAAGATCAGATTATCGTACCAGTCGGGCTTGGCAAAGTAACCGACAGCGTGGCCAGGCAGGTCGCGTCCAGAATGAACATGCAAGGCAGGCAGGCTGACGAGCTTGCGGACATACTGGCCCGCCTGTCCAGGCTGGTAATTGAAAAAGAGGCCGAGCTGGCCGAGATAAACCCCCTTGCAGTGCTGGCCGACGGCAGCCTGCTGGCTCTTGACGGCAAGATAATAACGGACGACAATGCGCAGTTTCGGCATCCTGAGCTGCTGCGGTACCAGGAGCGATCAGAACTGGAGGCAATAGCAGAAGACAGCGGATTTTCACTGGTTGAGCTTGACGGAAACGTGGCAGTAGTCGGAAACGGCGCAGGCCTGGTAATGTCCACGCTGGACATGCTTTCTGACGGAGGCGGCAGGCCTGCATGCTTTTTGGACGTCGGCGGCGGAGCCACCACCGAGTCCGTATACAAGGCGCTCACCCTGATAAGCAAAATGGACAGGGTGCAGGCGATACTGATCAACCTTTACGGCGGAATAGTAAAGACCACCACTGTTGCGTCCGCATTTATCAGGGCGTACGACGAGAATTTAATCAGCGTTCCCGTATGCGCCAGGCTGCGGGGAGCAGAATCTGCCGAGGCAAAAAAGATGCTCGAAAATACTCGGACAGGCATGTACGATACGGTCGAAGAGGCTATCAAGGCGGCGGTGAGGGAGGCGGACTAGGTGCAGGACATATTTGAGCTGCTAAAAGGAAAGCCCGGCGACGCCGACTATTGCTCCAAGCCGGTTATTGTTCAGGGAATTACCGGCACGTTTGGATCTCTGCACACCAGGCTGATGGCGCAGTACGGCACGAATATTGCGGCAGGAGTCACTCCTGGGAAGGCGGGGCAGGAGTTTGACGGAATTCCAATATACGGTACGATGCAGGACGCCGTAAAGGCAACAGGCGCCAAGATATCTGCCGTTTTTGTTCCGGCAAAGTTCTTCCTGGGAGCTGCTCGGGAGGCGCTGGAGGCAGGAATCAAGCTGCTGGTCGCCATTCCTGAGCATGTGCCCATACGGGACTCGCTTGAAATAGTCGAACTTGCAAAAAAGCACGACGCCATAGTCATAGGCCCCAACACGCCCGGCGTTATCATACCCCAGGTGATCAAGGCGGGCATCATGCCTGCTGAGCCGTTTCAGCCTGGCAACATTGCCGTACTCTCAAAGAGCGGCACCCTGCTGTACGAGATATCCAACAGCCTGACGCAGGCAGGATTCGGCCAGCTCATTACAATAGGCATAGGCGGCGATCCGATAAACGGAACGAGACTTGTTGATGCGTTTGAGATAGTAAGGAAACTGCCGGAGCTGCGCGGCATGGTTATAGTGGGAGAGATAGGCGGCGATGCAGAAGAAGTTTTGGCGCAGGCCATACTGGATACAAACTTTGCAAAACCGACAGTAGCCTACATTGTGGGGCGCTCAGCACCCAAAGAGAAGAGGATGGGGCATGCCGGAGCTATCGTATATGGAAATTACGGCTCTGCCGAATCAAAGGTTTCAATGTTTGCAAAGGCCGGCGTTCCAGTAGCTGCGAGTCCGTCCGAGGTTCCCGTACTGCTCTCAAAAAAGCTGGCGGCGTAAGAGCTCAAGCCAGCCTTGGATGCAGTCAATGCACTAGGCATATTCGTCAAGTCAAAAAAAATGGCGTTCAAGCCCAGCTCTTTTAGACAAATTCATGCACGGCGGCAGCTGCCATGCCGCATCTTAGGATACAGTTCCAAGCAATCAGCCCCGCAACGCCTGTCCGACTCAGAGCGCTGGAATCTCATTAGGCGGGCATGATATCCTGCGTTGCGCAAGTTCGTATGGGGCCTCATCTACGCCTTGGCACGATGCGGATGCGGCAGTGCTCCATGTCAGAATCATCATTTAGTCCAAGCAAATCAAACACTGCGCTAGGATAAGCTGTCCTGAGCTTATCTTTCACATGGTCTACCAAAGCCATGCAAAGCTGCCTTTCGGCCGGAATCATCTCTGAAAAAGAGCTCACATGCCGGACTGGCGCGACAAAGCAATTTTTCTCAGTCGCTGCAAAGGCCATGCGATTATGCAGGTTTGTCCTGTAACGGCCATCGCACAGCCGGCACTTTGGGTTTTTTGCAAACTGAAGTTGC
>CAYGAM010000108.1:0-6146 GCA_964347915.1 uncultured Nitrosopumilaceae archaeon | reverse complement strand
TCGCGTATGCGACCACAAGTCAGTATACGGCAGAGGCTAGGCGCAAAATCAATTCCCCATCAATCCAAATTTATCGCAATACAGCGACATGGAAAGGTTCATTACAACTATTATTGGACCGTCCTAAAAGCATATTGGCAATTGCAGTTTGAAATATGAATCACCAAAAACATCTCACAAAAAAAGGGCCGAAAGGGCAAAACAATACGCCTGTAAATATTTGCGCTTTGAGCATATTGCATACCAAACCAGAACATTAACGCTACAGTCAGAGCAGCCGGCTGGCATTCGCCAGGCTTTGTCCTGGCGCTATCGGAACTGCAGAGAGCAGCATAGAAGATGCTCTTATGGCATGACGCTGCCTCATTCACGCAGCCCGCGCCCTATGCAGCAAACCGCAAAAGCGCAACCATGCCTCCCAAGCCGTCCACCTGCAGCCCCATGTCCGTACTGGAATCCACGCCGTACACCCTTGCTCCCAGCGCCTCGGACTCGTTGAGCAGCTCTATTACCGCATTCTCGCCTGCGCCCTGCAGCGCCCCGTTGGAGAATACCAGGGACTCTACTGCGCCAGCCGAGCACGCCCGCCGCGTCTCGTCAAATCCCATTGCAAACCTCTCGCTCTTTTTTGCCGCTCTCTCCATTGCGTCTCGTATGATGCGGGCTACTGCTGCTAGCTTGCTGCCTGATATGGCAGCCAGCATTGCATCGGACTTTGCAAAGGCGTACAGTCCGTCCTGGCCTCCGACATCCGCTCCTTCCACTACCCTGACATTCAGCGCGCTGTTCTCTTGGAGATAGTTTGCAAGCTTGTTTTTTGTGCGTCCTGGACCGAATACCAGCACGGAATCGCCTTTTTTTGCAATTCCTAAAAGCGCGCCCTTAATTTCAGAGAAAAAATCCTCAATCCTGAAAGAGCTCTTGTACCGCTTGCCCGAGTACCCGGAACTAATCTCCGGCAGCATGCTCAGATGCGTTCCTGCCAGTCTCCCGATGCCGCAGCCGTTTGAGTCCGCAGCTGCTAGGACAAACCCCGCATCCGTTCCGCCCCTGACAAGACTGCGGTGCACTTTGGACCATTTTGCCTTTGTTATTGTCAGGCGATCGCCCGGCTTTATCACCAGGGAATGGTGGGAGCCGCGCGAGATCATCTCGCTGCTGGACTCGGTTATGACTCCGCGTATTCGCAGCCGGTCAAGCTGTGAGTCAAGAGCTGCTGATTCCACCTCTATTGCCAGCCGCATTCTGACCCTACGTCCGCTGTCCGGACGGGAATACTCCCTGTCCTGCTTTATCACGCGGGTCGTATCCGATACTATCCTGTCGCCTCTGGCTATCACTCTTCGCAGAGCCAGGAGATCATCGGCCTCCTCTGGCGCTGCTGCAACTGTCGAATCGCCTATTTTAGAGTGAATCATGCCAAAAAAATAACGTCATGCAATAAAAAAAGTACTAGCCGATAATCTTCTTTGCGTCGCTGTTCCGGGCATTCTTCTGCATGTACTCTTCGGCCCATGATACAGTAATGACTCCGGCCTCGGCCAAATTTACAAGCGAGTTTGCAGACGCTTCGCCTGATACCTTGCCGTTGTACCTTCGCACCTGCCTCCACTTTAGCTTTGTATTGCCGCTCTTTGACGTGTATATGATTCCCAGCACATCCCTGGCATTGACAAAAGTGATATCCCGTATCTTCTTGAGCGTTACCTTGTCGGCAGCTTCTACGTAAATGGAACCAAGATTCTCCTCTCTTTCGGGAAAGACTTCGGGGTCGTTCATGTAGCTTGCCGGCGCAAAGGAGCGGCACGTGCTAAGCAGCGTAAACCGCCTAAAGTTGTCCAAGGTGCAGGCAGTCTCAATCTCAGTCATCAAGTCTGAAAAAGCGGCCAGCCATTTATCAAGTTTACATCAAAAAGCCTGTTTCATGAACCCTGAATGCGCAGAAAGCAACAGGATCCTTGCGCCTGGAGCAGCAGTTATGAAAAGCCAATATCGGGAATCTGCACAAGCCTTGCGCCTTTGGCATACAGGCTTGCTGCGGGTGCAAAAGCCGTACATGTACCTGCCGTCTTGCGCCATGTGCAGCGTACATGGTATGGTGCGAAGGCTGTCCAGGCCCCACACGAGCCTCCAGGGAATATGTACCTGGTACTGTACCGGAAATCTCTAAGACAGTTCGCCAGTGCCCTGCCTGATTCTGGGCCTAAAGAACGGCAAAAGCTCTGCCGCCTTTTCCAGCGCCGACCCTATTGCCTGGATATCTGCGCCTGCATCAAACTCCAAGTCAATCTGCACTCCGCCGTTAAAGATTCTGGCCATTCTGTTTGCCTCTGATATGATGTCGCTCTTTGTAGATGCATCCTGAATCTTTGACGCGTCTATTACAATACTTGAGCTGTAGGGATGCCTGCCTGCGGCGCCAAGCCTGCTTTTGCCGTACTTTTCCATGTCCAGATCAAACAGCCTTGACGCGCCGCCATACTCTAGCATGCAGATTCGAAGGCCGTCTATGCCCTTTTTGGATACCACGTCGTTTGCAGTGGATACGACCTTTTCTAGCGTAGCCCGTCCCTCCTTTGTGTCGCCCAGGCCGAGTATGTCAAATACCGTCTCCCGCAGGCCTACCATGTTTATCAGGAGATAGACGCTGCCCCTCTGCAGGTGCCTTGTCGTGCTTGTGAGGAATGGGTTGAGCCCTTTTCTTATCAGATCCGTAATGCGCGCCTTTCTGTCCGTCATCGTGTCCGCAAGCTGCCTGATTAGGATGGCGAGGTTTGTCCTAAAGTACAGATCGTCGGGATTCGGCTCCATCAGCGCTATTCTGGGCAGGTTGACGGAAAGCGAGGCAAGATGCATGGACGGCTGTCCGGCTCCGATTGCATTGGGGACGCCGCGCTCGGAAAAGTGGCCCCTTCCCAAAGCCAGCCTGCCTCCGGCCCTGACGATGCCTGCCATCTTCTCGGACATGCTTGAAATGTCCGACTCGGAATAGTCTACGACCAGCCCTATTCTGGGATTCTTTGTGCATTCGGCATACCGCCTGTATGCGCTTAAAATTATGCCGGCCGTCTCGGGGTCCTGGCCTGGCACCACCCTGAACGAGACTGCCGTCTGCTCTTCGCCAAAGGATGCTGCAGTAGACGACGCCATAAGCGCGCACGCCAGCCTGCCTTCCAGCTCGGGCTGGCCGGCATACTTTGAGAGAAGCGACTCTAGTCCGTCCATCACCACTTCCTGCGACGCCTCCTTGTAGGCCATGCTTGTCGCCATTGTGATTAGAGTGGCCGTTTCGTCAAGGTTAGCCGCCGCCGGTACGGATGATATGTCGCTCCGCTTGGAGCCTGCGTTAATGCCGTCGGCTATCAAGTCCTTCATGTTCAGGAATATGATATCAGGAATCAGCGGCCAGAGCCCAAGGTTTGCTATGTGCACATCCCCGTCAAGGTGCTTGTCGGTTATGCTCTTTAGCAGTATGTTTGTGAGCATCAGCTCTGTATAGACGGTCTGTCCTGCATGAAGCATGATTCCTTCGATATCCCTGCTGTCTGCGCCCATGTTCTTTATCGACTTTTGAACATCGTGCGCAGGCAGCCCCAGTCTGACCAGCCTGCTTCTAACATCCTCGTATCCGTTCTCCAGCAGGACGCAGTTTACCATGTCGCGGATCAGCGGACTGGTAAGATACGTCATTTGGTGGCTGTATATGCGGCGCTCAACGCTCTCTGTAATTTTTTGCGCCAGATCCAGAGCGATGTTTCCCTCGTTGAGAAGCGACTGCGTTATCTTTTGCGGATCAAATTTTTCAATTGATCCGCGTGATGTCCTGACCAGCATCTTGCCCGTATCAAGTATGGACATGGTCTCAATCCGCTTTGTCAGGCTCAGAACCGAGTCGCCCGTGTTGGTTATGCTGTACCTGTCGCTCATCCTGTCGTGGTGCACCAGCGACTGTTCGCGGAGCTTTCGCAGGTGGTATGCAAATTTGCCGCTGGCCGTGGACGTTTTGAATCCGGCATCTGCCTTTAGTTCCGAGTATGTGAGGTGGCCCTTTGACTTTAGCACTCTTAGAATCTCAATTCTGTCGACGTTTGCCACTGCGCGAAATACCTTTTTTACGCGCTTTGTAGTGGTGCGAACGGCGCCGCTCCGTCTCCCGTCTTCCCTCACACTGTACCGTCATAATGCGTTTATAAAAATATGACAAAACCGCCTGTCCATAAAACTGGCCGTCCTTGCAGCGCAGGAGCCACGCGCAAAGCCAAGGACGAATGAGGGAATCAGAGTCCAGATCTGCCCAGCTCCTGATGTCCCTGGGTGGAGCCTGCATCCTGGGAACCAGCCGTTCGCTGAAGACACAGCACAGGAGCGCATCTTCTAAAGCTGCACCCGGGCTAATCATGAAGAGCGCCGGCTGCTTCGTCCATCTTGCTACGCACCTTTTGCATTTTGCAAGCACGCGCGGCGTTTTGTTGAAGCTGCTCATAGTGCAATCTATGCTTTGCGTGCCATGGCAGATTTTATGAAAAAATTGAGATTGTGCAGCAGCCGGTGCTTAGATCACGATTTTCATGTCAAAATGGACTAGTGTGCACAAGTCAGGCAGGAACGGCAAACTATGCCGAATGACGAGGGGGAACTACTTTCCGGATCTCACAGGATGTGGACAAACTGTTAACATTTAAGGAGTACAGCCAAAAGGAGATATTGGTGGTGTATTGCAATGGCAAACCAGACTATATCTGAACCGTTGTTTCGGAACCCCATATATGGAAGGGGTTGGGGTACGGAATACGCCACCGCAGAAAAACTGGCTGTATATCACAGTCACGGCCTCTTCAAACTGGACGAATTAGAGCTCAAGGCTGCCGAACCTGTAAAACAGGCCATCAAGAAAAGAGTTGCAGAATGGAAGGAACACCGGGCAAAGTACGGCGATTAATGGCGGTCCGATTCACCGCCGAGTATCTTGACGCATTCTGCGATGAGAACTTTTGCGTATGTGCTGGCGATTATAACTAACATCGCATAAAATCAGAAATTCTTGCGGACATTTCGATAGGCCCTGTGCATGATCGATCTGTTCCGAAATGATCAATTTTTCTCGGACAATGATGAACTAAAATGTCCTGAAGTTGCGCGCGGCGCCGCATTGTCTGCATCAGCACTGATTTTATTTGTGATAAAATACGGCTATTTCGGCACAAATTCAAAAATGCATGCGCAGGAACGCAGCGCTGCACTGCTACCGTGCGCCATTCTGTCTTGAGCTTTTTCCGCCGCTCGGCCATAATCCGTCAGGCGGGCCCCCGTCCAGCTTTGATGTCGTCCATGTGGAGGGGATCCCGCTATACTGGCGCTTAATTCTAATGTCGCGCCCAAAAATAATTAATTACAAAAATAATTGTCTTGCTTGTGTTTGATGCTAAAAATACTCATATGTTGCAAAAAACCAAGCATTAATGCGCAGAATGTTGACAATTAAAGCTGTTTAGCCTTAGATAATTCGCTCCAAGTAATTGTGAATATTGAGGTTGAATTTATGGTGTTTGAAATACTTGGTTATTGCGTCCGTGAATGCACTAAAGGATTCGTGATGCTTGTCAAGTATTTCGCGCTTGGACTGCCTCCAGCTTTCCTCAACCGGGTTTAGTTGCGGCGACCACGGCGGCAAGTAGTGCAGAATGACATCACCGCCGTGTTTTTCAAGATATTTTTTTACGATTTTTGACTTGTGCGCCGAGGCATTGTCCACAATTACGAAAATCTTCGGCCACTTACTCCTCATCGCCTCAAGATGTTTTACAAAAGTTTTGCTGTTAAATTTGTCGTAAGTGCGATACACTTGCGTGCCGTCCTCGAACAACGCGCCATGCACGGCGACTCTGATTCGGACCCCGGTGGTAACGATGTGCGGTCTCTCGCCAATCTTCGTCCATAATCCTCTGCGCGGCCTGGTTTCATAAAGAAATATGGATTCATCCTGCATGACTATCTTGTATCCGTCTGATTTCATGCGTAAAATCCGTGTTTTTATGTCCTCCTGCCACTTTTGGCGGGCTTCCACCTCTTCCAGGGTAAGCTGATGTCCAGTGCTCAGTAGATGAAAATGTACTTTTCGGGACAGTTGGCTTTGAAGTGATGATATA
>CAYGAM010000107.1:2844-6395 GCA_964347915.1 uncultured Nitrosopumilaceae archaeon | reverse complement strand
TATGACTGATGCAATGGTACGGACATTTGCTGTCCTCAATGTTGACTTTGTCGTGCTGTAAAGCATTCCATCGCAATGGGACGACATGCTGTTTGGATCAATCTTTTTGATCATCTGCAGCAGCCAGTCGGCTTTGGGAGACTTCATTTGGTCTTGAAGATATGCAGACGCGCTCCGGAAATAGCGTTTCTTCTCACACATTGCAGAAATCATGGCCGCTGCCTCCTTGAGTCCGTACTGCGCGTTGCTGCTGCCGGAAAAGGGCAGGTCAATGATGGACAATGCAATTTGGAACAGTTTGAAAACTCTCAAACCGATATCGTGTTTGCGTATCTGCCCTCATTTTTGTTCTACCATCAATGAGGGTAGGTATGCCTCGCCAACAAATATCAACCGAAAAAGATTGGCCGGCAGCCCAAAAATCGGACAAAATTTGCCAGTAATTAACCAAAATTAGGCAAAAGCTGAACTAGCGAGAAAAACGATATGTCTGGATACAAGGGAAGCGTTATCTGATCATAGCAAAACTAGATCCTGTAAAAGTGAAATACATAATTGATCAGATGGAGATTGGCAGGAGCACAAAAGATATCGCTTTTGAGATGAAGATTAGTCCCAGGTGGGCGCAAAAATTGTACGCGAGATACTGAGATACAAAGAAGATTCCAGTTCTGGGCAAGCCTGGTAGGCCAAAAAAGATTGTACATGATCATATCAAGCAGATTGTAATAGACTACTATTGAGAGTACAGGTGCGGCGTAGCCGAATTGGAGCTTATAATCAAACTAACGCACCGAATCCATATATCTCACAATGTCATACACAGCATACTGGTGAAGAACAAAATGGCCGCAAATCAAAAGAACAAAGGCAAGAAGAAAAAGTGGATCAGATACGAGCGGACGCACTCCAATTCGCTATGGCATACTGATTGGAAGAAGTTGAGCGATGGAAGATGGCTCATAACGTACATGGATGACGCCTCGCGCTTCATAGTTGGGTATGGAATATTTGAGAATGCAACCACAGAAAACTACATCAAAGTACTCCTTGAGCGCATGGCAAAATACGGCAAGCCTGCAGCAATACTGACAGACCGGGGAACACAATTCTATGCAAATGAAGCAGAATGCAGGGAAAGAGGAGAATCCAAGTTTGAGAAAAAGCCTGTAGAACTTGACATAAGGCACATTCTTGCGCGAGTAAATCACCCGCAGACCAATGGCAAGCTGGAGAGGTTCCACGGCTCTCAGGCGATGAAACCACGCCAAATTTGGGTCTCATCAAGATGTTCATTGCGTCATTGGATGCGTCACCGGAATTTGATAAAACTCTGGATCCATTTTATATAATTACAACTCGTATGAGACATATGAGTAAAAAGGACGACTATAGCGTTCTAGTAGAGAAGGACGGGAAATTCTTTGTGGGTTACTGTTTGGAGATGCCGCAAGCTAGGGGCCAAGGAGATACAAAGCAGGAAGCAGTGACAGATACAAAAAAAGCAATCATGCTGTGCAGATCATATCTTGAAGATAAAAAGAAGGATCTGGCATCAGAGTTAGTTACCGTGTCGCTTTGAGCCTTCCTGTTGTTGGGTATTTGGAGATGCTCAAGGCATTGCGAAAAAGAGATTTTCTCCCGGTCAGACAAACCGGAAGCCACATCATAGTTGAAGATGGCCGGGGATTGTGGGCTTCGATTCCCAGAAAAAAAGAGCTGGGCAGAGGACTGACATTGTCAATAATTTCTGATTGCGGATTGACAAAAAAGGAGTTTCTTGCGTTGTTGTAGCGTCAAGCAAAAGTTCCTGAAGATCAGGTTTGCCAGATAGTGAAAAGGGCTGCGCAACCCACTTTGGCATAAGAGGCGTGCCGGGAGAATCAATCACAAACATGGCCTCGCAACGCCTGCCTTAGGATCGTTAGGGTAAGCGGTTACGTCCCATGACCAAATATTAAGCAAAAGTGAGCTGCTCATGTAGCATCTTTGATATGTCCAATCCTCGCTTTCTCCATGTCAGCGCGCATGTCATCATAATTGATCACATGGCAGTCTTATATCGCAACACAGTGCTGGGCATGATCGCATGGCAGCATGCGAGTAGGCATGGTCAGGAGTGCTGCGCAGGAGGGACGTAACCGCTTACCGCCAGCTCCTGCCCAAACTCTTTATTGCTACTCTAGTATCATGACATGATTGACCGAGTACCAAGAGGTTTACTGCAACGATTGCAAGGGGATCCTGGGCATATACAACGTCAAGTATTACACGGATGACAAGATATGGGAAGTTACCCAGTCAAGCCATGCGCAGCATGTAAGAAGCGGGCATACGCTTGAGCTGCGCAGAATCAGCGCGTAGATTCCTCTTCAAACTCTTCAAGAAGCCGCCTCTGGGTCTTGGAGAGCTTTGTAGGAATCTCGACTACCAGCTTTACGTACTGGTCGCCGCGTCCTCTGGCGTTGATGTGCTTTACGCCCTTTCCTTTTAGCTTGATGATATCATTGGGCTGGCTTCCTGGCTTTATCTTGATCCTCTCCCTGCCGCCCAGGACGGGAACTATGACCTCCTTTCCCAGGGCCGCATCTACTATTGATATCTTCTCGTCATAATGTATGTCCCTTCCGTCCCTCTTAAAGTGGGGATGCGGCTTTACGTGGACGCGCAGTACCAGGTCGCCGTCAACGCCGCCCGGCATGCCTTCGCCCTCACCTCTCACCTCATAGTCTCCATTGTCTATTCCCGGCGGCAGGTTGAACATTGCCCGCCTGATGCTCTTTACCATGCCGCTGCCCTTGCACTTTCCGCACGGCTTTTCTATGACATGCCCCTGCCCGCGGCACTTTCCGCACGCCTGCGCGGTTACAAACGACGCAAACTGCGTATTGTGCTGCCGCCTTACCTGCCCCTGTCCGCCGCAGTTCTCGCACCGCTTGGGGCTTGTTCCAGGATGGCATCCGCTGCCCTTGCAGTTTTCGCAGCTTACGTTTGTCTTGAGGTCAATCGCAATCTTTCTGCCGTGCAGGACATCTTCCAGCGTCACCTCCACATTGTACAGCAGATCGCTTCCTCTAGCTTGTCCGGATCTTCCAAACCCGCCTCCGAATATGTTGCTGAATATCGAGTCAAACCCGCCGCGCTGTCCGAATATGTCTCCGAATACGTCGCTAAAGTTTCCGCGGGCGCCGCTGAAGATGTCATCCTGGCTGTACTTTCCGTCCACGCCGGAATGCCCGTGCTGGTCGTAAAGCTTTCTCTTCTCCGCATCGGACAGAACGGCATACGCTTCTGAGATCTCCTTGAAATGCTCGGCAGCCTCGTCTGACTTGTTTCTGTCGGGATGAAACTTGAGCGCCAGCTTTCTGTACTGCGCCTTTATCTCGCTAGGCGATGACGACTTTGATACGCCGAGAATCTCATAATAGTCTCTTTTAGCGCTCATGGCTGTGCTTTAAAGATCAGTTATAAATTGGATTTGGATTCATCCTTTTTTGCCTCGTCATCCTGACGCGCGTATTCCTGCGGTTCCTCTTTCGGCTCCTGGGCGG
>CAYGAM010000107.1:0-2744 GCA_964347915.1 uncultured Nitrosopumilaceae archaeon | reverse complement strand
CGGCTCCTGGGCGGAATCCTGTTCATTGCTGGAACCCGGCTCCTGCGCGGCGCCCTGCTGGCTCTGCGCCTGCTCCTGGGCTGCCTGCTGCACATTCTTGTAGAGCTCGGTGCTCATTTCGTTTACCAGGCTCTTTAGCGCGTCAAGCTTGACGCGCAAAGCCTCCGACTCGCCGTCAAGCGATTCGCGCACCTCCCTTATTGCATCAGTTATCTTGATTCCCTGCTCCTGGGATATCTTGTCCTTGAGGTCCTGCCCTATCAGCTTTTCAGTAGTGTAGATGTAGCTTTCTGCCTCGTTTTTTAGGTCGATCTTTTCCTTTTTCTGCTTGTCCTCTTCAGCAAAGTTTTCCGCGTCCTCGCGGAGCTTTTCAATCTCGCTCTCTGAGAGCTTTGTATTGGACTCGATTGTAATCTTTGCCTCTTTCTGCGTTCCAAGATCCTTGGCTGTAACGTTGATTATGCCGTTTGCATCGATATCAAACTTTACCTCAATCTGCGGAATGCCTCGAGGAGCAGGAGGGATGTCAGTCAGGTTGAAGCTTCCAAGCGATACATTGTCCGCTGCCATGGGGCGTTCGCCCTGCACTACGTGAATGGTAACGGCAGTCTGGTTGTCGGCTGCCGTGGTAAACACCTTGCTCTTGGATGTTGGAATGGTGGTATTGCGCTCAATCAGCGGCTCTCTCACGCCGCCCAGAGTCTCAATTCCCAGAGTCAGCGGCGTTACGTCAAGGAGGACTATGTCGCTTGTAACATCGCCTGCAATTATTCCCGCCTGGATTGCAGCTCCAAGAGCCACTGCCTCCATTGGGTCAACGCCGGACTCGGGCTCTTTGCCCACCACGCCTCCTACGAATTTTTTGACCAGCGGAATTCGGGTAGGCCCGCCGACCATGACAATTTTTGATATGTCGGTCTGCGCTATTCCAGCATCGCTCAGCGCCTTTTCGATGGAGCCTTTGGTGCGTTCCACTATGGGGCGTATCAGCTCTTCAAGCTTTGCGCGGCTTAGAATCATCTGCAGGTTTTTGGAGCCTGTTGACTGATCGTGGGCTATAAACGGCAGATTAATCTCGGTCTCCATTACGGTTGAGAGTTCGATCTTTGCCTTTTCTGCAGCTTCGCGAATCCTGGTCATTGCCGTACTGTCTGATGCAAGATCCACGCCCTCTTTCTTCCTAAAGTCGTCTACGACATAATCTATGATGCTCTTGTCCATGTCGGTTCCGCCCAGGTGCGTATCGCCCGATGTGCTCATAACCTCAAAGACGCCGCCTCCCATCTCCATTATGGTAACGTCAAGAGTGCCGCCTCCAAAATCAAATACTAAAATCTTCATGTCCTGCTTTGCCTTGTCCAGCCCGAATGCAAGCGAGGCCGCCGTAGGCTCGTTGATTATTCTTACAACATCAAGTCCTGCTATCGTGCCGGCATCCTTGGTTGCCTGCCGCTGGTTGTCGTCAAAGTATGCCGGAACGGTAATTACGGCTTTTTGGACCGCATCGCCAGTAAACGCTTCTGCATCCTTTTTTATTTTTTGCAGAATGAATGCGGATATCTGCTGAGGCTTGTATCCTTTGCCTCCGGCAGAAAACATGTGGTCAGTTCCCATCTTTCGCTTGGCTGCTACTATGGTTCTGTCCGGGTTTGTTACAGCCTGCCTTCTTGCCGGCTCGCCGACCAAAAGCTCGCCGTCCTTTGTAAATGCGACAACGGATGGAAACGCCTTGCCGCCCACCGTTGCTCCTTCTGCAGCCGGAATGATTGTGGGCTTGCCTCCCATCATCACTGCCGCTGCAGAGTTGCTTGTTCCAAGATCGATTCCGATTACCTTAGCCACCATTTTTCACCCGCTTTCTAGAAATCTCCACCAGACTTGGCCTAATAATCCTATCACTCGAAATATATCCTTTGCGAAGCTCTTTTGTTATCGTGCCTTCTTCCAGGGTATCGTCTTCCCGAAACGATATGGCTTCGTGCATGTTTGGGTCGAATTTATTTCCGAGCGCCTGCACCTGCCTTACTCCGTTCTTTGAGAGCAGCGAGCTCATGTTTCTTATGACAGAGTCCAGCCCGTCTGTTGGAATGCTGTCTGACTTGTACGAGTCTCTTGCCCTCTCAAAGTCATCATACACGTCAAGAAAGTCAAGCATGAACCGGTTAAACTGCTCGCCTACCTTGCCCTTGATCTGTTCCTCCATTCTCCGCTTTTGATTGTCAAAGTCGGCCAGAGCCCGCTTCCACTGATCCTCGTAATGCGCGGATCTGCGCTTTTCTTCCGTTAAAAGCGCCATGCACTCTGGTTCTGCCTTTGCGTCTTCAAACTCGGGCTCTTTCGCGCCATCAAAGACGTCGGGTATTACTTCTATTGGAACTTCGTCGTCTGACAATATCTGAATCCTGATGCAGACCAATTTTATTTTTATCTCAAGGATGCGCAGGCCGGCAGGCCGCAGCGTCTGTTCTGTGCGCATATCGCGGGGGCGCCATTCTACGACATGCCATTCTAGAGCAATGCATTCTGACATCATGCCGTTCTGCGGCAACGTTGCGCCAGGCGCGGGTTCGCTCTGGAACCATGCCGTTCCAGACAGCCAAGCGAAACGCGCCCTGACCGCTGGCGATTACAAGCATTGCCGCCGAAAAGCGGCGATCTGCGCGCATATTCCTGCTTTGATGCGGCCTTGTTTCTGGCTGGCGGCATGAGCCAAGCCTGCAGGAAAAACTGTTCTGGCCGCCTGG
>CAYGAM010000106.1:0-6412 GCA_964347915.1 uncultured Nitrosopumilaceae archaeon | reverse complement strand
CATATGCATCGCCCTGCTGTACCGTTACAGTACTGTTGCCGTTCAGAGTCAGATAGTCTGGATTGCGGATGATGGCCACATCAGTATCTTGACTGTCAGCGAATGGAAAGTCAACAACATGATTATCCCATCTATGTACATTGCCCAAAGGCGATGCAACATCCCAAGCGGCAGAAAAACTGCATCTCTTGTCATCCAGAACAGCATAAAGCGTACTGCGCTCTGGCGCCGGAATGTAAGCATCAAGTACAAAGTCGACATAAATGCCCTGGTTAGTATAGAAACCGGACACGGCGTACTCCGTACCTTTCAGGTCGAATGTGTTGTCTGTAGAAGGCGGATTGTATGTTATGCTGCCAAAGTTTCCGCTCATGCCCCAGCCAAGGAATTCACCATTAGAATTGTATTCTGAGGTTATAGTTGCATTCCAGAGCGTATCATCAGGACCGGCAGCTGCTTCAACTGGAAGGTATGCATGATACAGAATGCCGCATGAAACAAGCAGTACGGCTGCAGTCAGCATTGCAGATCGCTGGAACGCGCGTCCTCGGCTTAATTCTGACCTCTCGTCAGCCGGCCGGCTTGAGGGCTGCATGCTATGCGAGGCTGCGCCTGACTTGTACATATTCGCTGCTGTATGCAATCAGTCAGGCATATTTAAATAATATTTATGATGCCTGCAGTCCAAAAAAACAGCTTTTTGGTACAGCAGACACAAGATTCGCAACAGCTCGGGCCCTGGAAGCTGTTCCTGATTTCAGGTATGAATCTGCCCTGGAGGCCCCTCCAAAGCAACAAAACTCACGTCCGAACTTTCAGAGACCGTGCTGTTACCAAAATTCAATGATCATCACCAGAGCAGTCAAAGCGAAAAACGCAATACATCTAAAATCGCAAAGCCGCGCTCTGACGGCGGCTCTGGCAGTTGCGTCGATTTGCCGCAAGTTGTGAATTCGTCTTGGAATTGGTGCGCGCGCCGCAGTTCGTCACAAGGCAGGGCGTGCATGCGCCAAGGCCTGCGACATTTTAACTGGCAATCAGGCGCAACAACATCTCGCAAGTCTGCATGATGTGCGCGAATCAAATCCGGACACAGAGCGTGCGCCAGCGCAGCAATGCTGCACTGCGGAATCTGCATGCGGCAACATCAATACGAGATGAAAAATACGCACCAGAACAATTTCAGGAATCAGAGCGAGTTGAACATCTCTTCCATGCCGGATGCCGGCTTGTCAAGCATTCCAGGGTGATACTCGTCTATGAGCCTGTTTACCAGGTCCCTGCTGCTTATGCGGTACATTTTCTTTCTGCTTTCAATAAATGTCTCTACTACTCCGTCGGATACCAGCTGCGACATGTACACGGATACGGTAGACGGCGATTTTCCAACGCGGCTCACAACATCCGCAAACATCAGTCCGTACCGGTTTAGCATCAGTTCTATGATTATTCTTCTCGGCGTGCTCCTCCGAAGCGACTTGCAGACGCACGATTCAAGATCCGATATGCCCGGAGGATAGTAGCGCGTCTGCCTGGGAAGCCGCTCAACCTTGACGGTGCCGGCCTTTTCTATTCTGTAAAGATGGTTGCTTAGCGCGCCGTTCTTGATTCCTGTGCGGCGCATAAGCTCGCGAAACTGAATTCCAGGACTGCCCCGGATTATGAATATCAGATCCTCCCGGCGCTTTGATCCCCTAGTCATTTCTAAATACTCCTATGGCAAGCATGCCAAACGCAAAAAGCAGCAGCAGGTGTCCCACCTCCATCAGCGAGGTGGTTCCGACCCGGTACATGAGCGGCCATGTTGCATCGATCAGCGTTACGCATTCCGCAGTTGCAAATATGAGAAAGCCCATCAGCGTCATTCCCATCCGCTTGGTCTTGAGCCTGCAATAGGCAACGGCGCTCAGTATGGCAAGAAACGATGCCAGAGTAATGCCTCCGACATGCAGCATTATGTGGATTATGTGAAAGCCGTGAAAAATGTGCGGCACGATTACGGGCGCTGCCAGAATGGCCATCGTGCCTGCCATTACTATACTAAACAGCACGGATTTCTTCTCTAAAACGTATTCCGGATTGAACACTACACATCATATGCCGGTTTGGAAATATAAGACAATTGGTTCAAGTATAGAACGGGCGTGCCGCCAATGCAAAGGGATATCAATCTAGCTTTATAATGGCAGATCTGCCGTCAGGTAGCGTATGGAGCTCATGGGAGAGTTTGATCCCAAAAAGATCGAGTCCCTTGTCGCCAAGCGCCTTGAGGATGATGCGCGCAAGGCTGCAGAATCAGGAAGGGGCGAAGAGATCATCTTCATTGAGGGGCCGCCTACCATGAACGGCGTGCCTCATGCGGGGCACCTGAGGGGGCGCGTGATCAAGGATTTCTGGTACCGCTACAATGTGCTCTGCGGCCGCAGGGTGATATTCAATGCCGGATGGGATACGCAGGGGCTTCCCGTGGAGCTGCAGGCTCAAAAGGAGATGGGCATATCCGGTACGCGCGCTGATCTGGCAGAAAATGTCGGAATAGAGAATCTGGTATCAAAATGCAAAGAAATCGTGCAAAGATACAGCAAGAGATGGATGCGCGCAGACAGCCTCATGGGAGTGTCGCTTGACCAGGAAAAGGCCTACTGGACGTACCGCGACGAGTACATACAGAGGGAATGGCAGTTTCTAAAAAAGGCAAACGAGACGGGCGTGCTCCAGGACGACTATACCGTAATAGCATACTGTCCGTCATGCCAGACATCCCTAAGCCATGCCGAGGTAAATCAGGGATACGAGGAAGTGAAGGATCCTTCGCTGTACTATACAGCAAAGCTTGCCGGCGAAGACGCCCGTCTTGTAGTATGGACTACGATGCCGTTTACGCTTGTTACGGATGCAATGGTCGGGCTGAATCCTGAAGAAGAGTACGTGTACATCAGGGTGAAGGGCGAAGTCTGGATAGTCGGCAGCACGAGAATGGACGAATTTTTGCAAGAGGCCGGCATTGCACAGTATGAGACGCTCAAGACCGCAAGGGGCGCGGATTTGGAGGGAAAAAAGTACGTCCATCCCCTGCTAGACTGCATACCAAAGCTCGGCGAACTTGCGCGGGAGCAAAACTATCACGTTGCAGTGTCCGAAGAATTTGTGGACAGAAACAGCGGAAGCGGCCTGGTGCATCTTTCTCCGGCCAACGGCGAAGAGGACATTGCAATAGCCAACAGGCGCGGCGTTCGCATATTCAATCCAATCAACGACCAAGTTGTATTTACGGAAGATGCCGGCAAATACGCCGGAATGTTTGTCCGCGATGCGGACGATATCATCGTAAATGATCTTAGGGAGCGCGGCGCCCTGGTGAAAATAGGGAGCATAAGGCACAAGTATCCGCTATGCTGGCGGTCCCGCCACAGAATAGTGTGGCTTGCGCGAAGGGGATGGTTTTACAAATTGGACAGGCTGGGCGCAAAGGCAGTAGAGGCGGCGGAATCCGCAGAATATTTTTACGAGCAGCCCAGGAACCGATTTCTTGGAATAGTGCGGGAGCGGCATCCGTGGTGCATCTCAAGAGAGAGGTTTTGGGGCTGTCCGATTCCCGCATGGAACTGCAAGTGCGGCCACAGAACATGGCTTTACAGCAAGGAAGAGATCATAGCAGCTGCCGCATCGCTGCCCGACGGCGAGGGCTTTGAGCTGCACAGGCCGTGGATAGACAATGTCGTAATACGGTGCGCCGCATGCTCCGGAACAGAGACGAAGAGGGAGCCATTTGTTCTGGATACGTGGCACAACAGCGGAGCTGCCCCTTACGCATCGCTTGACGATCGCACATATGCAAGGCATATTCCCGCGCCGTTCTTTACCGAAGGAATAGATCAAACCAGGGGATGGGCGTACACGCTGCTGGTTGAGAACGTGATACTGAATGATGCGCCGGTGCCGCCTTTTAGATCATTTCTGTTCCAGGGGCATGTGCTTGACGAGAAAGGCGGCAAGATGAGCAAGAGCCTGGGAAACGTGATAGACGCGGAAGAGCTGCTGGAAAAGCACCCTGTTGACATGATACGCTTTTACTTTATGTGGAAGTCCAGCCCCATCGAATCGCTGAGCTTTGGCATCAGCGAGATGATGTCGCGTCCGTACCAGATACTGTCCACTTTGTATCACGCGCACCACTATTTCAAGCAGAACAGCGAGTATGACGGCTTTGACTCTGGCCGGGACGCGGCGGAAAATCTGCTTGCGCCGGACATTTGGCTGCTTTCAAAGCTTCAAAAGCTGATCCTAAAAGCAGACAAGTGCAATTCTTCCTGCAGGTTTCACGAATCTGCAAGGGCCTTGGAGGAGTTTATTATCGGAGACTTGAGCCAGACGTACATTCCCATTACCAGAGGCGATCTCTGGAATGAGGATGAAGAGTCAAAGGCCCGAAGAATGACGATATATGCAACGCTTTACCGCGTCCTCGAAACGCTTGACCTGCTGATTCATCCGTTCTGTCCTTTTACAAGCGAGTATCTGTACCTGTGCCTGGCAGACAGGGATCTCGGCATCCTGCAGGGCGGCTGGCCTCGGGCTGACGAATCCCTGATAAGTGACGAGATCGAGGAATCGTTTGATCTTATTGAAGAGGCGGCATCCGTATCATCTGCTGCAAGAATGAAAGGAAAGCTAAAGCGAAGATGGCCGCTGGAAGACGCCCGCATTTGCGTATCTCCAGGCCAAAGACAAAAGCTGGAGGCATTGTCTGATCTTATTGCGCCGCGCCTGAATGTGCGCGCATACTCCATAGCCGAACTTCCAGAGTCCAAGGGGCTTGAGAGATATGTGCAGCTTCGGGAGCGGAATCTTCCAGTCCGGCCCGTGCTGGAGCTGGAGCGAAAGCGCATAGGTCCCAAGGCAAAGGAGCGCATGCCGGCGCTGCTAAAGGCGTTTGATCAGGCAGATCCCGAGCTTGTCATAGGCGGGCTGGAAAATTCCGGCTCGTACGCATTTGACGCGGGCGGCGCGGAGATTGTCCTTGGTACAGGCGACTTTGCGATAGGGTTTGAGGCCGGGGACGGCTATGTGATGGCGGAACGCGGCAGCTGCATGGTCTTTCTCCCTGCAGACAGAACGGATGAGATGAAAGCAGAGGGGCTTGTCAATGACATTGCCAGAAGGCTGCAGGAGCTAAGAAAGAAGCGCGGGTATAATCCCACCCAGGTTTTGAATACAGCTTCAATTTTGGGCCTTGATGCAGGACAGCAGGACGCTGTAAGAAAAATGTCCGACAAGCTGAAATTCCTAGTACGGGTAAAGGAGATAAGCTTGGACAGGGACTGCGAAAAATATGCGGATGAAGACATAGACGGACAGAAGATTCAGATAGCAATCGAATAGGCAGAGCGCGCTTACTGCTGCAGACGCTTTGCAGTATGAATAATTTTGCCCAGGCCTTGCAGGAGAAATCATTCAAAGGCTGGATGGCGCTGATTCCTGGGTGCGGTTCATGGAACAGTGCTGCGGAGCGAGTCTTGGGAGTGATTCTGAGGAATAGTTTGCGGATGTGGTTCCTGGAATGGTTCCTGGGAATAGTCCCTGGGAATGGTTCCGGGATGTTATTCCTGAAGGCGGTTCTTGGGAACAGCTGACGGTTATTCCCAAGTACGATTTGTGAAATGGTTTCTGGGAATAGTTCATAAAGACGGTTCCTGGGAATAGTTCTCAAAGCAATTCTTGATACGATTCTCAAGCCGATTTCTTGCAATGATTTCTGGACATAGTGATGCATTTTCCGGCATGTTTCAAATGCGCGTATGCATTCCTGGGCATATTGCCTGGCGCATGCGGCGCCGGATGCATCGCTGTGCGCGTTCCTGGGAACATTTGCGCGCATTATGCCCAGGCGCATGCGTTCCTCGGCATGCGGCGTTGTACAGCTTCGCATGATAAATAAAATGGCATGCGTGAAAATGTTGCAGATTGATCTTTGATGTGATAACTGACGATCTGCGATCCGCCCTAAAATCAGACATGGCGCAGATAAGATTTCTGCTGAAAAACAAGCCCGGCGTAGCGTATAACAGAATAGTTGAGATAGGGCGAGGCGTAGGCAAGAGGTACGGAGTAGAACTGGTTGTGAATTTTCCTCATGAAGGCAAGATAGAAGAGTTTGAAATGTACGGACGCCGCGACCTGAGCATAATTGTTGACAATGAAAAAATACGCTTTCCGATAGGCAGGGAAGTGATAAAGGACAGGGCGCGCTCAATCCTCAAAGATGCCGAAGTCAAGGACGCATACATGTACGAGGGCAAGGAGGGCGTCAAGGTATTTTTCAAGGGCGGCAGAATAGACATTCTGCCCCAGTCGCTGCACATCTGGTGCGAGTTTACGCCGGCCGTTGCAGAGTTTTGCAACTGGCTGCTTG
>CAYGAM010000105.1:0-6545 GCA_964347915.1 uncultured Nitrosopumilaceae archaeon | reverse complement strand
GGAGGGCGCGCCCTGCACGATTCCCAAACCAAAGAAATATTACTATTCCTGATTCTAGCCTCACTGTGAAAAGCCTTCTGTTTGTGGCCCTGCTTGCAGTCTCGCTTGCAGTTGTGCCTGCATACGCGCAGTCCAATCCAATCAACATACTGGAGACAAACAAGCAAAACTTTGTTCACGGCGACGATATCATAGTATCGGGAAGCGTTCGCACGGTAACAGACCGCACGATACAACTGCAGATACTGAATCCGAACAACGATCTCGTCGTTGTAGCCCAGGAGAATGTGGCTCTTGACGGGACATTTGTGCATCATTTCCCAACCGGCGGCGATCAATGGGTTGCGGGGAACGGCTATACTGTAAAGGCAACATACGCCCAGACTCCACGGGATATTGCATTCAACCTGCAGGACAGCGCGGCGCCAGGCCAGGGAGGTGAAGCCGACTGTACGAGCATGGTTGACGGAGGCCCGCTAGGAAACATACGAGTATTGTGCAACATTACAGGAGGAACGGTAAGCAGCATGAATGTCGACACTGAAAATCTGGGCCTGCGAGTAGCGATATCCTCAAACTCTGACGGCCATATAACGCTGAGCCTGCCGACCGCCCTGATCGACGCAAAGGACACAAGCGATGCAAACGTTGCCTACATCGTCAGAATAGACGGAGTTGATGTTCCGTTTGTAGAGACTCTTACGAGCGCCACGGAGAGGACGATACAGATAGACTTTCGCCGGGGCGAGTCAAACATTGAAGTAATAGGTACGATGGTCGTGCCCGAGTTTGGCGCGATTGCAATGATTATACTTGTAGCGGGAATTGTAGCCGCGTCTGTTGCGGGACGATCCCGCCTTGCAGCAAGATTCTAATGCCGGTGCCCGCCGCCTGCATGATTTTCACGCGTGCAGCGGGCCGGTTTTTGCAGCGCATGCGCTCATGTCCGAATTTGATTCGCGCCGGGCGCCTTGGACCTGCGAGATATCGCCGCAGTTGCGGCAGCGCCCCCTAGTCCCAGCCGTACTTTTTCTTAAACGGCGAGACTGCCCGAAGCTCTGCTACTACGTCTTTTAGAGTCTTGACTGCCTGCAGAATTTCTTCATTTGTGTTGTATATTCCGACAGTCAGCCTAAGCGAGCCTGATATATCCTCATAGTCGAATCCCATTGCCTCAAGCACATGCGAGGCTTTTTGCGTTTTGACCGTGCACGCCGAGCCCGTCGACGCAGCTATGCCGCACTCGTCAAGCTTTATGATGAGATCCTCGCCGCTTACGCCGGCAAATGTAAAGTGGGCGTTGCCCGGCAGACGGCTGTCCGCGCTGCCGTTGTACCGCGAGTGCGGTATCTCTGCAAGGACTAGTTCTGCAAGCAGGTCGCGCATGGCCGCTGTACGCGTCATCCTTTCGTCCATAAATTCCTGCGCCATCTGACATGCCTTGCCGAATCCTGCAATGGCGGCCGTGTTTTCCGTGCCCGACCGCATGCCGCCCTCCTGGCCGCCGCCTAGAATCAGCGGCGATATTTTTGTTCCAGTCCTGACATAGAGCGCCCCTGCGCCCTTGGGACCGTTCATTTTATGGGACGATACTGACAGCATGTCGACTCCGAGTTCGCCTACGCTTACGGGAATCTTTCCGGCGGCCTGGGCTGCGTCCGTATGCATCAGGACGCCGCGCTCCCGGCATGCCTGAGCTATCTCCTGCACCGGCTGAATAGTTCCAACTTCGTTGTTTGCAAGCATGACCGATACAAGAAAGGTCTTGTCCGTAATCATGCCCGCTACTTTGCCGGAATCCACCATCCCTTTTCCGTCTGCGGGAAGGTACGACACCTGGTATCCCTGGGACTGCAGCCTTTTGCAGGGCTCCAGCACGGCCTCGTGCTCAATGCTTGAAGTTATTATGTGCCCTGGTCCGTTTGCAATGGCGGCGCCCGCAATGGCCGCATTGTTGGATTCCGTGGCGCCCGATGTCATCAGCATCTCGGACGGGCGCGCGCCGACAAGGGCGGCCGCCCTCTGCCTGGCCAGCCTTAGGGCCTTTTCAGCCTGCCTGCCGTACCGGTGCAGGGACGACGGATTGCCGTACATCGACTCAAGGTACGGCCGCATCTCGGACAGGACCTGCTCTGAGACTTTGGTAGACGCCGCGTTGTCAAGGTAGATCAACCCTGCATCACGTTCATCTTTCCCTGCCTGTATCCTTTGGGATCAAATTCTGCCGCGTCAAAGCCCAAATCAACGACTGCGCGCGATACGGCATCCCTGACGCCTGCGGAAAGAAGCCCAAGCTCGCCTGATCCGACCTCGATCCTTGCCGTACTGTTCATGTCGCGGACCCTGACGGTCCTGGCTCCGGCAATCTTTCGCACTGCATCTTCCGCCTTTTCAATGCGCAGCAGCCGCTCTGCCGTAACGCGCGTTCCCCATGGAATTCGGGACGCCAGGCACGAGTTTGACGGCCTGTCGTGCACTGCAAGGCCAGCGCTCTGCGCGGCCCGCCTCACATCCGGCTTTGCAAATCCGGCATCCAGCAGCGGGCTTTGGACGCCGTGCTTTCGCAGCGCGGCAATTCCGGGGCGATAGTCGCTCATATCGTCAGTGTTGGTGCCGTCAACTATCGTATCAAACGAGTTTGTCCTGGCGTATTTTTCCAAATATTCTCCAAGCTGCATCCTGCAGTAAAAGCATCTGTTCCTGTCGTTTGCCGCAAAATTTTCGTCCTGCAGTTCGTCGTACGCTATTACGTCATGCCTTATTCCTATCTGGGAACAGACCTGCCTTGCCGAGTTCATCTCTTCCATTGACTGCGTCTTATAGTCTGCGGTTACCGCAGCCGAATTGCCTCCCAGAGCCGCAAATGCCGCGTACGCCACAAGCGCGCTGTCGACTCCGCCGGATACTGCAACCAGCACGCGGTTTTTGTCCGCAAACCACTCCGTCAAGTCCTCAATCCGGGCCATTTTGAATCTCATTTTTGATCAGCGCTTCCGCATTCTTAAACGGTTGCCCTGTCGCTTCTGCAACTCTTTGTATGTCGTCAGACTCGATCTTGAAATAGTCCGAGTTTATGCCTGTCTTGTAGCGCACGGAAAACTCTTGCCCGCCCAGCGCAATATCGGCCGTCTTGTATTCGCGGCCGGCTACTATTCTCTCAGACTGCTGTATTCTGACGCCCCGAGTCCCTGTCTCGTCCATCAGTATTCTTGTCAGCGCGGCGGCGCTTTCTGCCTTGCATATTGCGGTTATGATGTTGGCAGGGCGCCCCTTTTTTCCAGTTCCTGCCACCACTGCCACATCCAATGCTCCGGCGTCTGTCATGCGCCTTATTGCTGCGCCGAGCATCTCGCCGGTTGCGTCGTCGACATTGGTCTCTAGCACGCATATGCTGTCTGCCGCAGCCGAGCCCTTGTGCTTGATGTCGCGCAGGACTGCGCCTGCAACCGGCTCTCCGGCGGCTGCCTGGCCGCGCACTGTCTTGAGCACGTTTGCAAAGCCGTCGTATTCTCTGGTTCCGGCGCCGTACCCTGTTTGTTCTATCTTCATTGCCGGATAGTGCGAAATGAACGCAGGCCTTAGCGCGGCAAGCATGCTGACTCCCGTAGGCGTTGCAAGCTCGCCCGCATCACGTCCTGATATTGCAATGCCTGTTCCCTTTAGTATCTCCAGCACGGCTGGAGACGGGTTTGAGATCGCGCCGTGGGAGAACGACGCAGTGCCTGATCCGACAGATACGGGACAGCAGAATGCCTTGTCGCCGTACAGTCCGAGATCTTCCAGCGCAATAGCCGTGCCTATTATGTCGACTATGGTGTCCGCGCTGCCGGCTTCGTGCAGGAGCACTTTGTCCTTGTCCCTGCCGTGAATTCTGGCTTCGGCTGATATCAAAATATCTATGCTGTCTGCAGCAAACTTTGACGCAGCTTTTGAGAGTCCGGCTTTGCCTGCCGCTTGCACTATGCTGCTCCTGACTTCCGAGCCGGGCCTTTCAGAACAGTCTTCGCTTATGCTAATCTGCAGGCCGGTTGCACTCATGCCGCATCTTGAAACCTTGGAAAATTTCATGCCTGATATGCCGGCACCCTCTTTTATTCCGCGGACTATCTTGTCCTTGCTTGCGCCCATGTCTACAAGAGAACACATCAGCATGTCCCCCGATATTCCTGCCACCTGCGGGTCTATCACCAGAATCATACAATGCGAATGATTCAAAGTTGATTATATGTTACGCTGTCAGGAGCCGCGCGCACTGCCGCCTTTGCATTCCGCGTGCAGCGCACCCGTGCATGGTGCGCCAGGGATGCCGCTTGGAGCGCGGAAACGCCTGCGCGGCATGCCGCACACTGAATCTTCATAAAATGAAAAAAGGAAAAAGATGTTAGTACTTTGGCATTATGCTGAGACGCGATCTTGCAGATACTGCGATTATTGAAACTATTGCAACTGCGAGAATCATTGCAGCTATGGCGCCAAATTCTGGAACCACAAATGCTGCAAACACTTCTACCTGCTCGGTTTCTGCGGTAATCGGCACTGTTACTGTATTTCCGTCAATCATTGCGTCGTCGGACTCTTCGTTGTTTACGAATACCAGATATGCTCCATCCATTACGGATGCTGGCGGATTGATTTCAAGCATGCCTTCTCCGGCAGAGCTTATGTCAAATACCAGCGAGTAGGTCTCTGATCCGATATTGGCAGATATTCCGGTTACGCTTCCGCCTTCAATGGTGTGGGGTACCTGGACGCATTGGTCGCCTGCTGCAACTTCCAAGCTGCCGCAACCGGTTTCTTCCATCGCGTCATCCGTCATCATGCTGTCCATGGCTTCCATGTCGTCTCTCGCAACGGCTTCTGTCAGCTGTATCTGAACAGTTTCTGAGTTGCCGCCGTAGCGTGCGCCGACTTCGTAGGCGCCTAGGCTTCTCCAGCTTGACGTATCAAACGATGTTGCAAACAGGCCGTCCGCCGGTGTCAGCTGGGCGATATCTGCAAGACCGTTTGGACCGGTAACGGTAACGGCAATCGCCGCGCCCTGAAGCGTAGATACTACGTATCCGTCAACATATACCGTTTCGCCTATGCCGTATGAGCCGCTGTCCGTCTGCAGCACCATGATGGCGCCTGTCTCAGCCGCCTTCATTTTGACTGCCTCTGCGCGTTCTGCGTCCGTCATTGCCTTGTCCTCTTTTGTCATCATCGCACTGCTGTCAGTCATCATTGCATCGTCCTTTTCCATCATCTCTCCGTCCATTGCATCACCAGTCATCGACTCGTCCTTTTCCATCATCTCTCCGTCCATTGCATCACCAGTCATCGACTCGTCCTTTTCCATCATCTCTCCGTCTTCATGCATTGCTTCATCATCGTGCATCATCTCATCGCCGTGCGCCATTTCATCCTCATGCATTGCTTCATCATCGTGTTCTGCAGCAAAAGCATCATTGGCCGCCAAGCCGCCGATAAGAACTAGTGCTGCCATAAGTGTGTATACTGTATTAGCATTCATCTTGACATTCTCTAAACAAGTTCTCTATTTATGTATATATGAAATAATTAGCATATCCGTAAATTATGTAGCAATATTAAATCAATATGCGGCATTTACCTTGTAAAATATTAGAAAAAACAAGACTTGTAATACAAGTCGTCTAGTATCTGGCAAACAGAGTTGTCTTTGTAGATATTGCTATTATGGATACAATGGCTACTACGAGTATCAGAGCTGCTATGGTGCCAAACTCTGGTGCCGCAAACGTGCCAATGATCTCTATCTGTTCTGTTCCTTCTGCGAATGGTATTGTCAGTGTCCTCTCGTCGTCTGTTCTCTCCTCATCAAATTCTGCTTCCTCTGAGTCTGCCATGACTACAAACTGGGCGTCGCCGCCGTCAACCGTGGCGTCAAGGATGGTTCTCGGGAAGGTTATGGTGAGCATGCCGTCTCCTGTAGCTGACATTGTTATCGTTACACTGTTTGTGTTGGGGTCAGCAACAACAGAGTCTACTACAGCTCCGTCTGCGTCGTAGTTTACCATGTCTGTTACGTCAAGCGTGTCTGTGTCGTCACTCGTCATGGCGGCAGGCGCTTCTGGCATTGCACCAGCTGTAAACTCAAACGTCGTTTCGCCTTTGGCCGTGCCTGCCTGGGCAGTTATGGTGTATGCGCCGACTTCGGCCCACTGGCCTCCGCCTGCTCTGATTTCGCCAGTAAATGCGTTGCCGACAGGAGTCAACTGCGATATTGTAACTAGTTTTCCGTTTGGATCCATTACTATTATCGAAACAGCTCCGCCTGCGGCGCCCGTTGTGCTTCCTTCGATCATTATGATATCTCCAGTCGCATACTCTTCTTTGTCTGTGGTGACAGTTACTGCCGACTGTCCGTATGCAGACAGCGTGGCAGTTCCGCTCAGTAACACTGCACATAGTGCAAGTGTCGCAATGCGATAATCCATGATTATACGATTAATCACATGTATTTAATATTAGCGATTGGTTTGCCGCAGGCGGCTGTGCCTAATGCGCGCATCTTTCAATAAATC
>CAYGAM010000104.1:0-6767 GCA_964347915.1 uncultured Nitrosopumilaceae archaeon | reverse complement strand
ACGCCGCTTGACGCCAGCGCTTCAATAATCTTCATTCTGTGCTTTTGTGAGAATGCAACAAACCAGACTCGCAGGTTCATTGCATCATTCTTCTTCCAGTTTATGTACACCTGGTCCAAATGCTTTGCAGGATCAGTCTCAACTTCCAGAGCGACTGCAGTATCGCTGTTCCATCTTGACGGGCTCGGCCTGTCGTGAACGTATTCCGGCTCGGCTATCAGCAGATCCGGCAGGCTCTGGCTTGATTCGCCCAGGTCAGGCCGGCAGTACCTGCCGCGCATGCGGCTGTACTCGGCAGCGGCAAATATCGCATCCAGGTGCAGATCGCCTCCCGCCCTCCGGCCTGCAGCCGCCTCGGTAAAATAGTCGCTGTACGCCTTTCTGTCAAGAACGTACTGCGCACTCTTCCTGCCGCACCGCTTCACAAACATCAGTTCTTTTTCCAGCCTGTCAGAGAGTGCTCCCGCAATATCCCGTGCGCCTACATCTCCAAAGACGCTTCTAACGCCCGACGCAATTCCGCTGCGCGTCAAGCCGTCCCGCCTGCAGTACAGCATGTACAGTATGGCGCACTCAAGCGGCGATACCGGAATGTCCCGCAGTATGGTCTGCGGAACATACCTTGATACAGATACCTCCTCGCCCCATCTGGCAAGGCTGGCGGCGGCAACCGCGCTCCACGGTACGGTCTTTTGCCTGGGATGCGGAACAGGCCTTGACTTTGCCACGCCGGATACCGGAATGCCCCCTTCAGCGGACGAGAATGCAAATACGTGATTCTGCAGTTTCATAATTCGCTCTGCCGGCATCATCATAGCATGCGAGACTAGCCTTGCCGTATTCTGGTCGCACCGCCCGCATATCAGAGTCTGGCACACGCCCGTTATTTGATCCGCAAAAGCCTTGCCGTATGCGTTGCATGTCTGGGTTGCAATGGTAACCTTGACTCCAAACTTGCGCAAAGCCCGCAGCATCTCGGACATTGTATCGTTGCTGAACATGTGCGCCTCGTCGACGTACACGTAAAACGGATTCCGGCGCGCCTGCTCTCCGCTCCCCATGTCAAGCCGCTTTTTTGCTTCAGCGTACAGCATCTGCAGAAGGATGCTGCCCAAAAACTCTACGATATCGTCGCTTGCCCCGCTGGACAAGTCGACTATCAGCATTCGCTGATGCTGCATGATATCATCCATGCTAACGGACGACTGCGCGGAATCAAGCATGGCGGCCACTGCCGGCGTAGCCAGAATCTTGTCTATCTTGTTGTAGGCGGACGAGCCGGCCTCTTTTGAGTACTGCTTTTCGAATATGTCCCAAAAGCTTCGGACATTCGGCGACGATACGGCAGCAAGTATGGCATCCCTGGCTTTCTTGTCGGTTATTATTTTGGAGAGGTTGCCCAGCGTATTGTGCTTGGTCTCGACTAGCGCGGTGGCGGCATTTCGCAGGACGGTTTCAAGCCTGGGCCCCCATGAATCCTTGTAGAGGTTGTAGAGCGAGCTGACAAAGGCCATCACTACAACGTACCTCTCCTCCTCCCGCCGGACCTCAAGCGGGTTGATCCGTATGGTGCGGCCGTACCGGTACATTGATGCAGGATTGACATAGATTACATTCTCGTGCATGCCTTCCGGAATCATGGACATGACATCCCGCGCAAGCTCGCCGTGCGGATCCAAAACCATAAACCCCTGCCTTCTCTGAATGTTCTGCGCTGCAAGCAGCTTGATTATGGACGACTTGCCGGATCCCACCATGCCAAAGATGGCGGCATGAATGCGGTCCGCAGACGAGATGCCAAACGCCACATCCCTTCTTCCGCTGCCGTACGCCGCAGGATCGTCGTGCTCAAATCCGATGATATCAAGATCAGGCTGCGGTTCCGGCTTGGCCGCGCGCCTCTCTGCTTTTTTCCTGAACAGTTTCATGTCAGCCCGAAAACGCAGCAGCTATTGCCGGCGTCAGATATACTGCAAGCAGTGTGCTTGCAGACGTTATTGCAAGCGGCGTCGTATCCCGAACGGTATACGAAGACGCCTTGGCTGCCAGTGAACCAAGCGGTATTGCAATGAGCGCGGTCATGATTTCCAGGCTTGTCATCTGTCCCGTCTGAGCCTGCATGCTCATGCCTGGAATAGCATCCGCTTCGCCTGCGGCAAAGATGCCCGTCATGACATGAGCGATGCCGAGTATGATAAACGGCGCGGCGTACACGATGACGTTTAGCGATGCCAGCGACTTTGCAACCGATTCCTTGGTCTGGCGCACCATGAGAGTAAACTCGGTAATCATATTCAGAATGGCGGCCGAGTTGCTGCCTGAGCGGCGGATGCGCTCCAGCAGAAACATGACAAATCTCGTATCCGGCGACGTACTGCCGATATCAAGCATTGCCGAATCAAGCGATCTTCCCATCTGCATCTTTGACGAGGCCTGCTGCAGCAGCCTGCCAAGGGCTCCGCGATGCCTCCTGCTTGATATTATCTGCGCAATGCCCATGCCTGTCCTGGAAAGCTCCGTTACATCCCGCATAAATTCCGGAATCATTCTGTCCAGGTTCCGTACTGCCGCAAGCTGCGGGCGGACCAGAACCGCATTGACTGCCGCGCCCGCAAGAAACGAGGTGGCTATGACTTGGGCCAGTCCGAGTCCGGCAGCGTACGATGCGGCAAATGCTGCAGCGCCTGACGCGGGACCAAGCACGGACACCCGGACAGGATCGCCTGCTGCAGGCTGAATGGATCCCAGGACGGCTGTCATTATTACCGCCATCAGCGGCGAGAGCATTGAGCCGATCATAGCCAGCATGGACGAAGTCTCGGAATTTCCAATCATGCTGCTTAGCATTATCATAAGAGGCAGGATTATGGATACCATCATTATGCCTGAGAATATGTCCTGGGCGCTCTTCTCGTACCTTTTCCACGCTGCCTGATACTCTGCAAAAAAGTATCGGGCTTTCTCTTCGGTGTACAGCGGCACGCTGCCCACCTGCGTTGCCTTGGCAAGATAGCCTTCCACAAAATCCCTAAATTTTTCAAGCGGATGGTTCCTTGCATACATGGACAGGGATTCCGATTTTGTAATGCCCAGGACGCGCACCCTCTTGCATATCTCCTTTGCATCTCTGGCCATTGCCGGAAACATTCTTCCGTCAGACAGGCTCTCGTACGCATGATACAGGTCGTGCCCTATGGACTGCAGTACGTGCACATAGCACAAAAAGTATGCAGTCTCTTCCTCTGTCTTGGATTTGCGCTCAATAATCTGCAGCCGCAGCGATACGTACCGCCAAAAGTATGCCGGTATGGGAGCGGCGCATATCGCTGCAAGCGGCAGGCTGTACTGGGCGCACCATATTCCCAGCGGAAGAGACGGCATCATCAGCAGTACTGCTGCTCTGGAGGCGGTTGTGGACGACTTTTCAACGTCATGGCTTGCTCCTGTCCTCTGAACTATGGAGAGCAGCAGGCGCATGTTGAAAATGCGGAGTTTTTTTACCAGAGCGACTCTGGCTTCAAGGTGCGCAAAGATTCGGTTTATGGCAGACGAGCCGTACTCGCGCACGGCAATGTCCGGATGTCCTGATCCGGAATCTACTCTTGACGCAATCCAAAATGCAATCGATGCTGCAAGCAGCGCCGCTGCGAGATAAAGCCACTCGATTGTCCTGCCGCCCAGGAAAAGCGCGGCCCATGCCAGGACTGCAACAGCAGATGCAGTTGCAGCTTGGAACGTTTTGCGATTGCCGTCCATGCGGCTCCAGCAGCGGGCGCGCAGCGTCATCTGCGAATGCTCCTTATTTTGGACGCGGCAATGCCTGCTGCACCTGCGATATCTGCAAATTTTTTCCATGCAGGTATGGCCAATGCGGTGGATGCTGCGGCAGCTGCTGCAATCAGGACGATATAATTTTCTTCATAGTGTATGGTAATGTGATGGTCATCCAGCGCTGCAAATGAGGCCGACCCCAGGTCTGCTGAAACGTATTCCGGATTGACGCCGTTCCACTGCGCAGGCGCAAGCCACACCAGTCCGTATGATTTGTGCTTCCAGGGCGCAGTTATCGTTGCGGCATCGCCGTACCCGTACCTTGCATGGCTGCTGTCCTGAAGCTCGGATTCGTAAATGTGATCCGCGCGGACATCCACCACCCGGCGGTAGGCGCTCTCCAGTACGGTATCACGGTCTATCTCTGCAAGAAAGTCTGCTCCTGATGCGCTTGCATCGTTTAGCGTCGTTGCAATGTGCTCGTATTTGCCTGGTCCTATTGTGATCTCGGCAGGAGCCGCAACATGATATGCGCCGTGCGGAATGGGCGCGCTTTCAGATACGGCAAATGATGCATGGCTGCCTATGCTGTCAAGCTGCAATTGTACCGGAATGGGCGTTTTGCTGTCGGCAAATGCGGCATGAGAAACATCCGCGTATTCTCTCACTTCAAATGCAATATTCTGCTCGTATGCGCTCCAGCCGTCTCCGGTTATCCTGATCTTGGCATCGTATTGGCCTGCATCCTTTGGAGTTGCAATGTACCTGCCTGCCGTGTCCGGCTTGAAATCCAGGCTGCCCTGCACCTTGACAAGGGGATCCGGCACCGAGCCTGTTGAGATATCCAGAACAATATCGTCTCCCAGCCGCGCCTGGCGGTCAAATGATAATGAGATTTCCTGCGATATATCGTTATCAAACGCACGCAGCTTTTGCGCATCAAAAAGGCCGCCGGACGTTATCATGACATCTGCCTGTCCTTGTGCGGCCGCAGCTCGTCCGTTATGCACGGACAGCCCCATGCTCTCAAATTCTGTCAGGCGGCGCAGCGGCTCTCCGTCCAGATTTATTGCATGAACTGCCACGGGAAACTCCTCATGAGAATGAACTATGCCAGGCATCCAGAGATCTACGCCAAGTCCGTCGTCATATTCGGACATGCCTGCAGGAGATGACTGCACGCCTGAAAGATGGACGAATGCTTCGGCGGTAAAATTGCTCATAACGCCCGCGCTGCGCCCCGGCTTCCAGTCAATTGGAGAGCTTGAATGCGGCTCAATCTCGCCCAGGACGCTTGAGGCGTCAATAACGTATCCGCTCTCGTCCACTATTGATACTATAGCGGCGTCCTGGGATATTCTGGTTATTCTTGTGCTCAAGCTTGACGCATAGCTCTCTTTTGATTCAAGTTCGCGCGATACGCCTTCAAAGTTTGCGCCATGCGCGGATACGGTGAAAGAGCCGCTGCCGCGCACATTCAATGGAAATTCCATTGCGCTGCCGGATGCGGCTCCTGGGCGCAGCTGCATTACATGCTTGGCCGACGCCGAGTCGGACGAGATGACAGCCTGGGCATCAGGCTCGAATACTGCAGGAATCATTATCTTGCTACCGGGCATGATGTCTATTCCTTTTGCCGATTCCAAGTCCGCCCGAAGGACGGCATCCTGGGCGTATGCGGTGCGGTATCCCCCAAGCACGCCCCATGCCTGTTCTGATGCCGGATTAGGATACACCCAGAGCAGCGCAGAGTCTGCCAAAAGATGCCGCCCGCCTGGCGCGTCCCCTGCATCGCCAGGGTATCGGCAGTAGGGTTCGCATAAATCTGCGGCGTACGGCGCGGCTTTGCGGATGTCAGAATGCAGAATGCCGTCGTCTGATGCATGATACCCTACTGCCAGAACAGCGCTGGCGCTGCCAATGCCTGGCACTGATGCCGTAATGATTGCAGGACTGGCAGATGCCGGACTGCCGGCTTGCAGCATGCCTCGGGCAATGCCGTTTATGATATAGTCGTGGTATGGAGATTCGTCTGCGGGGGCCTGCGGGAAGCGCGCCAGCCGTCCGTCCTGTATTGTAAGATACGCGTCAATCGGCTCTGCAGGAGCATACGGCCTGCCGTCCCGCTCAAGCCAGATGTAATAATAGACGACAGAGTTGGGCATTGCAATATCAGGAGCTAGTGCAAACTTTACCTCAATTTGCGGCCTGCCGTATTCGACACTGAGGCTGCCGTGCATTGAGCCGGACGACGCATGAACAGTTCCCGACTCGGATATTTTGGCGTATATGATATCATAGTATTCTCCAGCTTTTATGACATGCTCCAGTTCCTTTTGGTATCGGTTTGTCTTGGAAAACGATATGGATGAATCAGATGACAGATAAACGGCAGTGTCCTGTTTTGCGCGCGCAGGCTTGCCGAGTCCGTCGACCAGAAATATATGCAGCGGAACGACATCCGCCGATGTCTTCAGGCTGCCTGGGTATCCTGGCGACATTATGAGAATGTCTGTTGCGTCTCCGAGTCCGGGATACAATGCAGATGACGCGGACGCGGAATGCCTGCCGGTTACGGCATATACAGTGACGCCCTGATCAGCGTATTTTGGCGTTATTTCAAATATTCCATGGTTTCTTCCAGCCGGTATCACAACTGTTCCTGGAATCTGCACTGCATCGTACATTGTAACAAGCGATACCAGGGTATCGGATTCCTGCGGCTCTGCGACAAGCGCCATGCCGTGATATGTTGTGCCGGATATCATCTTGTCTGGAATATACAGTAGGAGCGGCTCGGCGGCGGCCGCGTCAAAAGCGTTATCGTGCGGACTAGTCTGGGCCGGCAATAACGAGTCTGTACCGGACAAAAAGCCGGCATCCTGGGCAGCAGCATGAGAGGCGGTCCCGAGTGCGGCGCAAAGCAACACAAGACAGGCAAGAACAATTCGTACGGAAACGGTTCGTGCGGGAGAGGTGCGCACAGGAACGGCTCG
>CAYGAM010000103.1:2854-6801 GCA_964347915.1 uncultured Nitrosopumilaceae archaeon | reverse complement strand
AGTTTGACCTCTTGCGGGACTCCTTTGGCGTGGAGCCGTCCGCCGGTCAGGATCCTGCTTACGGCGACTGCTGTCCGAGCAATGCCTTTAGCTGCTCATTTTCTTCTTGCAGATGCAGGTTGTCCTTTTGCAGATGCTCATAGTCCTTTTCAACCTTCTCAATCCTTGACTTCATGTGTTCAAACAGGCGGATCACGTCGGGATTGTTCCAGTCCACTTCCGTAATGTCAAGATCTCCAATCAATACCTTGGAAAACAAGTCCGTGATCTTTATGTGTTTCGATTCTTCCAAATCTTCCTGCTGGCCTGAGGTGCTAACACGGAGGCCGCAGAGGGCAAAATTTACGCCTGAACTTCCAGAGACCGAGCTGTTACGATTTTAGCATAAAGCGCCATGCGCAAATGCGAGCGCAGGCGAGGTGCGGCAGCATCGCATCAAAGCGCAGTTGCAGGACAGCGCCCGTGAGGCAGCGATCTGAATGCTGCGCAGAATGGACGCAAATGCCTGCTACTCGAAAAAGGCGCTGTAGCTTTTGAGCAGTTCGCCCCAGCTGTACTCTAGATGCTGATACTCGTATTCGCAGCTGACGGCCCTCTCTTCGGGCAGCCAGCCTTCTTCTATCAGGTCGTGGTTGTAGTCCGGATCCGCGCCGTATGCATAGCACGATATGTTATAGTACCGCTGAATGTCCAGCCTGTGCTGCGCCCAGTACGGCAGGCTTGTATCCCGCAGCCAGTTTTCCGGCAGGTACGGATGTATGTTTGTCCAATAGTCGTCTGCTATGTAAAACCATGTTCCCACATTGTACAGCATCTCCTGCCCTACCGTATAGTTGATCTCGTCGTCGTGTATGTACGACAGCATCAGCGCAGCAAACTGGTCCGCCGCGTCCTCCTCTATTCCCGTTGTCGGAAGATGGTAAATGTCTATGAGAGCATGCGCTATCTCATGATAAAATATGTACGTCAAAACGTCGCTTGTAAAGAAATCAGAATACTCGTCATAGTCTTCCGGATAATAGTAGTGGTACGAGTCAAAGAGGTTGTTGACGAGCTCGTAGCACATGACGACCTTTTTGGTCTCGGGGTCGTAAAATGCGTTAATGACGCCGCACTCTCTCGCCGATATCTCTACGTCGTGCGGCAGGGCAAAGTATTCGTTTAGAAATTCAATCTGGGGCTCAATCAGTTCCGCGTCCTGGAGCCAGTCTCGCGCAGTATATTCCGGAGTAGGCGAGTTTGGGTTTGGGCCGTACGTTATGTAAAAGTCGCCTGCATCTTCAATCATCCTGCTGCTTTCCGGCCTTGCATCAGGCAGCCTGGCTGAGGCATGGCCCGCCGTTCCAATGCCGCTGTCAGACGAGAGCGCGGCATGGCCTGCAGCTGCGCCTGACGGCGTCAGGATTCCCTCGTCTACCAGGTATGCCAGGGCGGCCAGCAGAGTGCCGTCGCTTATCTGCCCGTCGGCATAAAATGCAAAGAGCTTTTGAATCCAGTCTGGAATGATCGGTTCTGGAACAGCCAAGTCCTGGGCATTTCCTGACTGCGCAACTGCGCCTGGCGCAGAAAATGCGAGCGCGGCGCACAATGCAATCAGCGCTGCGCGGGAAATCTTTAGATCATGGGCATTCATTCTATCTATAGTATGATGCAACGACCTTTTGGCTGACCTTGAGGTCTTTTTGCTCCCTGACTTTCTTGACTGCTTCCTCAAAGTGCTTCATGGTAACGGCCGCGTCGTCGGCGCTCTTTTCAACTTCCTTGACATCAGAGTACTGCTTTAGGAACTCGTGTATTACCAGCGAGACTGCGGTATTGGCGATTGATGCGACGTCCGCGCCGCTCATGCCGTCCGTAATCTCGGCGATCTTGTCAAGATCAACATGCGTCGGATCGTCGTCCTCCCTTACGGCGGAAATCTTGTCCGTATTAATCTCAAGAATCTTCTTTCTGCTCTCCTTGTCCGGCAGCGGAATCTGAATTATCTTGTCAAACCTGCCTGGCCTCAGCAGGGCTGGATCAATCATGTCGGCCCTGTTGGTTGCTGCCAGCACCACCACTCCGTGCATGTTTTCCATGCCGTCAAGCTCAGTGAGCAGTTGGCTTACTACGCGCTCTGTAACTGCCGTGTCTACATTGGCTCCGCGGACCGGCGCAATCGAATCTATCTCGTCAAAGAATATCACGCACGGCGACGCCTGCCTTGCCCGCCGGAATATCTCCCTTATGCCGCGCTCGGATTCGCCCACCCACTTTGAGAGCAGCTCAGGTCCCCGCACGGATACAAAGTTTGCCTCGCTCTGGGTTGCCACAGCTTTTGCCAAGAGCGTCTTGCCCGTTCCGCTGACTCCGTGGAGCAGTATGCCCCTGGGCATCTGGTGCCCAAGCTTTTCGTACAGCATGGGATACTTCATGGGCCACTCGACTGCTTCGCGCAGTTCGCGCTTTACATCTTCCAGTCCGCCTACCTCTTCCCATTTTACGTCGGGATTTTCGATAAAGACCTCTCTCATTCCGGACGGCGTAATCTCGATTAGCGCCTTTTGAAAGTCTTCGGCATTGACAATCAGCTTGTCCAGCGTTTCCGTCGGTATCTTTTTGTCCTCCAGGTTCAGTTCCGGAAGCAGCCTGCGAAGGCACTTCATTGCGCCTTCCTTGCAGAGGTATTCCAGATCCGCTCCGACATAGCCGTGGCTTATCGACGCTACCTTGTCCAGGTTGACGTCGTCGGACAGCGGCATGTTTCTTGTGTGAATTGAAAGAATGTCCTTGCGTCCCTTTTTGTCCGGCACCTTGATCTCAATTTCCCGGTCAAACCTGCCCGGCCTGCGCAATGCGGGATCGATTGCATTGGGCCTGTTTGTAGCGGATATTACGATTACCTTGCCTCTTGCCTCAAGCCCGTCCATGAGAGACAGCATCTGGGATACGACTCGGCGCTCAACTTCGCCCGTAACCTCTTCCCGCTTTGGCGCAATGGAGTCTATTTCATCTACGAATATTATTGACGGCGCCTTTTCCCTGGCTTCCTTGAATATCTCGCGCAGCCTGGCTTCGCTCTCGCCGTAAAACTTGCTCATAATTTCGGGGCCTGATATGCTGATAAAGTGGGCGTTGCTTTCGTTGGCAACGGCCTTTGCCAGCAGGGTCTTGCCTGTTCCCGGAGGGCCGTACAAGAGCACTCCCTTGGGCGCTTCGATTCCCAGCTTTTCAAATATTTCAGGATGACGCAATGGCAGCTCGATCATCTCTCTTACCTTTTTGATCTCGTCCGTCAGTCCGCCTATATCCTCGTACGTTACCTGCGGCACGCCCCGCAGCGTCTCGCCTTTTTCTGCAATGTGGAATGCGGTCTTTTGCGTTATCAGGACAGCATCGGCTGCCGGCGTTACGCCTATCACCTGAAACGTCAGCCGCCCGCCAAAGTAGGGCACCATGACATTGTCGCCCTTGATCAGCGGAACGCTTTCAAGCGCGTCTGCAAGGTATCGCTCGTCTATTGGCGGTATCGCTTCCAGCGGCGCTACGATCACCTTTTCCGCCTGGACCGCCTTTATCTTTCGGACTGTAATCGTATCGCCGATTGCAATTCCAGAGTTGTTTCTGCCCAGGCCGTCGATTCTGATAATTCCCTTGCCTTCGTCTGACGGGTACAATGGAAGGCATTTTGCAACCGTTCTTCGCTTGCCCTTGATCTCAATGACATCTCCCGTTGACGCCGTAAGAGTATCCATGGAATCATAGTCTATTCTTGCAACGCCCCGTCCGACATCCCTGGTGTATGCCTCCAGTACTTTGAGATGAAGGCCGCCTTCGCTCATATACGGCTTTTCTTTTGCCTGTGTTTTATATCTTGTCTTGGGCGTTTTGCGCATTTGGAGGTGCATCCTGCTTGACATTTTGGAAAGTTTTGATTGAGGCTGCGCGGTCAGGAACCGCCATTGCAG
>CAYGAM010000103.1:0-2754 GCA_964347915.1 uncultured Nitrosopumilaceae archaeon | reverse complement strand
GGCGGCGTCGCATGGGAATTGGCTCTTGATGCAGGCCGCGTATTTTTTGCTGTTCGCTTTGGCTTGAAGATGCGGTGCTGCCGTATGAATTGGCTCTGATGGCGCGCGCGTATCGCCTTTTTTCATTTAAATATGGAATGATGGGTATTATACTTGATGTTATTGCGTGCCTTGCTGCTGGCATTGGCAGTTGCCCTCGCGGCGCCGCTGCTTGCAGGCGATGCTTTTGGACACGGACTGGGAGGCGATGTTGCGCCGCCGATTGATTTTGAGGGCATGGCAGTTACGGTAAGCACGCAGCTTGACCCGGCAGACATTACAGTGGGCGAAATTGACGAGGCAAGCATGGCAGTAAGATTCTTTGATCAGAATACGGACGTAACGCTGGAAAAGGTCACGTACAGGATAGAGATTCATCGGAACGAGGATCTGCTGGCCAGGAACCTCTTTTACGATGTTGACGGAAATCTGGACGTAGACATCCAGCCCGTGCTAAACTGCGGCGAATCTGATCTGTGGAAGTGCTCGCAGTACTTTGGAACAGAGCATCCGACATCGCCGGGCGCGCTGTATGCGCAGGGAGACTCAAACGTGCTGATAAAGGGGCCGATATTCGACAAGGGCGGCCTGTACAACATCAAGGTGGATATCGAAGGAGCTACCAGTCCGAGAACTTTGGTATCAACGGGGCTCTCGTTTGAGACTTTTGTGAGCGTAGCGCAAGAGCAGCCGTTTGCAATCCAGACAGCATCAGCCGAGGTGCCTGTCGTTATCAAGACGTATTATGATGATGTGGACAATTTTGACTTTGATTCAAGCGACAGTTCGATCTCGTTTGACATGCCGTTTGACTGGTCGCCAGAGTACATTGAACTAGTATCCATAGTGCACCAGGAGCTGCAGATTCCAAAGACATTTGCCCCCTACGGCGAGGGCAACCAGTTTCGCGGATTCGTCGACGGCGTTGAAGTCGACAGCCGCGTCCTGATACTGGATCCGTACTCGTACGAAGACAAGAACATACTTCACTTTATCGTAACCGGAGCAGAGCTTCAGAGAATCAATGAAGAGCTGGGTGCAGAGCACGAGCAGAGCAGGCTTATGAGCTTTGAGGTCATGCCGGCAACCAAAGTGCAGAAAAACTCTCAAGAGTTTTACCTTGTTGACGGCGGCAGCGAAGTCGGAGTGAACGTAAACGTATCATGGGACAGCAGGCACGGGGCGGGAGACGACATTCCGTTTGAGATTGCATTCTTTGACTATGACGGCAGCCTTTTGCAGAACATAAGGTACGGCTATACCCTGTCTGATCACGGCACGGACGCTGTTCTGACAGAAAACGTCGGAGAGAACAGCGACGGGATTTTAGCACTGGAGGGAATAGACATTCAAACTTTGAACATTCCGAGCCAGGACAGCTACAGGCTGGACATTGTGGTACTGGGACAGGGCACAAGGGGGCTGGACTTTGACGATACGTACTTTGGCATAGGATCTGCGCTGATCGAGGTCGGCGCGGCTGCAACGCCCAAGATTCCCGAATGGATAAAGGGAACTACTACTCTGTGGACAGGCGGGAGCGAAGTATCGGACGATACGTTCCTGAACGCTATTGAATTTCTAGTACAGCAGGGAGTCATCAAAGTTCCGCCGACAGAGCAGGCCGGCGACGGCTCGGCAGGCGTTCCTGCATGGTTCAAGGGATCGGCAGAGCTCTGGGCTACAAGCCAGACGAGCGATGCAGAGTTCATAAATTCGATTCAGTTTCTCATAAGGGAAGGGGTGATCACCTTATGAGAGGCGTATACGATATTCTGCTGATTCTGCAGATCCTGCTTCGCCCCAGGCGCCGCCGCCGCTACTGGTGATCATTCCATGAGAGACATAAACGATATTCTGCCAAAAATTCCAAACATGAAATGGGGCGCCCTGACGAACAGGCCGCCTACGAGCAGCCGCGTATCGGAGATGAACAGGCTCTTTCCGCACAACGGCAGGTGGCATACAGTATTTGAAGAGGACGATCACATTACGGTGGACGGAGCCAGAATCTGGAAGAAGGATCCGTCAAAGTGGACCTGACGGCTGCCGGAGCTATTCTTGAAAAATTATTATACAAATCAGCGCCGACTCGGATCGTCAAATGTTTCCAATTAAAGACGAAAATCCGCATCCTCCGGGATTCAGGCCCATAGTTACAATATCTCTGATGATTGCCAACGGCATCATGTTTGTTTATTCCATAATGTTCACGGGGCAGTTTCTGGACTTTACCAACATACGGGCTGCCCAGATGTTCTTTGAGCTGGGGGCTGTTCCGGCCTGCATTACCGGCTCGGGCTCGTTTGAGTTCAACGGACTGCAGGTAGAATGCGTATCGGAGCCGTACGTTTCACTTGTCACGTCCATCTTTATGCACGGAGGCATCATTCATCTGGGGGGAAACATGCTGTTTTTGTGGATATTCGGAGACAACATTGAGCTAAAGTTCGGCAGGCTGAAATTTCTTGGAATTTACATTGTCTGGGGAATTCTTGCAGGGCTGGCTCATGTTGCAGTGGACCCCAGCAGCCCGATACCTGCGGTGGGCGCATCAGGCGCCATATCAGGGATTCTTGGGGCGTATCTGGTGCTGTTCCCCAGGACAAAGATACTGACGTTTGTCGGGCTGGGGATATTCTTCTACATGATGCACATTCAGGCAAGGTGGTTTCTTCCGTTCTGGTTCATATTTCAAAACATACTGCCGTTCCT
>CAYGAM010000102.1:0-6856 GCA_964347915.1 uncultured Nitrosopumilaceae archaeon | reverse complement strand
TTTGCTTGTATTCTTCCGTAATGCGCTCCAGCATGCTGGCCGGATCGCTGTACATGGTATTTGTTGCAAAAACAAAATACTCCTTTTCCTTTTCGTTGTATACCAGGACAAGATTAAATGTAAACTTGCGGCCATCCTGAGATTTCATAGTATACTCGGATACGGCGCCTCTTTTTCCTTTCTCATGCTCCTTGATTGCTTTTTGTATGCCCTTGTTTTTAATTGCAGGCATGATGAAATTTTGGCCAAACTCAACCATGGTTCTCATAACAGCTACTGAATAAAATTCTCTATCCATTAGAAATACGCGTATCGGTATGCCGATCTTTAAGCATTTCTGGACGATTTTACGCACAAAGTCGTCATCAAAATGGCCCCGGTCCACCACATTGCAGGCAAGATTAAACCCGAGGAATCCGGCTACAATCTTGGCGGTAATGTATGTTTCAAAAGTACTGGTTCCGCTTTCTGACTTGCCTTTTGTCATGTTGTGTCTCATATCGGCAGGCTTGTCATACCGCGGAATCAAATGCTTGTCTATTGCAACTGTAATTGATGTAATGGTACGCATATTTGCTGTCCTTAATGCCGACTTTAAAGTGGTGTAGAGCATTACGTCACACCGGGCCGACATGATTTCTGGCTCAAACGTTTTGATTTTCCGTAACAGCCAGTCGGCTTTGGGACATTTTATTTTGTCTTGAAGATACGCAGATGCACTGCGGAAGTAGCGTTTCTTCTCGCACATTGCAAAAAGCATGGCAGTTGCCTCTTTGAGTCCGTACTGCGCGTTGCTGCTGCCAGAAAAGGGCAAGTCAATGACGGACAATGCAATTTGGAATAGTTTAAAGACTCTTGCGCCTACATTGTGTTTGCGTATCTGCCCTTCTTTTTGGATCAAAGGAGGGTAGGTATGCCTCGCCATTAAATATCAACTGAAAAAGACTGGCTGGCAGCCCAAAAATCGGATAAGATTTGTCAATAATTAAGCAAAATTAGGCAAAAGCTGAACTACTGTCCTTGATTACACTGTAGTGTACGAAAATTATGTCACTTGGTAGCCAGGAGGCATGCGGGTGACTACTTTAAGCTCCACAGATCAGCAAAAGAAATGACAAGACTGACAGACAAGAAGATACTATACGCAATACGAGAGTGCAAGAAAGAACGAAAGACATCTGAGATTGCAGCAGCGATTGGCGTCTCACAAAGACACATCTAGCGCTTGTATGCAGAGTTTCTCAAAACCGGCACTCCGCATAAGATCAGCACGGCAGGAAGAAAGCCAGTTCAGATAACAAATGCACAGACGCTCATGGCGCTTCGGCATTACAAAAAGGAGACGATGGGCGCGCACTACACCGCAAAGCGCCTTAAAGACGATGGTCAAGATATAAGCTACCGTGCAGTGTACAAAATCATGCAAGAGAACGGTCTGATAACGCCGTCGCCTGCCAAGTCAAAAAGACGCAAGTGGGTGCGATTCGAACGCAAGCATTCCAATTCGATGTGGCACACAGGTTGGCATATTATGAAAAACTTACGCATAAAAAATCTCAATTTAGTGGCTTTTTTGGATGATGCATCCAGGTGCGTGACAGGCGCATTCTTGTTTCCAGAAGCTACTTCGTATAATTCCGTGCTGGCACTGCGCGCTGCGATGTTGAAATTCGACAAGCCGGCTACAATACTGTCCGATAATGGAAGCTGCTTTACGTCAAGAAAACGCGGAATGCCCAAGGGCTCATGGAAGCCCACGCTGTTTGAAGACGAACTGCTGAAGAAAGGAATAGGATTGATAAACTCAAGACCGTATCACCCGCAGACAAACGGCAAGCTGGAACGATGGTTTAGAACGCTGGAAGATGAGATGGTGCACTACAAGAGCCTTGATGATTACGTCGACTATTACAACAAGGTACGATTCCACAGATCGCTTGACTTTGACAACTGCGAAACGCCGTGGCAGGCGTTCCATAGGAAGATGGCCACCAAAGCAGTCAGAGAAAGCAACCCGGAATGGGCGGAGGAGGATGAAAATGACTGGGCGACATCATTTCCGTACAATACACGTCCTTGATTACTGCATTATCCACCAAAGAAATCGCAAGCATTGGTGTATTTTCCCCGCCATTTTTAGGCGCCCGGCAATTTTTCAGTGCAGCATCTGCGTCGATATCTGTTTATGATTGCACGCAAACTATGCTCGGCAGTGCAAATGTACTAGTTTCAGGACGGAGGCGTCTTAAAGCAATGTCCGATCTTCATATGAAAGATCAGCATATGGACGATCCTGCTTGACTCTGAAGAAGAAGAGATCGCAGATGCGCTATTTGCATTCCGGCCAATCATCAATAAGAATCTAAGAAAGATGAACTTGAACAGCGTCGTTTGCCTGTACTGTATTTTTGCAGCCGCGCTGAAATGCAAAAGATGCGATGAGCTGCAAGGACGCGTGCCCCGCGAGTACCGAAACAGGCGGGATGCAGAGGCAGAGTGCCGTTGCGTCAAAACTTTAGGCTAAAGTCAGCCAGCCTGAATCCCTTCATTCGCCTTGCGCTGTTCTGTGCATTGCTCGCAGCCTGCAATGTCTGGATGGCAGTCGGAAATTCGTTCAAACTAAAGGCGCGGTGCATCATGCTAAAGGAGGTGCTGGCCTGCGCATTCTCTGACGCATATGGCTCTGTACTGCTAGATGCCGCAGCCGACAAAACGAAGAACAGGCTAAGGCGCGCGCCCAAAGCAGCAATGTCCTAGAAATAGCGCACTTGCAGCTGCCGCAATGCGGCATTGCCGGGAAGAATGGATGAGAAAAGGCTTGACAAAATCAAAAGGGCGCGCATTGAAAGCGCCTGTGCCGTATCCGTTCTGCTAAAAAATTTGAACTCTAGCAGCCGCATGAGTCATCCGGCATCATTTTGAATCGTCCGCCCTGTTCGTACCTGCTTTGCACATAATGAGACAGGTTTGCTATTCTGACTCGAATCTGCCTGCTGTTCCAGCTGCCCTCGTTTTCCAGCCATGATTCTATTTCTTCCGCATCATACCTCTCGCCGCCGCTGAGCGCTTCCTGAAATATTTTCTTGATGCCTGCAATTTCGCCCTCGTTCAGCGAACTTTTGTCCGGTATCATCTCGGTAATCTGGTTGAGCTTTATTATGATGCTGTTTGCAAGGGGCATATTCATTGGCAGTGCGGCGCCATATATCATCTAAGCGAAGTGCGCTCCAGTCCAAAGATCAACGCAAGCATAAAGTTCAATGCGGGAAAGTGACGCTGCAATTTTTGCTGTATGCAAAAAAAAAAAAATTCAAAGCCGCGGCATGCCTGGCAGTCCGCGCACATGTCAAGACAGTGCAGCGAATGCCAGGAATATGCCTGCCTGCATCAATGAGGCATAACGAGATGCAAGGAAAGGGCGGACTCATCTCCGGATGGCTCAGAGCGCCGTCCGGAACATCTTGACGAGAGAATGCTCATTGCCGCGTGACGCAAATCCATTAGACTTTTGGACAGGCTGCACGCTCCTGCGCCCAGACAGAACAGATGCATGACAGCTTCGCGACGTAGCGCCGCAGGACAAAGCCGCTGTACTGCTTTACTGCACATGCCAGTGAAATTGAACTCATTGACGCAAAAATACAACACACAATGCTTGTTTGCAATACATGACTATGCATCCTTATGACTGAGAGAGATGAAAGGCAGACTGATTTTGAACTTTTATCTTGCATGGCTGAAACGCCGGATGGCACAAAGAATCTAATCTTTGATGTTGATGGCGATCTTGATGAAATCCAGACAGCAGAAAAAAGCCAATCCTTGCAGGAAATAAAGCGCATAATAGACGAGCGCATAGGACAGATTCAGCATATGATAGATCTAAGTCATAATGCAGAACACTGCAAAGTAAAAATCCAGCAGGAGCATAAAATGCGGGATCAAATCCAAAAGCATGCACTGCTCAAAGCATCTGCCTAGCCCGACAGCCATGCGCGCCTGCAACCCAACTTAAAAGCCAAATCTTAGGTTGTTCTGACAGCGTCAGGCCGCTAATTGAGGAAAACAAGAGAATCAAAACAACCGATCAATCTTTGCCAATCGCCTGCTTGAAATGCGACGAATCCTGCAAAGCCAGCTTGGAGGCGCGTCTGGACTAGAATCCAAAATAGAAAATAATCTTGACTGTGCAGCCTGTTAAAGACAATGCCGCATCAAAGCGAGGATATGCGTGCAAATCATTTCTTTTCGGCGGCAATGCCCGCAGTTGCCGGCATGTCAATGCCTGCCAAGCAAAGCCTGCCTGGAGCGGCAGCTTTGCTCAGCCATTGTGAGTGAGGCATATGACTAATCTGCCTTCGGCCTTTGCTTCTGCTTTGGCCGTCGGGGCATTTTGCTTCACTTTATGCTTAGATACGTTTTTTATGAAACAGGCACCAGCCATACTCATTGCAGTATTTTGCCGCGCTGCGTGCGGGACAAAAAAGGGTGGCGGAGGCGAGAGAGTACCTCAACAAGTACGCCGGCGGCAAGGCGATGCCGGCTCTTGCGTTGCTAGACAGCAAAACCGGCGTATGGGAGCCCGTCGGAGAAGAAAACCTCTATGCATTCGTAGACGAGTCGTCGGGCTTTGTTCTGACCGATGACAGCGGGTACATACTGGCAATAGTGGACAAAAAAGGAACCTCAAAGGCCATTCTGCAGGGCGTAACAGAAAAGCAAAAGTCGGATCTTGTCGAGATATTTGAGTCTGATGGAATTGCGCAGTTTGAAGGAAAGGTAACGCTTCCAATCTAGATGCATAAAGTTTTAGTTAACAGGAGCGGATGGCATATCATGGCGGAATTTCAGCAGGAGATAGAGGTCAAGGGGCATCTGATCGACTCTCTGATCCTGACCAAGATCTTTGAGCTTGTGATAGACATGGATGGAAACTTTGAGGTCTTGGAGATTCAGGTAGGCAAAAGAAAGCGGGATCCGAGCTTTGCCCGGCTGCGGATCGAGGGCAAGACGCAGAGCCATCTTGAAAAGATTCTAAAGATGCTATACTACAAGGGAGCGACTGCAATCCGGCCGCAGGAGGCAACACTGCTCGCAGCGGAGCGGGACATGCTTATGCCTGACAACTTTTACAGCACTACAAACAATCGTACCCATCTGTTCTGCAAGGGAAAATGGATTCCTGTAGAGAACATGATGATGGACAAGTGCATAGTGGTAAAAGGCAGGCGCGCATCATGCGTCCCTATTCGCGACGTGAAAAAGGGAGACAAGATTGTCGTGGGCGAGGACGGCGTCAGAATCACGCCGCCGGAAAGGCCTCGAGAGGGCTCAAACATATTCGAGTTTATGTCAAGCGGAAGCTCAAGCGAGCGTCCGACGCAGCACATTGCAAGGCGCGTAGCGGAAGATATCGTAAAGACAAGCAAAGACGGCGGCAAAATAGTGCTGGTCGGCGGTCCTGCAATAGTTCATACCGGAGCCGCCGGCGCCGTGGCAAAACTCATTCGGTGCGGATACATTCACGGACTGCTTGCTGGAAACGCGCTTGCCGTGCATGATATCGAATATGCTACCATGGGAACCTCGCTTGGAATGAATGTGCATGACGGAACGCTTGCAATACGCGGACATCGAAACCACATGGATACGGTAAACTCCGTCTTTCGATACGGCTCTATTGCCAATATGGTGAAAAGAAGAAAGCTCAAGAGCGGCATAATGTACGAGTGCATAAGAAAAAAAATTCCCTTTGCGCTTGCAGGCTCAATACGGGACGACGGACCGCTGCCAGACGTAATCACTGACGTTACCGATGCCCAGCGGCAGTACAAAAAGATCCTCAAGGACGCCAAAATGGTGATAATGATATCTACAATGCTTCACTCTATTGCTACCGGAAACATGCTGCCTGCCGACGTCAAAGTAATAGTGATTGACATCAATCAGCCGACCGTTACCAAGCTGATGGACAGGGGCACATGGCAGGCTCTGGGCATAGTCACTGACGTCGGCGCGTTTTTGCCGCTGGTGTCGGGCGAGATAGAATCCCGCACCCGCTGACCGCAGATGCGCTATGCAATGCCGGCTTGTACTGCAGCTGATGCGCCTACTTTACAACGAGTACTGGTATCTTTGAATCGCGGACAATGTTTTTTAGAGTATCGCTTGAGAGCTTGCCGCGAATTCCGCGAAAGCCATGCATGCCCGCTACAAGCAGATCATACTTGCCGCTGTTTACCATTTCAGTTATGATGTATTCTGGATTGCCTTTTCTGATCTCAATGTCGAATGGAATGCCGTTCTCCTTTGCAAGCGCTTTTGCCTCATTGATAAACTGCGTTTCAAAGCTGTCCTGCTGCGGTTCCGCTTCGCTCATCATTGCAAATTCCTTGTGCTGTATCTCCTGCACGTATATGCCGGTCAGGGCCGCATTGCACTGCCGTGCAATGGGTATTGCCATCTTGATGCTGCGGGCTGAAAGATCGGATCCGTTTACTCCGACTAGTATTTTATGAATACTGTTTTCCAGCATGTATTACATGTAAAGCGAGCCGTTTAAAAATATATACTTGGAATGGCGAGGCGGGATGCCAAATTTCCAGAGCTGCACTATCCAAAGCACTGCATGCTGCCTGCCGTTCCTTCATAGAATGCCCAATGCCGCACTCCTGCACTGCCAGGCGCCGCGCATGCTGCCGGCACTGTCTTGACTGTATGGGCGCGGCTCGCCGGGCGCAAAAACCAGACTGCACAATCCTGTGCCTTTCACAGATCCTGGCTTTATGCTCCTGCCGTTCCTGCGGCATGCCCAAAAAAACATCCGGCCGCGCATGTATCATGGCGCATGATGCCT
>CAYGAM010000101.1:0-6950 GCA_964347915.1 uncultured Nitrosopumilaceae archaeon | reverse complement strand
CCGTACCGGAACTACGCCTGCATCCTGCCAGAACAGTACCGGAACCGTACCGGAACTACGCCTGCATCCTGCCAGAACAGTACCGGAACCGTACCGGAATGCCGTCCTGCGCCAAAAGATATATCGATCACGCAGCAACAGTCCGGCATGGCCTGCTTTTGCGGATGCAAAGAGTACAGCAAGAACCCAAACGGATACCTGGTAGGGTGCGTCAAGTGCGGACACGGGCCGCAGAACCACGAAGACGAGTTTAGGGAGGCATACCGCGCAAACGAGAATCAGAGCCAGTCGCGCGATGCCGATTTCGGCTAAACCTATTCGCCGATTATTTTTACCAGGACGCGCTTGGGGCGCCGTCCGTCAAATTCGCCGTAAAAGATCTGCTCCCACGGCCCAAAGTCAAGGCGTCCGCCTGTTATGGCAACCACTACCTCTCTTCCCATGACCTGCCGCTTCAGGTGAGCGTCCGCATTGTCCTCGCCGGTCTTGTTGTGATCGTATGAATCAACAGGCTCATGCGGAGCCAGCTCCTCAAGCCACTTCTCATAGTCAGCATGCAGTCCAGCTTCATTGTCGTTGATAAAGACGCTTGCCGTAATGTGCATTGCATTTGCCAGGCAGAGCCCCTCCTTCACTCCGCTTCTTTTTACCAGCTCTTCAATTTGGCCGGTTATGTTGAGAAACGCCCTGCGCGTATCGGTCCTGTATGTCAGGTATTCTGTAAGCGACTTCAATGCCGGCCGCGGCTGCGTTCTGCCATAAAAATCTGCAGGCTCAGAACTCAAGATCCATATCATCAGTCAGAGGGATACATTCATCAACGCCCGCGATAAAACTTTGCGCCGCGCCATAATTAGACTTTCGATCAGAGTCAGGCAAGCTTGGTCTGCGCAAGCTCGTCTTTAATTCTCTTTTTTGCAACTGCGGCATATTTTCTGCTGCTGTCGGTCATGAGAAAACTCCTGCCTGTCCTTATGGCAGCTATTGCCGTGGTGCCGGATCCGCAGAACGGGTCAAAGACCACGTCGTCCTCAAACGTGTAAAGCTGTATGCACCTGTAGGGAAGCTCCACTGGGAACGGCGCGGGATGGTTCACTCTTCTGGCGCTCTCGGCTGCGAATCTCCACACGCTCTTTGTGTATTCCAGAAACTCGCTGCGGCTGATTGTATTTTTGCCTGCCTTTCGGCTGAACTTGCCCTTTGAGAATACCAGTATGTACTCGTGCGTGTCCCGCAATGCCGGGTTTGTTGCGGACATCCACGACCCCCACGCAGTCGATGCTCCGGCGCCCGCCCCTTTTTCCCAGATTATCTCGCCCCTCATAAGAAAGCCGTTTCTTAGCATGCTGCTTATGACAAACGAGTGGTACGGAATGTACGGCTTTCGTCCTACGTTGGCTATGTTTATGCATGCCCTTCCGCCGTTTACAAGCAGCCTGTGCGTCTCAGCAAATACGCTGTCCAGCATTGCCGTGTACTGCTCCATGTCCATGTCCTTGTCGTAGTCTTTTCCCACATTGTACGGCGGCGAGGTGACCATCAGGTGGACGCTTGAATCCGGTATCATTCCAAGGTCTGCGCTGTCCGCGCACAGGACGGTATTCCTGTACTCTCCAATGCCGTTCGCATGCTCGCTCTGATCCTCTTTCGGAATGCGGCCGGAATACAGTTTTCTGGAATAAAATTTGGCAGAATCATGGCCTATTCTTCCCGTCACTCCAAAGCTGCTCGTGGCCGTCGGCGCGCGCTTTTTCTTAACCGGTTTGCTTTTCGGCATTGCAATTCCGCCTTTTCACTGCAGCAGTACGATTGCTTCCTGCCTTGCCTGGCTGCAATGCTAGAGCGCTATTCCGCATTCTTCGCAAAATTTCGAGCCGGGCTTGTTCTCAAAGCCGCACTTTGCGCATCTTGACGACGGCGCTACATCTGCGCTGCCGGACCCGCTGCTTAGAATGATTATCTCGCCAATGCTCTTGATCTGCGTTAGCGCAATATTCTTTTTTGCTCCGTCATTTCGGACAACGCTCATGCACAGCGCGCTTGAGGCGTCAAGGCCTATTCCCTCTACAGTTCCAAGCATTCGCGCATTCTCATCAAAGACTGACATTCCATCAATGGGCTTGATCGCTTCCGCCTGCTGCGAGCCTTCCGGGGCCTGCGCCTGTCCGCTTGATTCCTGCGCATTCTGCTCCCTGCCTGCAGCCTGCTGTACAGCGCCATCCTCTGCCGCGTCCTGCTGCCCAGGATTTTTCTCCATTGCATCAAGCAAATCTTGAGTCTGTACAGCGCCATCCTCTGCCGCGTCCTGTTGCCCTTGGCTGCCGGGCGCCTTTTCCTCCGACTCTGCATTCTGCTCCTGCCCTTCTGATTCTTCTGCCGCCTGCTTTTCCGGCTGCGCGCCGTCTGCTCCTGCCGGCTTTTGCTCGTCCATGCCTGCCATGGGCTTTGCCGCGCCAACCTCTGTCGACTCATCCATCTTTTTGAATTCCCTGTACTCTGCCAGGGTTGCATTGCATGTAGGGCAGGAATAACTTCCTCTCTCAATAAGAACCAGATTGTCCGCCACCTCTTCATTCGGACTTTCATACTCTATTCCAGGCGCCCCGTCAAATACGGATTCGCACTTGTTGCAGAAAAACTCTGTTATCTTTTCCTTGTCAATTCTGCCAATGGGAGCCAGAAAGAGTTCGGGGCCGCCCAGGTTGCCCTTTCCCTGCTGCATATCGTCAACATATGCCATAATATATCCTCCAGACGCTCTAAGCTTCTTTAGCCTGGTATCAGAGCTCAATACATAATGCATTTCCCAAAGGCAATTTAAGTATTTGAAACTGCTGGCGGCTTGGCCCGCGCCTGCCTTGACACAGCTCATCTTTGAGGCATGACGCGCGCCAGCCGGACTGAATTTAGCCAAACGCAGCGCATCCAAATTGAATGCAAAAGGGAGTTTGGATCAGCCGGAACAATCCTTACTGCAGGCTCCCTTGCCGGAGCATGCTTTACTCGCCTGGAATTAATGTAAGATATTTAGGTATGATGATATGTCATTATCCTGTATGGGAATTTCAAGCATATCGGATTCTCGAACATGGGAGATTAACGTCCTCCAATCTGGAAAGCCAGTCTTTGTTGACTTTTGGGCCGAATGGTGCGGACCGTGCCGAATGATAAGCCCGGTAATCGAAGAACTGGAGCAGGAATACGGAGACAAAGTCAGCTTTGTCAAAGTCAACGTAGACAACGCCGGCGAGATTGCATCAATGTACAACGTATTCAGCATACCGACTCTTGCACTCTTCAAGAACGGCAAGGTAGTATCGCAGCAGGTGGGAGCCGCATCCAAGCAGTCTTACCAAAACATGATCGACAAAGCTCTTGCCGCATAAAACCCAACACCACAATTTTTGTCTGCAGTTTCAGCAATGCCAGGCCAGCCTGCCGCGTCATTGCCGGCCGATCCGCAATTTTTGTCTGCAGCTTCAAAAGCTCAAAAGAGCCGATCGCACCCTTGCCGATTCTCAAAATGTGATTTTTCAAATAAGTAATAAATATGGGATTTTATCACAGTATCAACATGGCATCAATTGAACAGACGCCGCAGGGACCCGTACTGGTGCTCAAAGAGAGCGCACTGCAGCAAAAGGGAAAGGACGCGCAAAAGAACAACATCAACGCTGCAAAACTCGTAGCCGATCTCGTAAGAACAAGCCTGGGACCGCGCGGTCTGGACAAGATGCTGGTGGATTCCTTGGGCGACGTTACAATAACCAACGACGGCGCCACAATACTCAAGGAGATTGATGTTCAGCATCCTGCTGCCAAAATGATGGTGGAAATTGCAAAGACGATGGACAACGAAGTCGGCGACGGCACCACGTCGTCCGTTGTATTTGCAGGAGCCCTCATGGCCAAGGCTGAAGAGCTGCTCAAAAAAGATGTCCACTCTACCGTAATAATTGAGGGATATCAGGCTGCGGCAGGCAAGACGCTGGAGATACTCTCTGAACTGGCAGAAAAGGTAGAGCCGCGGGATCGCGAGATGCTCATAAAGGTGGCAACCACAAGCATGCAGTCAAAGCTTGTATCCGAGGACAGCGACATACTGGCTGATATAGCAGTTGATGCGATACTAAAGGTTGTATCAGCAGACGGCGACAAGTATTCGGTAGATCTTGACAATATCAAAGTGGAGAAAAAGGCAGGAGCGACAATCAGGGACACGGCGCTCATAGACGGCATTGTACTGGACAAGGAGGCGGTTCATCCCAACATGCGATTTAGGGTAAACGGAGCAAAGATAGCGTTGCTAAACGCGGCGCTGGAGGTTGCAAAGACTGAGATTAGCTCAGAGATTAGAATAAGCGATCCAACGCAGATGCAGATGTTTATAGACGAAGAGCAGAAAATGCTAAAGTCTATGGTTCAAAAGGTTCGCAGCACGGGAGCAAACGTCCTGCTCTGCCAAAAGGGCATTGACGACATGGCGCAGTATCATCTGGTAAAGGACAGAATTCTTGCAGTGAGACGCGTAAAGGAGAGCGACATGACAAAGCTGCAAAAGGCGACAGGCGGCAGGGTCACTACGAACATTGAAGACCTGACTGAGAATGATCTTGGAACGGCAGATCTCGTATATCAAAAGACAGTCGAGTCCGACAAGTGGATATTCATTGAAGGATGCAGGAATCCTCAGGCGGTTACCATTCTAGTGCGGGGCGGCTCCCAGAGGGTGGTCGACGAGGTGGACCGCTCAATTCATGATGCATTAATGGTGATAAAGGACGTGATGGAAAAGCCTGCAATCGTGGCAGGAGGCGGCTCGCTGGAGGCGCATGTTGCGTCAAAACTCAAAGTCTGGGCGGACAGCTTTGACGGACGGGAGCAGCTTGCAATCAAAAAGTACGCCGAAGCTCTAGAGACCATTCCGCTCACAATAGCGGAGAATGCCGGAATGGATCCAATCGATACGATGGCCAACCTCCGGGCCGAGCAAAACCAGGGGCAGCAGTGGGCTGGAATAGATGCTAGAAACACGCGCATCTCCGACATGCTTGCAATTGACGTGATTGAGCCGGCGGCAGTAAAGGAGCAGATTATAAACTCTGCAACAGAGGCTGCCTGCATGATTCTGCGAATAGACGATGTCATCGCAGTATCGGGACAGCCGGCTGGCGGCCCTCCGGGCTGACCGCATTATATGAAAAGAATAGGAATAGATCTGGGCGGAACAAAGATCGAGTCCGCGCTTTTGGATGAGGACAACAGCGTCCTGCAGCGTAAGCGAATCTGGACGCCTGATGCATACGAAGGCATTCTTGATTCAATTTGCGACCTGGTGTCCGAACTTGATTCTGATGACGCCCGCGTCGGCGTATGCGCGCCCGGTTTCATATCGGACGACGGCACGGTAAGAAACAGCAATACCGCTTCGCTTCGGGGCCGGCGCCTGCAGCGGGACTTGGAGGCAAAGCTCGGCCGCGCAATACTCATGGAGAACGACGCCAACTGCTTTGCAATGGCGGAAGCCAGGCTTGGTGCTGCCCAGGGATGCAGCACAGTATTCGGCGTCATAATGGGAACCGGCGTAGGAGGCGGCATCATACTGGACGGAAAAGTGCACAAGGGCCGCTCCCGCATAGCGGGAGAGTGGGGGCATCATGTCCTGCATTCTGGAGGACGCGAGTGCTACTGCGGAAGCAGGGGATGCGCCGAGACGTACATATCCGGCCCTGCGCTTGAGAGGCGCTGGCGCGAGCTTTCCGGAGACAGAATGCGGCTGGAGGATGCAGCGCGATACCTGGATACGACACACGGCAGGCAATGGAAGGCGGAGTTTTTGGCCGACTTTGGCGTTGCTCTTGCAAACGTGATTGACATTCTGGATCCAGACGCCATAGTCCTGGGCGGCGGCGTCTCAAACCTGCCGTTTCTCTACACTCAAGGCGCAGCGGCCGTGCGCGAGCGCGTCTTTGGGGGCATGGTTGATACGCCCATTCTGCGAAATGCGCTTGGAGACTCGGCCGGAGTCTGCGGCGCCGCTCTTTTGGAGTAAGCTGCGCGTCTTGTGTTATGCTGCTGGAATTTCGGCGCAAATTCTGCAGCGCAGCCGGCTTTGCGATGCATCATTCAGCAGCGCGGCTCCAAAATGCAGCTAAGCGTACTTGGATCAGCCGCCTTTCTCATGCATGGCTTGAGGCGTGCTTTAGATGTGGCCTGGCCTGCGTTTTTGCTTGGTCTTTGGCGCCTTTCGCTTGGCTGCAGCTTTATTCGTTTTGGCTTGCGCCGTCTTGCGCGGCCTGCCGCTCCTGGGCTTGTCTGCTAATCCTGCAACTCCCTCCTTTTCGTAAACCTTGATCCAATTTTTTACGCTTCTGACAGAGCAGTCTAGTTTAGATGCGATTTGTTTTGGAGGTACGTTGCCATGAATGAAATAGCTCATTGCGAGCAGTCTTTCCCGAGTTCTTAGATTGTTTTCGAATATTATGGCCTTGGTAAGTTCATCCAATTTACGTCACGACGCATCACTGGAACAATTAAACCTTTCGATTTCGGGACAAGCGTAGCAGGAAAGAATCTTTCTGCGCCGCCGCGCACGCTGCAATAAGTTTCCGCATCTCTTTTTACCATTAACCGCAGTTTCTGCTGCGCTCATGCGCTGCGATCGCATTATGACTGCTGGCTTGCGGCTTTTTATGCTGATAAGATGTTGGCGCAACTGCCTGCTGCTCTGAACTCGGAAAGCGAGAGCGGCAATGAAAGCGGCCGTGCAGCCGTACTGCATTGCGCATGGCAATGCATCAGGCCGTGACTCTAATCCTTGGACTCGTGGTATCTTGATTCTGCATAAATTTTTGAGGCTGGACGAAATGCATCCGGAACGGATATCTTTGCCCGGTCACTGGCTGCAGTTTGAGGCGCGTTTCAATGGAGCCTTGTTCCCGCATGCGCCT
>CAYGAM010000100.1:0-7110 GCA_964347915.1 uncultured Nitrosopumilaceae archaeon | reverse complement strand
CTATTCTAGGCACAAAGATCTTGTCATTTTTTACGCATTCAGTCAGAGTCATGGAGCAAACTACCCGACAACATACCAATATGCATGATTTTACACAAGTTTAAAACTAAAATAAATATTTAACTTAATTTCAGCTAAGCGAAATTTACTGAAAACCAAGAAGCCAGTCGTGGCTGAAACACGCCTCAAATCACACCCAGAGTCAAGACAAAGATAACAACTCATTGCATTGCGCTTGGCCGAACCTTGATCATAAGAATTTGCTTCTTCCTCAGAACATTTGAGCGAGCCGGCCCGCTTTAGGCACAAAAGGCACATACGCATGTGCCCGCAGCCGCAAGGCAGCATAATGCTCGCACACTACAGTCAAAGGCGCATGCTGTGCATCAGCATGCCGCCTTGTCAGGCGCGCGCAATCAACGCACGATCTTTTCAAAACTAATCCTGGGACCAGAATCCCGCCGCATTCCTGCTAAAGTTCCAAGCCGAATGATTCTGCAATCTCTGAAAACTTTCTGTACGATTCCAGGTACTGCCTGCCCTTGCTTGTTATTACAAAAGTATTCTTTCCGTCATACTCAAACTTTGCAATGAGTCCTGCGCTGGTAAGATTCGCGACAAACTTTAGCAGACGCGGATGAGACAAGTTTGCCTTTGAAAGAAGAGTGGTTGTCTTGATGCCCTCTTGTCCAAATTCTCCCGTCGCGCGCAACAAGTCAGCTACTATCTGCACGCTAGTGCGGTATCCAGCCATGGATTGATTATATCAGCCTTGTTTATAAGGGTACAGATTCATCCAAGCAGAATGCGCCCAAGACGGCCGCTGACGCCCTTGTCATCAAATGCAATTTGATGCGCGCTTCAATTGCATCCTGTGCCTGCCCAGGCTTGATCTTTGCATTTATCTTGGCCGGCAATCTTTCACTTTTATATCCTCCAGGCAAAGCATCAGTCACAGTTGGCAGGAGCGATAAACTGGTACAGCGATTTTATCGGAGTGGCGTACCGATACTATGATCTGAGAATGAATGTGGCGCCCCTGTTTCCAGACAGAAAGGAGGCGGTAGCCCTCTGGCACAGCGCCATCAAATGGTGGGCGGATCATACGATAAAGCTGCGATTCGTGGAAGTGCACGACGACATATGGTTTGTCATAGCCGCAGAGTCGCCAAAGGCTCCAACTAACACAGGACTTTTCAAGATACTTCCAAGAACGGCAAACTATGAGCGGTTCAAAAAGGGGCATGCCGGCGAGGCATACATCAGGCTTGGGATATACCAGCTAAAGTACAAGGACGACGTCAAGGATGACGCCGTATGCGACTGCGGACATACCAGAGAGGATCACGAAGACGACGGAGACGGCTGCCTGTACGAAGACTGCGACTGCAGGAAATTCAAGTCTTTCCAGGTCACGCTGCTGCGAAACAAAAAGACCATAACAAACATCAAGTTTCTAGCAGAGCATGAAATCAAGGACGACCCGCTGGTATGGAACTGCCCAGGAGTCAGCAAGGAATGACGAATCATCCGTCCGAATTGACTCTTACGTGATCTCCCGGATAATGCTCGTAAATTTTTTGGGAATAGCACTTGCCGCACATGGGCCCTTTTGCATCCCACTGCTCCATTGGCAGATACCTTTGCGCCATTTTATTTCCGCAGATTCTGCAGCTGTCGTCAGATCCCAACGATACAATACGGCGATGCCGGCAATATAAAGATCGGCAGGCGGCTTGTATCCTTACGACATTGGAGGAAGTTCGTTCTTTTTGTCGAATCCGCCGGAACCGTACTTGCAGTAAAAGCATAGATCAGACTGCATTGAGCTGAGCGTTTGGATGTGTATTGCTCCCATCTTGAGAGCAAGCTTGGTAAGAATCTTGTACTTTAGCGGCATGGATGGAATTACCTCGTCCATGTAGACCCGGTAGTGATCCGGACAGAATTTCAGAGTGATTGTCGAGTGGTCCTTGCCCTTTGTATTTACCTGCTTTGTGAATCTAATCTGCTCCCGGATGTATTCGTGCTTTGGACACGGGCAGTCCTTGCCTCCAGGATGGTCGTATGCAGGAGTATTCTTCCAGTCAAAGTCTGGAAACTCTTTCTCAAAATCGTCCATCAGTATTATCCCATCGCTCTTGTTTATAAAATTTAATCGAACGAAAGCCCGCGCCATAACTGCGGTTTCAAGCACAACGATTTTGTCGTTTTTTGCATGTTTGGGCATGATCATGGAATAGACTTTCGAATGGCATTTGGCGTGCAAAAAAATCTGAATCCAGGGTAAGGCGGCCATCATGCGAAACCAAGAATCAGTTTGAGTTCCGGCGCTGCAAAAGTTTGAGCGTGCAAAGACAACCATGCAAAACAGACGGCGCGTTGCATCTGCCTGCATGCCCTGCAGATGAAATTTTGCTGTGCTGCAAAGACGAGCAGAATATCACCCAAAGTGCTGCAGAACGCATTCTTGAAAGGCGCCTGCTTTCAGCAAAGATTACGGACCGGCACTCAGACGCTTTGGGCGGCGCCACAAAGCCAAACGCAAAACAAATTTGGCATGGTGCGTTCAGGCAGTCCGGTCTTGCCGTCCAATAATGTTTCAGTAAATGCGCTGCGCACAAAGAGATCCGCATAAAGATCATCATACAGTACGGCAGTGAATGCGGCGCGAATCGCATCATGAATCATGTCATGGGGCAGGCGCCGGAACGCAGTACGGAGCATATTCTGCTGTTCGTCATAAAGTACGCCCAGAGGCGCGTCCTGCAATGCATTTTGATACGAGGTGCGCGCCGCCTCGCCAAAAAAATTGTCCTGCAATGCGCCATAAAAAAAGCGCGCAGCAGCGAGATTGGGCGCGCGCCAAAAGTGCCCGCACAGCTAAAAGCCTCAGACTCGCTCGTACAGATTTACAGTAATCTTTGTAACCCAGGTCTTGAGCCTGTCAGGAACGGCCAATACCATGCCGCCGCCATTCTCCACGCCGGTGCAAGTGCCGCTAAAGCTCTTCTTGTTCTGAGCAGTGCAGCCAGGCAGCACATGCCGCTCAAACTGCGGCCCGCCCCAGTCTTCCAGCGCGTCCTGCGATGAGACAAAATATACGTCAAAGCCTATGCTCTCGCTGTCGATTCTGACGCTGTAGTCGTACGATGCCGAGTCCAAAGAGGCGCACACCGGAATAAATTGGGCATAGCCGTCCCTGATCGCTTCCTGCTGCTCTGCCAGATCATATCCGGCGTTTGCTATGTCCGGATATTTCGACATGCTGGGATCCGGGCTAAGCTGTCCGCCCTGAAGATACTCGATTTCATGGCGCACCGCATCTATCGCCTTGCGGTACAGTATCGGATTCCATTCGTCCATGCAATCGCTAAAATCGTGCCGCAATTCAACAAACTGCTTGCCGTCAAGCTGCAGGAGCCTGTTTGCATTGCCAGGCGGGGCGCCTTCCGAGTCATCCGTCTTGAACCAGAAATTTGTCACGTCAAATATCAGATTGTTGGGATAACTCTTCCATTCTGGCTGCAGATGAACGTATATCGAATACTTGGCGGCCGCCTGTTCCGTATCGGACGCAAATAAAAGATGCCCAAACAGGGCATTTGCAAGAATAGCAGCAAATATTCCTCCAAATACGAGCGCATAATGAACGCCCCTCATGCCGGCGCTCCGACAAGCAGGCGCAGTGCATCAGGTCCGCGCCTTGCATCATTTTGCGCATGCCGGATATCCGATGGAGTCAAGGTTCTGTAAAGGCCGTCAGATCTCCGAGCATGAGCCGCATGCACGGCATGTTCTGAAAGCCGCGCAGCATTCTGCTTGCGCACCAGTCCGCAGCACGGATTCTCGCAGCGCCTCAAATGTCCAGGCTGCCGGCGCCTGGAGAAATTCTGCGCAGCGTGCAGTCCGGCGGCTGCACGAACCAGTCCGCCTTTGCAAAAACAGCAGCTGCACCCAGGCAAAAAAGCATGCGCAATATTGAGCGTCATAACGCCACATTTCAGGCTGCCGGCCATGCAGCATCATTCCCTGCGTTTTGCATTTTAACCTTCAGCAGGCAGCATGCTGCAGGCATGAGAGGCGCATCATGCGAAAATCGTGCAGATTTGCTGGCAGGCGCGCCCGCTGCAAAAACCAAATCCCACACTTTGCTGAAAAATTTCAGCCAAGCTTAATATAATTAGCTAATTTCTGGCAACTTAGAAACCGGTTGCTTGCAATTTTTGATGTGGAAGGCGTCTTGTTTGACGCAGAGTATCTTCCAATTCTGGCAGAGAAGATAGGCAAGGAGGATCAAATATGGGAGATTACAAAAAAAGGAATTCAAGGAGTAATAAACTGGGAAAAAGGCCTGATATCCAGAGTTGGCACTCTGAGAGGGATGGACTATGAAACATGCAAGGAGGTTGCCGACTCGCTGCCGATAATGACCGGAGCAAGAGAGGCATGCAAGACGCTAAAAGAAACAGGTTGGAAGATTCTTGCAGTCTCAGGCGGCTTTACAATAATGACGGACAGGCTTCAGAAGGAGCTTGGGCTGGACTATGTATATTCCAACGAACTGATATTTCAAGACGGCAGGCTTGACGGCGTAAAAATCAATGTGGGCTCAGACAAGGCAGCAGCGGCAGGCTCAAAGATTCAAGAATGGGGCGAAAAGAAAAGCGATATCGTAGTTACGGTAGACGGAGCAAACGATCTAAAGCTCTTTGGCATATGCGGGCTTGGAATTGCATTCAGGGCGCAGGACAGGGTAAAGGATGCGGCAGACGTTGTTTTGGAAGAAAAGGATCTCTCAAAAATACTGGACATCATCAGAAATCATTACGGAAAGATATAGCGCAGCGCGGCTCGCCATATCAGCCCAATAGCAAACAATATTTACGCTCCAGCTTGCAGTCGCGTAATGCATCTTGAAGTAATACCGGTGCTCATTCGAAGGGACATTGACTCGGAAGACAGCATATCCGGACTGCTCAAGGAATGCAAGGCCAGGGTGCAGGACGGGGACATACTGGTCGTATCGCAAAAGATCGTCTCAAAGATGGAGGGCAGGGTGATAGAGCTGGATGCGATCATACCGTCCATTCTATCCCAGGGCATTGCATCAGAGTACGGCAAAGATTCCAGAATAGTAGAGGCCATACTTTCAGAATCAAACAGAATAGTCAGGATGAGCGACGGCGTCATAATAACAGAAGCCAGAAACGGGATGGTGTGCGCAAATGCCGGAGTAGACGAGAGCAACATCAAGAACGGATCAATATCCCTTTTGCCAAAAGACGCAGACGCGTCTGCCGAAAATATGCGGCGCGAGATCAAGGCAAAGGCAGGAAGGCGTGTGGCAGTGATAATATCGGACACTTTTGGAAGGCCGTTTAGAATGGGACAGACCGATGTCGCCATAGGCATATCCGGAATCGAGTCTGTGCGAAGCTATGCCGGCGCAAAGGACAGATACAAAAGGCCGCTTCGGGTTACGGCAATTGCAGTATCAGACGAACTGTGCTCTGCGGCAGAGCTTGCGCACGGCAAGCTGTCCGGCGCTCCGATAACAATAATACGAAACTATGCCTTTGCCCAGGGAGGCACCGCCCTGTCCATGGTTCGTCCAAGAGAGCAGGATCTTTTCAGGTAAGAAAAGGGCGCGCGTTGCACATTTTCAGTGAGAGCCAGGCAAAACCGTACAGAACGCAGCCGCGCGAAACCAATCCAGGGAGAAAAAAGTCGCGCCAATCAAAACTGCGCAAAGCACGCCCGGCGCCGCGCCAATGAATGGTTAAAATACGAACATTGCGCGCCATGAACATATTGCAATTGCGATCAGAGCTTCATTGCCACAACACATTCTCCAACTTTAACGTGGGCGAGCAGGAGCCGCCGTACGACTGCGGGGTAACGATACAGCGCCAGATGGAGCAGGCGTACATAAACGGCCTGGACGCGATATTTGTCACAAACCACAATACGCTTGCAGGATATGAGCAGCTGCGCCAGTATGCGCATGATCATGAAAAGTACGAGAGCATACATGTGGTGCCGGCAGAAGAGATAACCGCATCCGACGGCTCTCATGTCATAGCGTACGGCATACGCGAACTAATAAGGCCGGGGCTTTGCTTTGAGGAAATCATAGACGAGATACGCAGGCAGGATGCAGTATCATCCGCGCCGCATCCGTTCAGCCTTCTTGACGCCCTGCGGGAAAAATCCAGCGAGTGCGATCTAATCGAGGTGTTCAACAGCAACAACGTCGACGTGCTGGCAAACGCAAAGGCGGCCATATTCGCAAAAGAGAACGGCCTTGTGCAGGTGGCCGGAAGCGACTCTCATGTGCCGTCAACGCTTGGCAGGTGCACCAACATCATAGAATCCGAAAAAAATACGGACGGCATGCTCGCAGCGTTGCGCCGCGGCCGCGTCAGCATAGAGAGCGCCGGATACGCCACTGCCCAGGAAACGATCGAGCACCTGCGGTACAAGATCAGCAACTCGTCGGAATACATACAGGAATACATGGCTCAGTTTTACCCGCATTCGCGGCGCATATTTTCACTGCTGATGCGCCTCTTTGAGCGCAATCCCAACAGCTATCTTTGGATACTGATGTACAGGTTTGCAACATTTGCGATGAGGCGGATATCAAACAAGATCAATTTTCAGGACATAGACCCGGAACCCATGAAGGGGAGGGATATCGGAACCATGCTTAGAATGGCATTCTGAGTGTCTCTGGCCCTGCCGCTTTGCAGCTGCCGCCCTGCCGGCGCATTTGAGTGCGCGAATGCCGCCGCTTGCGATCAGCTAAGCAAAACGTACTTTTGAAAGTCCGGGCGGCGGTTTGGGTTTGAGATGGCTTCATCTGCTTGAATGTCAACATTGTCGCCATAACATCCGAGCCGGAGTACATTTCGCTTAGCTGGCGATCTAGGCGCATTTTATGCTTTACCCAACTTAACAATAGTGTTGTGTTACAATGATTGCAGAATTCAGCAAACAAGGAAACCTGCCTCCAGGAACTCATCAGGCAACATGAGATAAAGTTTCGCCCTGAAAAAAACAGATACAAGAATCCGTCCAGAACGCCAGGAACTCATCAGGCAACAT
>CAYGAM010000099.1:0-7302 GCA_964347915.1 uncultured Nitrosopumilaceae archaeon | reverse complement strand
AACCTTTCTATTTCAGGACGTAAAATATTGTAAAGAACTTTTCTGCGTCACTATAAGAACTTTTCTGCATCACTATATGCCACGCTAATACAAATATGCAATGCCATTGGGATAGGTCCATTCCGGATTAGCCCACAACGAAGCGTCCTGAGAGCAGTAGAAATTTTTTCGTGGAAAAACACCGCATGGAACTTCGATTACCTGATTAAAGATGGGACAAAAACACTGCTTGCCGCGTACAGGAATGTTTGACGAGTCCGGGCGCAAAATGGATAAGGTGGGAGGTTCCTTGAGATGGTGAACGGAGGCAAGCGGTTTGATAAATTACAAAAAGGATGAGCCGACAAGACTGAGCTCCATGAGCAGACATGGCGGCAGGGTGAAGGCATCCGAATTCTCCAAGGGCCTTCCGGCGATAAAGAGGCTCATAGCAAGGGGTGCAGAAGGAACATGGGATTACGTCACCAGCTCTGTCTTTGATGCTAACAATCCGGAACACTGCAGGAAATTCTATGATACACACGGCATAGACGGAAGGCCGGTAGGGGTCATAGGACGCACCAATCATGCGGGGCCGTTTGATGAGACATCTGAGCGTGAATTTGAGAGAATCGTGAACGAGGGATGCACGCCGTCAATCGGAACATGGACAAACATGGATGAGAACGAGACGAACAACGATGTAGGCATGATAGTAAGCGCGGATGTGGACAAGCTGTTAACACTTAAGAAAGAGTACGGCCAAAAGGAGATATTGGTGGTGTATTGCAATGGCAAACCAGACTATATCTGAACAGATGTTTCGGAACCCCGTATATGGAAGGGGTTGGGGTACGGAATACGCCACTGCAGAAAAACTGGCTATATATCACAGTCACGGCCTCTTCAAACTGGACGAATTGGAGCCCAAGGCTGTTGAACCTGTAAAACAGGCCATCAAGAAAAGAGTTGCGGAATGGAAGGAACATCGGGCAAAGTACGGCGATTAATCGTGGTCAAGCTCACCGCCGAGTATCTTGACGCATTCTGCGATGAGAACTTTCGCGCATATGCTGGTGATTATAACTAATGCCGTAGCATCTCGGGCTCTGGAAGCTGTTTCGTATTTCAGGCACGAATCTGCCCGGGAGGCGCCTCCGAGGCAGCAAAACTCACGCCTAAACTTCCAGAAACCGAGCTGTTACCATCCATCTAATTGTGGTTTCTGAGCTCAATTTGGGATCTCAATGGTGATTTTCTGGTTGAGTCTTGTTTTTTCCTCAATGGCCTCCAAGACCAGAGTGATGACCTCCCTCATGTTTGGCTCTAGCTGCTCGATCGTGTCTGCCTCGCTTATGGCAGCGGGCAGTTCAAGACATCTGCCCGTATATCCGCCTTCTGGAGACTTGACCACCTGCACAGTAAACCTTCTTGTTTTCATGGATTTTATGTGTCCGGCCCCGCCTTTAAGATTGCTATCGTAGCAGCCAGATAACGTCTTGGGTCGTAACATCTTGGGGTCTGGAAGATGTTCCGGATTTCAGGCGCGAATCTGCCCGGGAGGCGCCTCTGAGGCGGCAAAACTCACACCTAAACTTCCAGAGACCGATCTGTTGTATTTTTTGACTCTTCGCTGATCAATTTTGCATCCCTTATCCAAGAACCCGTCAGTTGTTATTTGCTCGGCAACAACAAAGCCTAGATTCTGGGACTGCCGTTGTTCGCCAGCATGTAGCATGACTGCAATTGCCCCAACAAATGCGGCGGCTCCAAAATCCTTAGAAATGGACGCAGCTTCTCTAATGAGCGGTTTCATCCGGCATCAAGTCATCCTGAACTTTTAATATTGTACCTCCTGCAAACCGGACTCTGGTTTTTATCGTGTCCTTGTGTGTTAGCATGATGGCAGCAGCATCCAGAAAGCTTCGGCCGCCGTTTGCCACGCAATCAAGAAAGACCCTTTCAACAAGATTTTCAAAAGAGCCAATCTTTGGAAGAAGCACGACGCTTCCTCTTTTTCCTTCACGAAATCCGTGATTCTTCAAAAGCTTGGCGACTTTTTCCACATTATCAACATAGACATGCAAGTTCAGCGGGGTCTGAAATTTTGTTAGCTCATGGGCATTGTGATCAAGCGTTATGATTGCGCCTTTTGGAAGATGCTTTTTCATAAAGTTGACATCAGTTGGCTTGTAATGCCGTCCAAATCTTCTGGCTTTTTTGAGCGACATAAGCGAGGGGATGATGTTTTGCAGGACAGTGTATGGCTGCGAAACCACCTCTCTTTTTATAGTAAACTTTCCGCGATTGTATTCTGCCAGTCCCAACTCTTCTAGAAAGACCAGTCTTCTTTTGACGGTCCTGGCCGAGACGCTGACAGTGTTTCCCAAATTCTTCAGATCATAGATTGGACTGGGGGGCAGCTCCTGTGCAAATCTGATTGCATCTTTCACCTTTTCAAGCACTGATGTGCATTCTTGCATATTCATATTGTGATGATAATGTGTGCAATATATTTATAGTTTGGACAAATTTGTCGCTTTATATATAAAATAGCACATAAAAAAGAACTGTCAAGTTTGCGGGAGATCGTCATGTCTGTCAAGTCTCGGCACATGATTCTGTGCAGACAGCCAAATTTTTAATGAGAAAATCGATATCATAGGCTTGATGCCGGCGATTACAAATATTGTCGACGCAAAGGAGCGAGTTGTGCGTATAATTTCACTTTGATGCGGCATTGTTTTTAATCTGGAGCATGAGTGCGGTGATTAAACCGGTCAATATGACGACGGCAGGAACACAAGCATTGGATAAGATCATAATACAGAATGCGTCATCTCCCGATACTTGACAGATCTGGCGCTCTCCTGCAAACTTGACATCTCCGAGCAGCGGGATCTCTTAATAAAATGGCAGCTCGCACGATACTGTAATGTCGGAGCTGCGGGGGTATGCTGGAGAATCCTTGGAGTTTCTCTCCGAGCGCGGCATCCGGGTGGGAGACCGCGTCAGCATAGATGCGGATGCATCATACGAGGGAGTCCTGATGCCCAGGTACGAGGGCTCTGCCGGAAGCAGGCTTGTTCTCAAGCTGCCTAGCGGGTACAATGTCGGAATCGAAGTAGGCGAAATAAGGCAGATTCGACTGGAATCAAGGCCCAGTCAGGACAAGGCGACTGGCGCTGAACCTGAGAACAATCCCCGTCTGCCCAGGCTCCTGCTGCTGTCGACGGGCGGCACGATTGCAAGCCGCATAGATTATCGGACAGGAGCTGTTACGCCGACGGTATCTCCAAGCGAACTGCATGCGTCTGTTCCAGAGCTTGCAGGAATTGCCAATATCGATGCCGAAATACTCTTCTCTGAATACTCTGAGAATCTTCAGCCGGAAAACTGGAAGAGCATTGCAGAAAGGCTTGACCAGCTGGCAGGATCCGAGTATGCCGGAATAATCCTTGCGCACGGAACGGACACGATGCAGTATACGGCGGCATACCTTTCGTTTGCGCTGCAGGGCTACCCGCTGCCGATAGCGCTTGTAGGATCGCAGCGGTCATCCGACAGGCCGTCATCAGACGCCGCATTGAACCTGATTGGAGCAGCCAGATTTCTTGCATCGCGAAAAGCAAGGGGAATATTCGTTGTCATGCACAAGGACGAGAGCGACGCAGAGGTATCGTGCCACCTGGGCACAAGAGTAAGAAAGATGCATACTAGCAGGCGCGCCGCGTTTCAGACAATAGGAGCCGAGCCCGCCTTTGCCGTATCAGGCGGCAGCATTTCAGGATCATGTCCTGATTTTTTTGCCTGCACTAAATACAGCCCGAAAATAACCCTTGACACCAGGGTCGCCCTGGTCAAGTATCATCCAGGATACGACCCCGGACTGCTGGAACGCATAATCGAGTCTGGCGTCCGTGCAATAATATTTGAAGGAACGGGGCTGGGGCATGTCGGAAGGACGCTTTACGGCGCAATAGCCGATGCGCGCCGCAGGAACATATTCCTGGGCATGACATCGCAGTGCATTGAAGGCCGGGTCAGGATGACCGTATATGAGAGCGGACGCGACCTTTTGAATCTGGGAGTAACGCCGCTGCACGACATGATTCCAGAAACAGCGCTAGTCAAGGCGATGTGGGCTGCCGGCGCAGCATCCGACTATGACGGGCTGAAAAGGCTGATGCTTGAGAGAACAGCATCCGAATTTTCAGATTAGGTTTTAATGATGCGCCCAGGCTCCAGCGTACCGTTGAGCGAGGCGGATGCAATGCCGGGGCTTTTGGTAGGCCTTGAAATACACCAGCAGCTGGCTACGGGAAGAAAGCTGTTCTGCAGCTGCCGCCCGTCAGAAGCTTCTGTCCCGTCCAGAAAATTTTCCAGAAGGCTGCGCGCGTCAAAGAGCGAGATGGGAGAGTATGATCCCGCAGCCGTATTTGAAAAGGCAAAGTCAAGGATTGCCGTGTACGGCGCCTCGCCTGGGAGCAGCTGCCTTGTAGAGGAGGACGAAGAGCCGCCGCACGAAGCGGACCCGGTATCCAAAGAGACCAGCCTGATAGTGGCATCGGCGCTGCGCTCCAAGATATTTCGGGAGATATTTGTAATGCGCAAAATAGTAATCAACGGCTCCAATACGTCCGGCTTTCAGCGAACTATGCTGATATCATCTGGAGGAGAGCTTGATGCAGGCGGCCGAAAGGTCGGCGTCCAGTCGATATGCCTGGAAGAGGACGCGGCCAGGCTGGTATCGGACAGCTCCGGCAGCAGGGAATACGCCCTGGACAGGCTGGGCGTGCCGCTGATCGAGATTGCGCTAGAGCCAGTACCTGCAGGACCCAAAGAGATGCGCCGCATTGCGCACGCGCTCGGCAAGCTGCTCCGCACTACAAAGAGGGCTGCCCGCGGCCTGGGCTCAATAAGGCAGGATGTCAATGTCTCGCTTTCCGGAGGAAATGTGGTGGAAGTCAAGGGCGTTCAGCAGCTTGATCAGCTGGAAAAGGTGGTGGACTTTGAGGCAAAGCGCCAGGACGGGCTGCGTCAAATAGCGCGCAAGCTGGACGGCTTGGACATTTCAATCAAGCCAGATGATATCTTTGATGCGGCAGATGCGCTCTCAGGATGCAGTTCCAAAATAATTCAAAAGAGCATAAAGAACGGCGAGGCCGTGCGGGCCGTTCTAGTGCGAAACTTTGCGGGATTCTTCGGGTACGAGCCGCACCCTGGAATTAGAATAGGGAAGGAGATTGCCCAGATTGCAAGATCATTTGGCATAGGCGGAGTGTTCCACTCTGACGAGCTGCCAAACTATGGAATTGGCGAGGGCGACATCCGAGCATTGCGGGACAAGATGCGGGCCGGCCCCCGCGACGCATTTTTGATTGTAGCTGCCGACCACGCCAGAATCAAGCACATGCTGTCCGCCACATCAGCCCGCATAGTCCAGGCGGCAAGGGGCGTGCCAGGCGAGACCAGGCAGGCAGGACAAAACGGCGAGACCGTATTTCTAAGGCCGCGGCCAGGCCCGTCCCGCATGTATCCGGAAACTGACATTGCGCCGATTTATGTCAACGATGCAGAGCTGGAGCATGCAGCAGGCAGCATTCCGCAGCCCTGGGATGAGATGCTGGCGGGCTTTGTTGCGAGATACGGCATAAACGAGCAGCTGGCAGAGCAGGTCCTGGATTCGCCGTATCTTGATGCATTTGAGGACATTGTACGCCGCAGGCTGGCTCCGGCAAACTTTGCGGCGTCGGCCGTCTGCTCTACTGTTACAAGCCTGCAGAGAAAGGGATTCGGCAGGCAGCTGCGGCCGCAGCATGTCCTGGATGCGTTTGAACTGTATGCATCCGGCAGCATTCCAAAAGAATCGATTGAGATCATATTTGAGCGCATCATGTCCGGCAAGGCGGACTCCGTACAGGATGCGGCAGCAGGACTGCAGGTCATGGACGAGGGCGAGCTTGATCGAATCCTGAGGGATATAGCTGGCAGCAATACGGACATGATATCAAGGAGCGGCGAGAGGGCTTTGGGCGCGCTGATGGGCATTGCCATGAAGAGCCTGCGCGGCAGGGCGCCGGGAAGCATGATAAATGCAAAACTGCGGCAGATCCTAAAAGAACAAGCCTCAGGCTAGAGACTGCGCATTGCTAAAAAAAGTAAGGGCGAGTCCTATTTCACCTTGCGGCGACCGGTTCCTCTGCCTGTAGATACGTACCTGCCCTTTGCGGACGGTGCGCTGGTGTCCTTTATGTCGCTGAACTTTATCTTGCGAGTTCCTCTGCCTGTCGTTACAAAAACATCGCCTGCCTGCTCCTTGCGTTCCTTCATGACTTTCTTGTAGTCTTCGCCAGACCAATTGTCGTCTCCCTTGTCCACTACTTTTCTTGACGTGCCTCTGCTTCCAACGCGAACTATTTTGCCCATGTATGATGATGGAATATACTATAGTTTAAAGTTGTCTAGTGGCCCAAGTCTGCTCCATAACTGCTGTTCCAGGCACAGAGATCTTGCCGTTTTTTACGTCTTCAGGAGGGGGTTATGGAACAAGCTTCATAAAAGCGGGGGCGGCAAGGCGGCGAGGCGCAACGAAACGAAGCCAAAGGTGCGCACTACTTTCGGGATCACGCATCTTAGCTGAAGCACTTTCAACATTAAAAAAGAAGATGGCAAAAGATCACACAGTTGACCAGCAGGCAGGAGAAGCATATCATGCTAGATAAAGGAGGAACAGTCTGGATCTCGCATAATCTAATGCGTATATTGTACTTGACAATCATCTCACTCATGCTGATAGGCGCGAATCAAGCGTTTGCAGATCATTCATCAAGCACATCAGCATGGCAGACAAGATGACATTTGACCCAGATTCGTCGCTGTATCACATTTCCCACTTTAGCTTTACGCCTGCGACAGAACTTGAGGATGCAGCAGATGCTTGGAATGACGTATCTGGCAGCTGGTGGGAATTTACGCGAGATGATGACGACGGCAATATTGCAATATCGGCTAGATCGTTCGGGCTTTTCTCACTCATACTTGCTGAAACAATAACCATGTCAAGCAATGGCGTCATGGCGTATGCTTCAGTGGAATTCAACACGCCAGTAGATTTTCGGGACGTTACTATATCTCAAGGCTGGTTCTCCTATGACTTTGAGAGCGTTGCAGTGCATGAGATTGGGCATGTTGCTGGAATACACGATCACAGCGCAGCATCTGGATCAGTATGCAAGCATTCCTGCCAGACAACACTGCAGAACGAACTCTGAACAGTCACGACAGAGCAACGATAAGAGGCATGTATTAATGAAGAGAAAG
>CAYGAM010000098.1:0-7336 GCA_964347915.1 uncultured Nitrosopumilaceae archaeon | reverse complement strand
CCGCCCAGGACACGCCGCAAACATATTTACTGTATCGTACAGCCAGGCATTGCAATGTCCCTCTCAGGCATGACTGCAATAGTGACGGGCGCTAGCAGCGGAATAGGGCGGGCAGCTGCGCTAAAGCTTGCCCAGGCGGGGGCATCAGTCGCCCTGGGCGCCAGAAGAACAGACAGACTAGAGCAGCTGCAGGGCGAGATTGCATCCGGCGGCGGCACTGCAGAATCCTTCAAGCTTGATGTGGCGGACCGGACGCAGTGCGAAGCAATAGTCCGCGCCGTGTTGGACAAATGGAACAGGATAGACATTCTGGTAAACAATGCGGGCATCATGCCGCTCAGTTTTCTCAAAAGCCTCAAAGTGGACGAGTGGGACCGAATGGTGGATGTCAACATCAAGGGCGTGCTCTACTGCACGGCGGCCGTTCTAGGACACATGCGCGAAAGAAAAAGCGGGCACATAGTCAACATATCATCGGTTGCAGGAAGAATAGTATTTCCGGCAGGAAGCGTATACTGCGCGACAAAGCACGCCGTAACTGCATTCAGCGAGGGGCTGCGGCAGGAACTGAGCGTGCGGTCGGGCATCCGCGTAACATGCATAGAGCCCGGAGTGGTGCGAACGGAACTGACGAATACGATAACGGATGAATCCCTGCAGGGGTTCATTGAAGGCGCAAAAAAGATGGAAGCACTCAAGTCAGATGATATCGCAGATGCAATACTGTACGCAGTCCAGTCTCCGCCGCATGTCAACGTAAACGAGATCCTCATAAGGCCCACCTCCCAGGAACGCTGAGCAGATCTGCATCAGCGCAGGACATTCTGGCAATTGCAGCTGAACTGAAGCGATCTGCGCGCGTTTGATCCAATCCAAAAAGCGGTTCATTCCTGGTCAGTACGGCCATGGCATGCTGCATTGCGCAGGCTCTGCGATGCGCGCATCTGATGCAGCAGTATTTTAGTCGGAAGCAAGGGAGCCAATTCTCGGACGCCGCGCGCAGTAGCAAATCATCGCGTCTGCGGCAACGCAGAGCGCGTCCGCTAATCGCGATCTTCGGCCATGTGCTCAAGCATTGCCCTTATCTCAACATGCAGGTCGCCGCCGTTCGCCATGTCCAGCGCCTCTGGAAGGCGCAACTTGCGCTCCTCGTCCTCTAGCTCCACTCTTCTCTTTTGGAGGCAGTCCAAGTGATCGCCGCCTGCCGACACCCTGCTGCATATGGAACAGATCATCCTGCTCTGGCATTTGATCTTATGATTTATAATTTGATCCAGGAATCCTCCGCTTGAGGGGCCGTCGTCTAGATTGGCTATGATGCTAGCCTGGGGTGCTAGAGGTCGCAGGTTCAAATCCTGCCGGTCCCACCATTTCAATGCCGGAAATATTCGCGCGCATCATCCTATGCCTGCAAAGTCCGACTGCCCCTTCCACAAATACCATGACGCAACAGTCCTAAAAGGCCGCCACATCTCCGCATGCTTTTTCATCTCGGGCTCGGACGTTATTCCGTACACGATATCAAAGCCGCGCCTTATGCCCAGGTCGCCCAGCGGCAGCACGTCAAGCCTTCCAAGAGAGAATATCAGAAACATCTGGGCCGTCCAGACGCCTATTCCCCTGATTTCTACAAGATCCTCTATCACCTGCTCGTCGGTCATGCGTGAGAACCGCCGCATTGTGAGCCTGCCGTCGGCTGCCCGCTCCGAGATATCCTTGACGTACGAGACTTTCATTCTGGAGAGGCCCGCGCCCCGAAGCTGCGCGTCCGGCGTTGATGCAACATCTTCCGGCCTGGGCGTCCTGCCATGATAGATTGCCCGCAGCCTGCCCAGAACGGAATCTGCCGCAGCTCCTGAGAGCTGCTGAGACACGACCGACTCGATGAGGGACCAGTACCTGTTGCGCCTCGCCTTCAGCCTGTACGGCCCTACGCTATCTATCATCTCTGACATTGCAGGATCCGCGCGCAGGCGCGCAAGCGCCTCTTCCATCACACCTTTAGAACCGATATCAGCAAGTCAAAAGCCTTGCGGCCGGGATCGCGCTTGTATGCTCGAAGCGCCTCAATTATGGCATCCTGCAGCGGAGCCGCATATGTCCGCCGCACCATTTTCGATACGGCCGATCCAATAAAGATGCCCTGGGCAGCAGACGTTACATTGGATGCACGCCTTGCCGTGCTTGCGCTGTCAAAATCGACTATGACAGGGCCGCGCCTGGACACTACGACATGCTTTGCCAGGTTGCTCAGCTCGCCGTGGTCTATTCCGGAACAGTCCAGCCGAAAGCACGCCTCCAGCACCTGGCGCACCACTCCCTTTAGCCTTGCAGCAGAGCCCCTGCCTGAAAGGCTGCCAATCCAGTCTGATATTCTGACGCCGTCCACAAATTCCATGGCTATAAAGTTCCTGCTGCTCGCATACACTGCAGGGCCTACGCCGGCAGCATTTGCAAGGCGCAGATGCCCGGCCTCGTCCCGCATCGTCCGCCGCTGCGAGTCCAGCCGCCTTATCTTCAGCGCGCAGCGCCGCCCCGACTCTGTTTTAGCCAGGACGACTATGCCGACATAGCCCTTTCCCAGGACAAAGAGCTTGCCGATCTGAAGCGGCCCCTGAAAAGATACGGACGCTATGCCCAGGCCCTCAAGCTCGCGGAGCCTTGAGTCCAGCTGCCTTTTTGCAGCTCTGGGATATCCCAGAATGACCGAGTACGGCGGAGCCGCCAGCCTATGAATTGGAATATAGGAGCGCCGCATTGGTAGACAATTCCTGACGCAGCTGCGCCTTTATTGCTTTTGGCAGTCCGCCGTCGCCTAGTACGATCTTGAACTTTGCCATGTCGCCGTTCAGGCCGCCGGGCATGCCCGCATCCTCTGCGCCGCCCTCAAGCAGTTCCGCAAGAAGCGACACTGCATCACCTTTTCGCCTTTCCAGCGAGCAGATTCGGCCGTCCTCAAGCCAGACAAGCTTGGATTTGTCCCAGTTTTTCCTGATAAACTCTGCAGTGTCTTCCGCGCCGCGGTAAAATTCAGGGCCTCGGCGCACCCCGTACTCTGGTATCTGCACCCCGCTCAAAAGAAAGAAGAGCACCGCAAAGCCCTTTTCGTCCGTAGCGGCGCCTCCCTTTACTACGCCAAATCCCGCGCATTTCAGCTGCCGCGCAAGAGCGCCTGCCGCCTTGTGAAGCTGCCCCCAGATGATCTCCGGGCTCCGCGGCCTGTACTTGAACCGTATCGTAACGCACTCGCGCATAATTTCGGAATCAAATTTCATTGCGGCAGGCTCAAAAAATGAAGCGGACGGCTTGGCCAAAAATGCGCGGCACAGCAGGACAAACCTGCCAAGATTCTCGATCGATACGGCGGCCGCCAGATTCCTTTTGGGATCTATGGGATCGGCTATTGCTATGTGCGTGTCAAACGCTTTTTCCGGCCTGCCTATAACCTGTCCGCATTCAATGTCCGCAAAGGCGCGCGCCACTCCTTCAAACGTATTCAGATAGTATATCAAAGACTCGGTGAGATAGCCGCTGAATCCCCGCTTTGCAATTTCTGCGCCGTACAGCCCGTTGCTTTTCAGAAACGTCTTCAAAAGCCTGACTTGGGTTCTTTTGCCCGCGACTGCCAGCTCCTTTTTCATGAATTTGGCGTGGTGCGGCGTGCGGTCGGCCGCGCTCTTCCAATCTCCCCTTCTTACGTTAAAGCACGGAACGACGTTTATTTTTATGCCGTCCGCCGTTCCCTCTACAAACGGGTGCTCTGCATACCTAGTACGCGGACTGCAGCCTTTTAGCGCCGCGCGGCCTACCTTGAGGGCGGCCTCCTCAAATATTTTCCCAGGCGTGTCTTTTTTGAATATTACAAGTATGTCTATGTCCGCGCCGTCCCTGATCCACGTGTCCTTGATGTACGAGCCCCCGAATACAACCCTCAAGATCGCGCCGTACCCTGCTGATTCTTCCTTTACCTTTTCCAGCGCCTTTTTTGCCGCACCCGCTATGCGGGCGATATCCTTTCCTGCGGGCACGACAGCCATGTATGCTTCTATCGGCACGATTCCTGGCATTCCGGCCCCCGCCGCATTGCGTGCATTGGGAACAGCGGCATGCGCTTTTGCCGGCGCGGCCATCTAGGCTTTGCCGCCTGCCTGCCGCGCATCGGCCCGTCCCTCGTCAGAACTCCAAGTTTTGCGTTTTGAATCAAATTTTAATGAAAACAGGTCGGAGTATATCGGCCCGTCCCTCGTCCGAACGCTCTTCTTTAGCTTTATTCCGGATACGCTGCATGAGCCAAACTCTATGCTTGAGCAGTTTTCTGCGCGTTCGACAGCCTCGTTTAGCGCGGCCATGCTCCAAAGGCCCACCCCGAGCACCGCAATATGCGGCCTAAACGGCCTTTTGTCAAGCCCTATCGGAGCCAGCGCGGCCCGCACCTCGCGGGCAAGAGCAGCCAGGCGCTTGGTGCCGTCAGGATCAATGCCAATCCAGATTGTATTGGGATACCCGCTCTTGGGAAACACACCCATGCCAACCATCTTTATCCTAAAAGGGCTGAACTCAACGCCCTTTAGCGCCTTTTGCACTGCCGCATTCTGAGACTCTGTTATCTCGCCAAGAGGGGAAAGCGTTACGTGCAGATTGTTCAGATCAGCCATAATGCCCAGAGGCGCAAAGTCCTCTTTGATAAGGCGGACGCCCGTTCGCGTCAGGCCGGATATATCAACTGCTACAAGGGCACGCAATGCAAGAATGCGAGCCCGGCGATGATATATTTATAATGATTTGCGGGGCAGTCCACTACAAATTGCAAAAGCTGATTGTATGCCTGACCGGAATGCCGGGAGCAGGCAAGTCTACAATTGCAGGCGGACTGGAGAAGCGCGGATTTGCGCTAGTCAGCATGGGAGACGAGGTTCGGGAAGAGGCAAGGCGACGGCAGCTGGAGCCCACGTCAAAGAACCTGGGCACTTTGATGATAGAGCTGCGGCAGAGGGGCGGGCCGGATGCCGTGGCCGCGCTCATAGCGCCCAAAATCACGAGCGCCGAATCGGACACAATCGTCATAGACGGCGTGCGCTCAAACGAAGAGATCAACCTGCTTCGCGGCCTGGGCAATCTCAAGGTTCTGCTGGTTCACGCATCATCGGACACCAGATTCGAGTTCGTTGCGCGGCGCGGACGATCAGACGACCCCAAGGATCACAGCGTATTCCATGAGCGGGATGAGAGGGAGATACGCATAGGAATCAGCACGCCGATAGCGCTTGCAGACGAGTCAATATCAAACAACAGCAAGACCAAGGAAGAGCTGATAGACGAGGCAAGCGCGATAATCAAAAATTGGATAAAAGAAAATGAAGCTGCCGCCTGAGTGCACGGTATCATGCTACTGCGTCATAAATCCGTCAGAAGATCCTGATCTTGTGGAGCGCGCCGTACGCAACATATTCGGCGATGTCGGATGTACAATCCGCGGCAGCGCAGTAACATTTGCATCAGCCGCGCTCCTGCCGCGCATACGTGACATAATATCATCCAGGCGAAGCTTTGCCGCGTACAAAAAGCAGCTGCTGTCCGGCATGGAACACGACACTGCATCATTTCTGCTCAACAAGCAGGCGGCAGCTGCCGGTACGGCAGCGTTGTGCGCAAGCGACGACGAGTCGCCGCTGGGACCAATCCGCATAACGCTGCGATCGCATGATATTGCGGGCGTAATAGAATGGCTCACTAGAATTCCAGCGCCAAAGGCGGGCCGCAGGCGCTAATGGGGGTTCTGGGACAGACTGTACCGGATTAAAAGCAATGCCGCATCAAAGGAACGGCATGCGTGCAGATCGCTTATTTTCGGCTGCTGCAGCCCGCATGCGGCAGGGCCGTCAATGCTGGACGCGGCTCATAACGGCAGCACAGAGATCAAAGCTGCAGGCTGCCGAGAACCTGGCCAAGACGAAGCCGCAGTGCGATTTGCATCCCTTTTTGCCTCAGCGGAATTCCTGTCTTATCTTTTCCTCTATGTTTTCAGGAGTGTCCGCGCCCAGAAATCCGGACTTGAACGACCCTCCGTCATCCTTTAGGAAGCTGTAATAACCGTCAATGACAAGTTCGCCGTCAATATTCTCAATGAAAAATATGCCGGATTCTCCGCCCTCATAAGCGAGAGAGTTCTCATATCTTACCTGAATTTTTTCGCCATTCTCTGCAACTACTGCATCAAGCTTGTCTCTGACTATAATGACATCACCCGCATTGCCCTTTATGACTTCGTCTGTTTTGATCCGCAAAAGCTGGTATGGCATTTTTTTGACCTGCTCTATTGAGCCAGTCTCGTCATGATATCCTATCTCATTTTTTATTATTTTTTCCGTACTCAGGACAGTTCCATAAACTATGACATCAGAATGCTCTACAACTCTCTTTGTGTCCCAGGGCGTATATTGACTGCCTACAACTCTCTCGCCTGCAACGCCTATTGCATCCAGCTCATAGAGGATCGCAGACAGAGCACTCATGCCGGCAACACCGAGTATGACAAAAACAGCCAGCTTGATTCTTTTGTCTGTCATTTTATGTCACTCCTGCAGCATACTTGCTGTCAACTACCGACTCATCATGCGCAGTTGGCACTCTTCCCTGATTGCAGACATAACCGCCGCCGTATGTTATGCTGTCAGCTGACGAATCATGCTCTACGCCGAACATGTGAAAAAACTCATGTCCCAGTACTTTTTCAAGATCCCATTTTGTTGGAAGCTCGCCAGAACAGGCCTCATAAGTAGCAAAGTCAAAGTAACTGTTGGTGTTTATTTTTATATCAAAGTCTACGAAATGTGAATCATTGCTTGTACACCACCACAAGAAATATCCTGTACAGTGCCTATCATACGCATAAGTCGCAGTTGATCCAATTCCAAGGTTAGATGGAGTTATGTCATAAGGCGAAGATGAGGATTCCTTTACATCAATGTATGCATTAATGGCGTTTACATTAGATTCTGCATTGGACGCTTCGCTGCTGATCTGTGCCGCGGTGAGCAGTCCAGCTATATTGGCAATATTTGATGCAATATCATATTCAATATCGCATCTGTCAGCATTTGGCGGATCTTCACAGTTCAATAGTGATCTGTGGCCGTCCGAACTTGTCCTACTCCAAACATATTGCTTATTCCTTCATCACCATGATCTGCGTACAATTGTGAAATCAAACTCATAGATATCATCGCGGCTATCAGAATTGGCATTATTGGCCTGCTTTTCATGCTGTTCTAAACATCTGTTTGTGTGATCCCGAAATTAGTTCGCACCCCTGGCTTCGTTTCGTCGCGCCTCACTG
>CAYGAM010000097.1:0-7345 GCA_964347915.1 uncultured Nitrosopumilaceae archaeon | reverse complement strand
TTAAAGCGCGAGCCCGGCTAGCAGTGTCCTAAATTGTACATTTTCATCTACTGTGGAAGAAGCGGGATGCGGGAATCGGCGGGTACTGCCCTGGAACCGATCGCATGCTGTTCCTGCCTTGTCATGCGGATCGCATGCGCGCATGCTGCCAGAGGCCGGACTGAGGACCAAGGCCGATTTGGCGCAATACGCTGGACAATATTCGCTGGCCATTGAGAGACTGTCAGAGCACAAGATCCTGCATCAGGCCCAGGCCCGACAATTCTGCGTTAACTTTTGCGTGCGTGTTGCATGACGTTCATGATTTGAACGCAGACATTGCATTTATTGGAAGATTTATGCGGCAGATCGCAAAGCAAGATCTTTGCGCACCGCAATGCGGAAAGCTTTAAACAAAACGCAGAAAGAAAAAGCGCGAATGGCTCAAAAGATCAAAGTAGGCCTGGTAGGAATCGGCAACTGCTTTTCCGGACTTTTGCAGGGAATCGAGTACTATCGCAGAAATCCAGAACAGCAGGTCATTGGCATAATTCACGAGCGCCTGCGGGATTATACCATACACGACATTGACTTTGTATGCGGATTTGACGTAGGCGAGAACAAGATAGGCAAGACCATCAACGAGGCCATATACGAGGAACCGAACATGGTAAAATGGATTCCAAAAGAAGAGATGCCGGGCACCGATGCAATGGTGTACGAGAGCCCTGCGCTTGACGGCGTGGGCATCTGGGTTGAGAACCGCGTCAAGCCTGTCAAGAGCAAAAAAGCTACAGAAGAGCTGGCAGATGAAATCAAGGAAACGCTGAAAAAGACCAAAACAGAGGTCATAGTATCGTATCTTCCGGTAGGCTCAGAAGAGGCGACTAAATTCTGGGCGCAGATCTGCCTTGATTTGGGAATCGCATTCGTAAACTGCATACCGTCGTTTATTGCATCGGACGATTCCTGGGGCAAAAAGTTTGCAGAAAAGGGCATTCCTCTTGTAGGAGACGACATCAAGGGGCAGGTGGGCGCCACCATAGTCCACAGAACGCTTGCGCGGCTCTGCAACGACCGCGGCACCAAAATAGAAAAGACATACCAGATCAATGTGGGCGGCAATACGGACTTTTTGAACATGAAGGAGCAGGAAAGGCTTGTAAGCAAAAAGATCTCAAAGACCGAAAGCGTCCAGAGCCAGCTTGACGAGCGGCTGGACGACGATCAGATATACGTAGGGCCGTCTGACTTTATACCATTCCTGGGCAATACAAAGCTCATGTTTATGAGAATAGAAGGGAGGCAGTGGGCAAACATTCCGTACAATATGGAGGTCAGGCTGGAGGTAGACGACAAGGCAAACTCTGCGGGAATAGTAATAGATGCGATAAGGCTTGCAAGGATTGCCCTGGACAAGGGCGCAGGCGGCCCGGTGCACCCTGCATGCTCATACCTTATGAAGCACCCGCCGGTGCAGACATCCGATCCTCAAGCCAAAGCGGCCTGCGAAGAGTTTGTGGCATAAACTACACAAATCCCGGCAGAAATCCCCGACTGGACGTAAAAACAAGTGAAAAAAATTAACGCATCTGCAAAATAATTTTCATCAACAAGCTTGTAAACAAGTTATATGTATCACTATGCATGGAGGTAATCTGATGGTTTACATCAAAAAGGTGGAGATATTCGGGTTTCGATCATTCGGATACAAGACAGCCGCGCTGGAACTGCAGCCGGGGCTTGTATCAATTGCAGGCCCAAACGGCTCCGGCAAGAGCACCATTCTTGACGCAATAATCTTTGCCCTGGGCGAGAACAAGCCCAAGAACATACGCGCCACCCGAATGAGCAAGCTGCTTGCAGACAGCGACCGCCGGCACGGTCCCAAAATTGCAAAGTGCAGCGTCTATTTTGACAATTCCGACAAAAAAATACCCGTGGATTCTGACAAGGTAAAGATCACCCGCGAACTTGATGAAAAGGGCGAGAGCGTATACTATCTTAACGGAAAAAAGATCCAGCGCCAGCACATGCTTACACTGCTTGAGGCAGCAAACGCAGAGCTTACTGCAATCAATGCAGTGCGGCAGGGCACAGTCCAAAAGCTGTCTTATTCAACAAACGAGGAAAAGCGCGGCTACATTGAGGATTTGGCAGGCCTTGCAGTATTTGACGAAAAGAAAGAGGCGGCAGTAAAGGAACTTGAAATCGCAGACAGAAAGCTAGAGGTGTTTCTTGCGCGATCAAGCACGATGGAATCCAGAGTAGCCGAGCTTGAAGAGGAGCGAAACCTCAAGCTGCGGTCCGACGCGCTGGAATCAGAGGTTGCGCGGCTGCAAAGAATCGCAGCTGCAAACAAGCTTGTCAGGCTTGGCAGCAGAAAGCAGGCTCTTGAATCTCAGCATGAGCAGAATCGCGCCAAGATTGACGAACTGGCATCCGTACTGGAAGAGGCAAGGAACAAAATCAGAAAGGAAGCCGGCGACAAGGAGCAGACGAGCGCGCGCGCAGGGACGCACCAGCAGGCAAAGTCTTCAATTGAAAGGGAGATGGCTCAAGCCAGAACGCTGTTCCAGGATGCCGACAAGCAGATAAAATCCATGGAAGCGACAATTGCGTCAAAGCGCAACCGGCGGGGCGAGATTGAGCTGGAACTGCCGCAGGCGTCATCAGAGATGGACACCCTGCAAAAAAGCATGATGCCGCTGTCTGATAAAAAGTCAAAGCTTGAGGAAAAAATCTCCAAGAGCGATGCGGCAATAGATCTGATACACGGCAAAAAGTCGGCAATGCTCAAGAGGCAGGACGGCATTGCAGGCAAGTCGTCAGTTCTGGAAGAAAGAATAACGCGCATTGAAGGCGAGATGCGCCGCGCAAGGAATCTTTTGTCGGAAACAGAATCCAAAGTACGCGATGCTGCATCCTCAATATCAAGAAATACTGCAAAGGCTGCCAAGATTAAAAAAATACTTCCGCAGCTGGAGATGACAAAAAAGCGCCTGGACGCCATACTGGAAAGGAACAGCGCCGCTGCAAAGAGCGCCCAGCTTGATATCGACAGCCTTGCCCCAAAGAAGGATCGGATGCTTTCCAGGGTAAAGCAGCTCCGGCCATTTCTTTCGGAAGCAGATGTGCAGGCGGCGGCATTTGACGAAAAAATAAAAATGATAAAGTCGCTGATGCACGAAGATTATTCCATATCAAGGCTAAAGGAGAATGCCGACAAGCTTGGCATAGTCGGAACTGTGTATGAGGTGCTGTCCTGGGACAGCAAGTATGAAAGGGCGGTGCTGGCAGCAGGATCTGACTGGCTAAAGGCATTGGTGGTAAAAGATTTTGATACGCTGTATGCTCTGGCAGAATATGCCAGAATGAACAATCTGCCCAGGATACGGATGATATCCTGCGAGGATCTGCCCGACCTAGAAACAGGCCGTACCGGACAGCCGCCAGGCGGCATCTTGAAGACAATGTCCGGAGAGGATCTGCCCGACCTTGAGACAGACGGCGGCCTGCCAGTCTCGCTTGCCGACTGCGTAAAGTGCAGGCCGGAATATGCTTCTGTCAGGGAGTTTTTGTTTCGCGGCGTGACTCTTGCAGGCAGCCGGGACGCTGCGCGCCGCGCATCGCAGTCGGGATTGCGGACAGTCACTCTTGACGGCGAACTGTTTGAGCCAGGATCTGCTGCGGCAGTCGTGGATGCAAACTCTAGGATATCCGACCTCACGAGGACGATTTCCATGAGCAGTACAGTGGAGGATCTGATGCGCCTGATATCCAATCTCAAGCGGTACTTTGAAGAGTATGAATCAGCCATACAGCGGGTAGACGGCGCGCTGTCCGAGCAGGCAAGCCGGCTGCGGGAAGCGCAAAAGAGAATCTCGTCTGCCGGCGCAGCTTCGCTGGCAGGAGCAGACATTGCATCATCCAAAGAGTCTGCCATGCATCTTGAGAATGCGACTGCGCTGCTAAAGCAGCAGCACAGGACGCTCTGCGCCAGGGCATTGTGCCAAAAATCCAAAGTCGAGTCGCTAGAGCAGCAGGCCGCCATACTGAGGCAGAATCGTCCGCTAAGCGAGCAGCGCGAGATCAGCGCAATGATATCCGAACTTGACAGGCAAAAGCATGCAGTAGAGTCTGAGAGGACGCGCACGCAAAAGTCAATGACGGGTGTGGTAGTGGAGATATCTTCTGCCGAGAGCCGCATCCGGAATCTGGCCGATACAGCAGCCCGCCTGCGAAAGGAGCATCAGGCGCTAGGCGGCGAGCTGGAATTATTGGAGGATGCGGCCGCCAATCTGCGGCCGCGGAGGGCCGAGCATGAAGACGCGCTCCAAAAGCTGCGGGACAGGGAGCAGGAGATGCTGTCTGTTTCCAGCAACTTTATGCTTCACCTCAAGGAGCATGACAGCAAACTGGAATCCCTGCGCGCCCAGGAAAAGGACAGCCTTGCGGAAAAGAACAGCCTGCACCGGCTCTCTGATTCTCTGGAGAGGGACTTGAGGTCGGTTGACGTGGACATAAGGACGCAGACCGGCATTGCCCGCGGAACAAAGCCTCAGCCCGGCCATGACGGAATCGACGATCTCTTGGCAATGCTGCGCAACGAACAGAACATCCTGTTTCCAAAACTCAACGGCCAGGCGCCGGCGCAGTACGTTGAGGCTTCGGAACTGTACCGCTCAACCTCGCAGAGAAAGAATATTCTCAAAAAGGATCGGGACAAGATTGTGGAATTTATCGAGTCTGTCGAAAAGGACAAGCGCCAGACGTTTCTAGACGCATTTGATACCGTCAACAACGACATCCGGCAGACATTTCCCAGGCTTGCAAACGCCGACGCATGGCTTGAATTTGAGGACGAAGACGACGTGCTCAATTCCGGAATATCGTACATTGCGCAGTTTCCAAAAAAGTCAAAGCGCGAGTCGTCCGAGCTTAGCGGCGGAGAGCAGGCCCTAGCCTCTATCGCATTCATAATGGCTCTTCAAAAGCTTAATTCGTCGCAGTTTTACCTGTTTGACGAGGTGGATGCCAGCCTTGACGCTCCGAACGCCGAGCGCCTGGCCTCGATTCTTGTCGACCGTTCCCGCGCAAGCCAGTTTATCATGGTGTCCCACAAGGATACCATGGTAAAGAACGCGTCGCTAGTGTACGGCGTGTATCCAAAGAACGGAATATCAACCGTAATAAAATATCCCGGCAATGAGGTCGCGCCAAAGCAGGCCTGACAGGATGCGTCCTGGCATGGCGGGAGGCTGCCGCCTGGCCGCATGTGTGTGCGCGCTTTCTGATCGGCAACGCGCGCTTGCGCCTGTGGTTGCAGGAATTGCATCTAAAGAGGAAGTGCATGCGCGCGCATTGGCGCGGCATTATTTCTAGCCGGAAAATATCACGCAGCGAGAGGCGCCTCCTTGAACTCCGGACTGCGCTGTCATCCGGCTGGCAGCCGTACGCCTGAGTTGCGGAAACTGACGCATCTGATTTCCGTCCTGCGCTATAGCGGAAAAAAGCAGGCCACATCGGCCCTGCCCTTTCTTTCCAGTGCTGGCTCTTCCTTGCATTTTGCAGCGGCGTACGGGCATCTGGTTCTAAACAGGCAGCCGGAGCTCGGCGGGCTTGCGTCCAGCATTCCAATATCTTTTTGTCTGCCTGTGTTTTCGGGATCCGGCTCAGACACTGCATCAACAAGCGCTCTGGTGTACGGATGCGCAGGATGCAGCAGCACCTGGTCAGTCGGGCCCGACTCTACAATTCTTCCCATGTACAGAATGACAATTCTGCTGCCAAAATGCCTTGCCGTGGCAAGATCGTGCGTAATGTAAAGGAATGATATGGCAAGGCGCTCCTGGAGGCCGCGCATCAGATCCAGCATTTCAGCCCTTATGGGCACGTCCAGCATTGATACGGGCTCGTCAGCCACTATGACCTGGGGATGCGTTGCGAGCGCCCTTGCAAGAACCACTCTCTGCCTCTGCCCTCCTGAGAGCATGTGCGGATGCATTTTTGCAATGTCATGTGCCGGCTCCAGCTTCACTTCGCGGAGCGCCTGGAGAACTCGCTCTTTTCGCTCGCTTGATCCTGCGCCGTGAATTTCCAGCGGCTCTGCGATAATGTCTGATACTCTCATTCTGGGATTTATCGAGTCGTACGGATCCTGCTGCACCATCTGGCAGTTTTTTCGGACTGCTCTGGCGTCGTCCGCGCTCTTTACTGCGCGCCCATGGAAGAATATCTCGCCGGAATCCGACTTGAGCGCTCCAAGAATTATTCTGGCTATAGTGGACTTGCCCGACCCTGATTCTCCTGCCAGTACAAGAGTTTCGCCTTTTTCTATTTGGAACGATACTCCGTCTACGGCCCTTGATGTCTGGACATGCCGTCCGAAAATATCCTTTTTGACAAAATGCTTTGAGATGCCTCTTGCCTCTAGAATGCAGTCCATGTGCATGCTTCGCAAGAGCTGCTATATGATTCTGATTGCGCGTTCAGCTGAAGCAAAACGCACCTGGAACGGCATGCCTGCAGCCGTGCATGATTTGGAACGATCTTTGGCTGCGCCTGACTGCTGTACGATTGTCCTTTCGCGCATTTCGATTATCTGGATGTCGCGCGCATGCCGGTCAAAATGCAGCGGACTTGGGAGCGCATATCATTCGCAAGCTCAGTTTGTTCCACAACACTGCCTGAATGTGTAAAAAACGACAGGATCTTTGTGCCTAGAACTGCAGTTATGGAACAGACTTTGCAAGTTTGAATCTTTATATATGTAAAGCAACATATTATGAAGTAATGTACGGTAAGCGAGAGATAGATCATAATATCTCTGAGCGGCTTGTAATTGTATGCCCAAATGCAAAAATGGCATATGAGGGAGCCATATGTGTAATCAATGCAAATGAATGTGACGAAAAGCCGGTATGCATTGCGCATTTGCTGCGATAATCAATTGATCTTTTGGCGAAAGCGTCTATAAAAAGAAATCCAGAAATAAAAACAAAAATAAAGCCGGGACCCGGTGCAAAAGCAAGATTGAGGTTGTTGGCACTGGAAGAACTCACAGATAAATGCGAAGAAAGTATGCGCAGCTGCAAAAGCCTGACTAGCCTGTACAAAGTACTGTCTAGAATAGCACATCACTGCACAAGGCCAAGCAAGTTCGTTGCACGGCGCTATTTCAACAGCACGCTTGCTTGCGCAGAGAGTGACCTGCGTACTATGTTTAATATCAAATCATCTAATGCGGGGGCGCAGAGTGATTAATCTTGGCGTCAACTGAATCCGTACTGAAACTAAAAAAGATGACTGCAGACCAAGTATTTGACTATTTGCGCGATGTAAAGCCGTACACTGAAGAACATGA
>CAYGAM010000096.1:0-7534 GCA_964347915.1 uncultured Nitrosopumilaceae archaeon | reverse complement strand
AAACTCACATAAATACATAAAATCCAAGAGAATGATGTTATGAGGGCTGGTGATTTTGTGGTAGCGGTAACCGACATCCCAATTCGCGGTACATTCGACATAGCTAACCGATCTGTCGGAAAGGTCACAAGTGTCAGAAATACGTCAGAGGGGGTCAACTATACCGTCTATTTCATAGGCCGAGACAAATCCATACGCTGCAAGCCGAATCATGTACGCCAAATAGATCCAATGAAAACAGGCAAACCGAGGGAGAGCGGTGATCCATATCCTGTTAAAATTTGTAACATGTGCCATCTGCTAAAAGACCAGAGCACGGAATTTCAGCGAAATCAAGTGGACTCCAGAAGGCGCATAACTACACGCCCTAGTTGTAATACATGCAGGGAAGAAATTGAGGGAGATCCAATGGAAGTGGAGGAAAGGAGACGGATGAACGCCATAAAACCGGCCGAATTGTCCATATTCACATGTCCGTTATGTCATAAGAGAACAATAGTCGGCGTTACAGCTAAGATAGTCATGGATCATACTGCACGTGGTGGACGTGGACGCGAGTGGATTTGTGACAGTTGTAACACTGGACTGGGCAGGTTCCGGGACGAAATACCGGTGATTGAAAGGCTGATAGAATACCTACAGCGATACGACTAGTGTGTCGAAAGTATTATTTGCTTTACCCTGCGCCGCGCAATTTTGGTATACTCTGAGGATATGTCAGTTCCGAGATACCTCCTACCCAACATCAGTGCCATTTTGAGAGTGGTTCCGGCACCGCACATCGGGTCATAAACCAAGTCGCCTTTGTTGGTCCATGACATTATGTGATCCTTTGCAAGCTTCTCAGGAAACATTGCCGGATGTTTGAATGCAAACCTGTCATTTGTGGTTCCACCCAAACCCACAGCATACTCCCATATATTTGGCCGCACCTTTTCCTTGTTCAACCTTGCCGGATTTTTCCTGTTTATGCCGTCCGGCCGCTTGTTATGCACTAGCATCTCCACCCCGTTCCGGACTGTCTTTTCCATTATCGGGTTGAATGTCTTTGGTTTCCCTTTTGACAGCACGAACATGAATTCATAACAGTTGGTGTATGCGTTCTTGCGCATGAACGGGGTGTTTTTCTTGCGGTAGATCATGACATCATGTATGACATAGCCCACCTTTTCAAACATCAATCCCTGCCTGAAACTGGTCATGCTCCTACCGCCGTTTATCTTGTCTCCTACGACCCAGACGGCTACACCGCCACGCTTTAACACGCGATACATCTCCTCTGCCATCGGCACCGCGTCAAATGCGTACCCATTGTAGTCGCGCAGGTTGTCATACGGCGGGGACGTGACGATCAAATCCACCATGTTGTCAGGCATGTTCTGGCGCATGAACTCCACACTGTCTGCGGTTTTTATCATATCCAACAGCTCTGATCGCTTCATCATTTCAGCCTTGGCATCCCTTGCAACATGTTACGTTCTTGTCTAACACTTTTAATCGTTGAGTTTGTCAAATTAATCTTACATCTTCTTTACGATTGTGGCCATCCATGTCTTGCCATGCTTGTCGGTGTCCCATTCTATCGTATCACCATCTGTGAGATTGAGTTTCTTGGCGATGTTGGACGGAATTGTTGTTCTTACGGAAATCGTGTCCGGCTTTGCCTTTGATACTCTTGACTGGTTCGTTGCCAACCTTCCCATAAACAGAGTAATCATACATGTTTTATTAATCTACCTATAATTTATATTACGGTTGGTCTACCTATAACTATGAATCAAAAGAAGTTGAAGGCGATGATAATAGAAACGACAACTGAGATTTCAATGAAGAAACCAGTTGGCAGTACGACATCTGAGCTCTCATCTTTTGGTTCTCATTGTTCTATTTTAGTTTTCGAGATGCGTCACGCATGAATCAAAGAGAACAGAGGCAGACAGATCGCTAAAAAACCAAGCCAAATCACAAGACTTGACAAAACCCACTACACAGTAAGGTCACAATCAAGGAACATACAGCATGATGTTATCTCCACTAAATTTGGCTGGTCTTGTTCCTGTGAGGATTACCGGTTCAAGAAGACTTGTTACAAACACATCCATGCAGTCGAGTTTTCAATCAGGATGCATGACCGGGTAAGGGATGACGTCGTGATTGAGGAGGTCGTCTTTGATTCCTGCAAGCACTGTGGTTCCGGCGACGTTTCAAAGTGGGGTGTAAGGCACAACAAGAATTACGACTTGCAGATATTCAAGTGTCTTGAGTGCGGTAAAAGATTCTCAACCAACCTGGGATTTGAGGGCATGAGGGCCATGCCTGACCAGATAACAATGGCCATGAACCTGTATTTCAACGGCGAATCCACAAGAAAGGTAGCACAGTCGATGGCGTTGACCGGAGTCAAGGTATCGTACAAGACAATCCAGAGATGGAACAAGAAATATGTCGAATTGATGGACAGGTACCTTGAGAAAGTCACGCCGCAGGTAGGCGAGGCATGGAGAACCGACAAGTTGTACCTGAAAATCAAGGACGATAGAAAATACCTCTGTGCCATGCTGGACTCTGAAACAAGATTCTGGCTTGCACAAATGGTGGCAGATCACAAGGGTAATGACGACGTGTCGCCCATGTTCACAGATGCAAAGAAGAGGGCAGGCAAGGTTCCCTCTACTTTAATCTCCGATGAAGCTGCCAACTTTCATCATGCATGGAAGGAGCAATACAAGCCCAAGAACTTCCTGCACAAAGACACCAAGCATCGCCGCCATATCCACATGACAGGCGACACAAACAACAACCAGATGGAGTCCTTCAACGGCAATACACTAAGACTCCGTGAGGAAGCAACGCGGGGCATCAAGAAGGACGACTCGCCCGTATTCAAGGGAATGCAGATTCACCATAATTTCATAAGGCCGCATCAGGGCTTGGAAGGTGATACCCCGGCAGACAGGGCAGGCATCAGAATACTCGGTGAAAACAAGCAGAAAACCATCATCCAGAATGTTGCCAACTCTGGCCGCCACCCAGCGTGTCCCAGGGAGAATTACCACTCATGAATATCCCAGCTCCTTTTGAGCAAAGCAGGGCGAGCGGCGCCCGCGTCTTTACTCAGCGTCTCAGCATGCCCTGGGCTGCTTTGGATATCTCGTCAGTCATTCTGGACATGCTCGCATTGCCGCCTATGTCTGATGTGGTGTATTTGCCCTCGTTTATAACTCGGGTTGCGGCATCAAATACTGCGTTTCTTACGGCGCTTTCGCCCACGTATTCTGCCATCCATGCTCCAGACAGTATTGCAGCTGTCGGATTTGCCTTGTTTTGTCCTGCAAGCGACGGCGCGCTGCCGTGCGCAGCTTCAAACATGGCATATTCGTCGCCCATGTTTGCAGAGTATATGAGCCCGATGGAGCCGACCAGCCCCGATGCAAGCTCGGATATTATGTCCATAAACAGGTTTGTGCTTATCAGTATCGCGCCGTTAAACTGCGCTGGAGCAACGACCATCTGCTGAGCCATGTTGTCTATGTACATCTCAGACAGCTGCGCGCCTGGAATTTCCGACGTGACGCGCTGCACCTCGTCCCAGAATATTCCGTCGGTCTGCTTGAGGATGTTTCTCTTTGTAACGGCGACAAACTTTGTCATGCCGTGCTTTTTGGCCCAGTCCGCTGCCGACTCTGCTATTCTGCGCGAACCCTTTCTTGTTATCTTTCGTATTGCGATTGCGGAATCCTCGGTAATTGCAGCTTCCACTCCTGTGTACAGCCCTTCGGTGGCTTCTCGAAAGCACACGCAGTCCAGGCTCCTGCCTGGCGTCAGCCTGTCGTATGTCTTGGTAGGGCGGATGTTTGCATACAGATCGAACTTTTGGCGCAGCGTTACCGCCACGCTCCTTGGAGCATTGGGGGACGGCAGGGTGGTAGTAGGCCCCTTAAAGCAGGCATCCGCGCTCTCCAGGACGGCAAGCGTATCGTCTGGAATGTATGAAGCATCGCGCTTTCCGTTTCTTTCCCACTGTTCTGAGCCGGCCTCGCATATTACAACCTCGGCGCCAAACCCACAGTCGCTTAAAATCCGCAGCATTGAGTCTGCTATCTCAGGACCGATTCCGTCGCCGCGCATTACTGCCACTTTTTTTGTCATGATGCCTATCCGCATTTGATTCTAATTTAATTTTACCCAGGCCGGCTCTGTTTTGCAGAATGCGGCCTGTGCTGGAGATTGCAAATTCTGCCGCCAAAAAGAGGCGGCTTGGCGCGCATGCTTTCGCATTGGTGCGGCAGCGGCGTCATTCTGCAAAGCGCTTCCTGCAGAGCCATGCAGTATTGAAGAGCGGATGCGCCTGTGCGAATTTTGAGAAATGCATTTCCGTTGGCTTGCCGCTTGCATGCGTCCATGCCTGTGGCATTTTGGCCGGCGCAAATGCAATTCATCTGCCCGCATATTGTGAGCGAACCAAATCAAGACTTTGAGCGCTTGTGTTGCTGCCTGAAATGAAAGCGCTGCCGGTTCTTCACTCGATTGGCAGGCCGGCCAGGCCGCTTTTCTGATCGCGCCTTTGATTAAAAATAATGCCGCATCAGTGCGGCAGCATTCGTGCAAGAAGATGCAGGCTTTGCGGCATGGAAAACAATGTCTACTGAAGCAATCTTTGTTTCACTGGTGCATTTTCGGACAATTGATCGCCTGGGACTTTCTTCTCATTGCCGCTGCTTGTTCATTGGAACCTGACACAATATCTAAGCGGCGCCCGGACACTGCACATCGGGCCAAAATTTCTAACGCGGCTCTGATGCGCACAAATCTGATTCGCCTTCATTGCTGAGGGGCGAAGAGCTTTCCGTACTTTCAGCAAACTCCTTTTTCTCCTTTAACATCCAGTACATAACGCGCAACATTTTGGCGGATGACGCTGTATCTGCTGCATACTTGTTCTTTTCCTTGATGCGAAGATAGAATTTTGTGATCTTGGAGCTGGGTTCATGTTCAACATGGCTCTTGACAGATTCTGCCAGAATCCAGCGCATCATGCGGCTTCCGCGCTTGGCTGCGCGTTCGTAACGCGCATCCGCCGAACTTCCTGCCGGGGGAGATACGCCCATGTATGAGCATAACCTGCTTGAGTCTGGAAATCTGGAAATATCGCCTATCGAAGCAGCTATGGCCAGCGCCGCGTATTTTTCAACACCTTTAATGGACAACAGCAGCTGCGCGTCCGGATTTTCCATAATCGCATTCTCTATTTTGGCATCCATTCTGGCAATGCTGTCATTTACTACCTCAATGTTCCGTAGGTGTTCGTCTATTATGTAGTCTCCAATCTGTCTGAGCCTGGATGTCCCTGGGTGTGCAAACTTGTCTCCGTCTATTTCGATCCCTTTCTGCAGCAGTATTCTGTTTATGGCGTTTTTGTGGCTGATGTGAGTGCGGAGCAGATCATACCTGATGCGGGTCAGTTCTCTCTCTTCCCATGTTTTTTTGCTTGGCGTGTAGTTGAATATTTTTTGGTCGCAGCCTTTGCCGCCGGCATGGGAAGCATTATTTTCACACAATTCACTATCCGGATATCGCAAATATTACTTAAATATGCCTAGCCGGTTGCATATAATGACAAGCATGGACAAATCAGGCTCAGCCTCTCACAATTTGCATCTCTCAAGCCAGTCGGCTGGCGGGGGGGGGGGGGGGGGGGATTAAGGGGAACAAACCACCCCCCACACCCCTGCACGCCCCCCCGAAACCACCCCCACCCCCCCCAGCCGGACCCCCCCCCCCCCCCCCCCCCCGCCGCGGCGCGGGGCCCCCCCCCGCAGAATTAAGCCATACATACCAACCTCACCGCGGCTCAGTCATTCTGATTGCAGCTGTACTGCTTGTTTCATGCGGCATTTTGTTTCATGCGTATATTCCAGTTGAAGCATCTGCCGGTCCTGATGAGACGCTCTGGAATGCTACCATAACTGCAGGATATGATAGTGATGACGCAGCAACTGGATGGAATCCTAACTATTCACTTGGCGATATAGCATACCACGCGCCTACTATGAATAAGATGTTTAGCTTGAATGGCACAACATACACCGTGCAAGCATTGGATCACGCAGAAGAAGTCTCCGCGACTGGTTTGAGGCTTGATTCGCATATTCCGCAATCAAAACGCGATTCAGTGCATCTTGCCATGGGGGATGCAAGATGTAGTTTTGTGACTGCCCGCGCTATCACCGACAGCGGAGGCTTAATTCATAGCTGGGCTAATTCAATTCTTCCCAATCCGTTTTCTAACAACCAAAATACTACCGTAGCCATACTGTACAATCAAAACTATCTGACGCTGAACGGCGATGATGCTGTAATCATCCATCAAGGAGATGCATACATGGATGCAGGCGCCACAACGCCTGACGGCGCGACCATTGGCGGCAATGCCACCAGCTTTAACACATCAGCAACCGGCACATTCAAGATCAAATATACTGCCACCAAAGGCTGCGGCGTAATAGATACTGCCATTAGGACAGTGGTGGTGTTTGAGCGCGACACCACAAAGCCTGCCTTTGAATCTGCATTTCTGGATCATAATACAGGCAAGCTGGAAATCACATTCAGCGAGGTAGTCAATGCTACTGCAATCGATCTGACCAAGCTGCATGTGAGCAATGCAGGACAAACAAATGAGGTTGTCCTGACCGATGCCGCCTTTGATGATACGGCGCCTGACTCGGATACAATAACCATAACGCTCACTTCTGACCAGATGAACCGAATCATTGCAATGAGCACCCCGCAGCTTGACATTGGAGTGGGCGCGGTCCAAGACCTCTCCGGAAATACCATAAACGCCGCTCCGGACAGAGCCATTGAAGTTTTGCGAATTGGAGCTGATCTGGTGCTCTGGAATGCAACCATTACTTCGTTCACTGCCTCTGATAATTCACTATCTGGCTGGGATTCTGGGCGCGGCGACATTGTGTATCACCAGCCTACCGAAAATAATACGTTTGTCTTTAACAGTCAAGAATACACCATAAGATCCGTGCTTGATCATATTGGGGTATCAAACTATATTTTGGGAGTTGATCGATACATTCCGCAGTCGGATCGAGATTTCCTGCATCTTGCAGTGGGCGAACTGAGGTGCAGTTTTTCATCTTCTAATGAGGGTTCGGGCGGCACCTTTGGCACGCGTCATTATTGGGGGCATGTGGGAGCAGGCTCTCCCGGCACATTTGCCAACGGTACCGAGGACAATGTGGCTGTTTTGTACAACGAAAATTATCTGTTTCTTAACGGCAATGGCAGCATAACCATTCCATCCGGCACCAACTATACGGACGCAGGAGCTGCAACGCGCGACGGCGCGGCCGTTGCCAGCAATGCCAGCAGGATTGACACATCCGAGCCTGACACATACAAAATCAAGTATACGGCTTCCAAAAGATGCGGCGTACTTGATACCGCCTTTAGGACGGTAGTGGTAACTGATGCCACAGGGCCAGCCTTTGCATACGCAACTCTGAATGCGGGCACA
>CAYGAM010000095.1:0-7546 GCA_964347915.1 uncultured Nitrosopumilaceae archaeon | reverse complement strand
GATCAAATTGTTGAGCGTAAACGGTTCTAGGCACGGTTATGGAACAGACTTGCAGGATCATAATACCTAAATGCAGTAGTGAGCTCCTGCTTGAGTTCTCTAGCCACGTACTCTGCTCTAGGACTTGAAGGCCCGCTTCCGGACTTGGCAATATCGATGAGGCGATCCAGTTCGGGATTTTGATACCCTTCGTACGCCTTTGAATGCTCGTCCAGTACAGACCATCCTCTATGTTTCAGAATCCATGCTGCAGGAGCAGTCACGCACCCCCAATCATTCTCTGGAGACATTACCTGGACGGCCTGAAAATGCTGATTGCAATCTCTAGAAGTCACATGCGCCTGATCCGGCGCAGCGGACATGTACAGCAATGATACGGCTACTGCAACAGCGACAGCGGCAGATATTGCTCCTGCAATGTATGAAGTCTTTACGGCAGGGACACCCCGTACGGTACGTACTCGTAGTTGCCGTGCGCGTCTGAAGCATTTATCCAGAATGTGTGTATTCCAGTAATGTTCTGGGCAGGAACGAGAGCTATTGATGCCGTCCCGTTTCCGTGGTCTGCGAATGCTATGATCGAATCCAATTCGTCGTCATGCGTGACAACACCCCATATAACACACCACCATTATATTGATAGGTGGGATCTAATGCAGACAAAAATCAACATGACGGTACTGCTAATTCCATTATTGACCATATTGTTTGCATTCCCAATAGGAATTGTGGTTGCACCAGAGACACCATGCGTGGAAGATGATGTTCAAGATGCAGCAACGGTGAATGAAACCGCCTTGAGCAGGGACGAGATTGAGGAACAGATAGACAAGATTGGGTTTGTTGTTTTTGAATTGGAGGTTCAAAATAAGCAATTGGAGAAATTTTCGTCCAATGAATATGTGCGGGACGTAATTGAAGTCAACAACGCAACCATAAATCGACTTATGGCAAAATTGGATGAATTGTCTCCGCCTATACCGGTAGTAGAAGTTTCGGCAGAGGAGGAGAAAAAAATGCAGAATGTCATGCTAAGACTTGCACAAAGTGGGCTGCCCATACTGGGCATGGGAATCAATCCGTCTACAGGAATGCTTGGAGTAGAGGTAAATGCAGAAAACAAGACCATGCCCCATATCAAACACAGCATAAGGCAGATAGCACATGATGTACAGGTTGGCGAGATCACATATGTTACAGACGATGCCGTCTTTCAATCAAGTTGCAGCCAGACAACAGGATACTGTGATCCGTTGATTGGAGGCTCATCCGGAGAGGATGAAAACTTGGGACTGTCATGCACAGTATCACTTGCATTTGGCAATCAAGCATGAATCTGCATGCAGTTATGAATTTCATGCCGTACGGTACGTACGGTACGTACGATGCGTCCGATTACAACAAATATTGCGTCCAGAATAATTAATTACAAAATAACTGTCATGCCCGTGTCTGACGCCAAAAACCCACATGCATTGCGAAAAATCCGGCATGAATGCGCAGAATGCTGACGATTAAAGCTGTTTAGCCTTTGGATGATTTGTTCAAAGTGGGGATATAGCGACGCAGAAAAATTCTTTATGATTATTGCCGGACAGTCTTAAAAATACAACGGCAATTCCAGATTGTGACATGAATCACCATAAATATCTAAAAACGTAACAAATCGGTCACTGAAAGCTGTACTAGATTTCAGGCACGGATCTGCACGGGAGCCCCCTCCGAAGCGGCAAAACTCACGCCCGAACTTCCAGAGCCCGATATGCTGCCAATCAAGAGTGCATTTCGCTTAGCTGGGCAGGGATCATCTTTTAAAACAGCGCAAAGCATCGTTTCAAAGATGGCAATAGACTCGTCAAGATACAAAAGGCGGCCCAGAAAAAGCGGCCAGGACCGGCAAGAGCAGGTGGACAAGCTGATCAAAAACTATGAATACTACAAGGACAGGCTTTTGCAGGTAACGCAGAGAAACCGCTCCGTCATGCTCAAAAAAATTTACGCAAGGCACAATTTTGATCTGACTGCTCTTGACGAGTTCAAGCCGCTCATCTCAAAAAAAATCGTCTCAAAAGCCGTCAAAAACGTCAGTGCAATAATAAGCGGCAGAAAAAACGGCGCATCTCAGAACATCCTTTCGGATACCGTCACAGATGACGACGCCGACTCTGCCAGGGGAAAGCTAAAGACCCTGAATAGAAACCTGAGGCAGATCGAGGAAGAGACCGGCCAGCAGACAGGCTATTTGGGATTTCCGTTTCTACAGGGTCACATTGACTCTGATTTTTACGTCAGGGGGCCTCTGGCTCTGTTTCCAGTCTCTCTCATCCACATACAGCAGGCAAAGAACAGCGGATGGTTCATAAACTTTGAAGACAAGCGGCCAATCATCAACGGCGCCCTGATAGCGGCGCTTAGAAAAAGGGCAGGGTACAATATCCCGGAAGACTATGCAGAGCAGTTTGACGAGCTGATCGAAAACACCGTAAGCTATGCAGGCGGAGACATGGAAGAGCGTCTGTTTGAAGAAATGAGCAGGTGGATGGGAACGCTGGTGCGAATCAACAAGAAAAGAAACGAACCTTTGATTCAGCCCATTGAGCCTCTTGGCAGGGACGATATTGAGAAACTGGAAACGCAGCCTTTTCATCTTGTCAGCCACGCAGTAATTGGAAATTTTCCCCAGGCTGACAACAAGATATACGACGACTATAACGGAATGATAAAGGACGCCTCCAGCCTGGATGTGGGCGTCATAGGCAAAATCATAGGCGTTGATGATCCGGACAAAAAGCAGCAGTATTTAGGCCGTACCGAAATTAACGTGAATCGGATACCGAATGCAGAGCTGAATACGATTCTGCCAAGCGATTCCAGCCAGGACAAGGTGATTCTAGAGTCCAAATTAGCTGATCTGTCGGTAGTTCGCGGCCCTCCGGGCACGGGAAAATCCCAGGTCATAGTCAATCTGATATCAGATGCATTAACCAACAACAAAAAAATTCTTGTGGTGTGCCAAAAAAGAGCTGCGCTTGAGGTAGTCAAGCAGAGGCTGGACAAAGCAGACATTGGCCGATATGCCGTATTTTTGGAAAAGGAGCTTGACGACAGAACCAGAATGTACGAGCAGATGTATGATTTGATTGAAGAGACTCCGGCGCATAGGCTGGACGCCGGCACGGCAGTGTACCGCATTGCAGGCCGCATTGACGAGCACACCGAGTACCTGGATGATTTTGGGAGGGCGCTTGGACGGAAGCATTTTGGAGGCATATCCGTGCACGATCTGTACTCAAAGGCGGACGGCAGATACAGGCCTGTCTTGGATCTCAAGTCAATCGGATTTGACATCAAGTGGCCGAACCTTGAGCCGTTCCTTCAGAAAATAAACGATGTTGCACCTTTTTTTAAAAAGTTTGAAAGCAGCAGCTTTCCATGGTCTGGAAGAAAGAGCTTTGAGCGCATGGGCATAATGGAGAAGAAAAAGCTGGATCTGCTCCTGCAGAATCTGATTTCTCTGGCATCCGGATGCACGCTGGCAGGCAGCGCAGAAAAGCAGTCAGAGCTGGCAGCAGCGTTTGACGAATATGCAGGAAATTTTGCATCGCTAAAAAAGCAGGATCAAAAGCTCGCACGCGGCATAAGCGAGATTCTAAAGACAGAGACAACCTTTCAATTCGTGTCAGATAACTCTGACGGCATAGGCAAGGGCGCAGAATTTTGGGAGATATTTCCAATTTTGCTTGGTGTCTTTGACGACAGGGCGCAGCAAAGCCTGATATCAATGACGCGCGATGTCGATTCCCTTGCGTTGCGCCTGGCAGACATGAAAAAGTCCCTTGAAGAGTTTGACGCAGCATGGTCGCGAAAGGAAGACTTTGCCGCTTTTGACCGTACAAGGACGCAAGATGCAATCACCAAGATTGACAGCCTGATTGGCCTGCTGCCAGACTGCCTGCTGACATACAGCAGTGCGATGCAGCGCGAGCTGCTGGAACAGTTTGAAGCGTACAGCAGCGATTCCGGAGTCTTCAAGCGGGAAAGAAAAAAGGCTGCAAAAGAGATTGAAAAGATTCTGGGAGCAAAGGCGACAGACAAGTTCGTATCTGAGAATGAGGCGCGCGTCAGAAACGGAGTAAGCTTTTGGAAAATATTTCCAGACGTACTTGACTCTCTAGGCCACAGGGAGCAGAAAAAGCTTGCATCCATGATATACAGTACCGAGGAGCTGAAATCCCGCCTGTCAGGCATTCGTGACAGCCTCAAAGGAATCGGCACCGCGTGGTTTGGAAGGGCGCACATTTCCAATTCCAGCGCCGCATCAAGAAACGCGGCAAAGCAAAAGCTCCAGAGAATGATCGAGCTTGCGCCTCGCTGCAAGCTTGCAGGCAGCGCAAAGGAGCAAGCCCGGCTGCGCTATCTGTTTGACGCGTACCGCAACGATTCCGGATTTTTGAAAAGGGAAAGAAAAAAGGCCGCAAAAGAGATCGAGGAGATTCTGCATGAAAAAGTGACGGATCAGTTTGTGTACGACAACTTTGAAGACGTCAAGAACGGCGTAGAATTTTGGAGGATGCTCTCAGACAAGTTTGACATAATGGACAATCAGACGCATGAAAAAATTCTGTCCATGATTCATGACTCAAAACTGCTCGTGCGGCGTCTGTCTGCAATGCTCAGATCGCTTGAAGTATTTGATGCGGCATGGCAGGGACTAAGAAATGCGGCAGAAATTGATGCGGCATCCAAAAGCGATCTGGAGAGGGTCCTGGGAGAGCTGGCGCAAACCGCCCCAAAGTGCATGCTGGCAGGCAGCGCAAAAGAGCAGCTTGACCTCCAGAGCTTGTGCAAAAAATACCTGTCCAACTTTAAATCGCTTGACGAGGCAGACAGGAGGCTGTCTCGCACAATTTACGGCATTCTCGGCGCAAAGGCAACAGACGAGCTTGTATCAGACAATATGGCCGGCGTCAAGAAAGGCGCAAAATTCTGGGAATCATTCCCAGAGCTGCTAGAGTTCTTTGAGGATGAGAAGCAAAAGGAGCTTGCCGCCATGGCGTCTGATCCCGAATCTCTCCAGTCCTATTTGTCGCAAATGTACGAATCATTGGCAGAATTTGACGCCATGCAGGAGCTGGACAAAAAGAAGGGCGGGTACGATGATACTGTCTTTCAGATGCTAAACCACGCAATGAGCAGATTCGGCATTGGCGACGACTGGCATGAAAGAATCAAGCAGGAAATCTACACGCACTGGCTGTCAGAGATTGAGCAGTCAAGTCCGATTTTAAAGGGCGATCCGATATCAAACTATCAGAATCACAAGAGGGATCTTGCAAAGCTTTTGGTTAAAAAACGCGACGCAGTAAAGGCAAAGATTCAGCACGACATAGAAAGCGCAGTCGATCTTCAGCAGATCTATCGGCCAAGAACCTATGAAGGCAAGGCGTGGAAGGAGCTGTCTCGCGAACTTAAAAGAAAGCGAAAGGTAAAGCCGGTAAGAGCGCTGTTTCAAAACTATCCGTCCCTCATGTTTAAGATTGCCCCATGCTGGCTGGCCTCGCCCGAGTCTGTCTCCAAGGTGTTTCCGCTGGAAAGAAGACTGTTTGATCTGGTTGTCGTAGACGAGGCAAGCCAGCTTGCAGTGGAGCGGGCAATACCGTTTCTGTATCGCGCAGACAGGGTCGTAATAGCAGGAGACGAAAAGCAGCTTCCGCCGTTTGACCTCTTTCAAATCAGAGAGGATGAAGCAGACGAGGAGGACGAGCAGATTGCGGAAGAAAAGAGCCTGCTGGAACTGGCAAGGGTAAACTATACAACAAGCAACCTGTCATGGCACTACCGCTCGCTGTACCAGGAGCTGATCAGCTTTTCAAATCATGCGTTTTACGAGGGGCTGCTCAATGTTGCGCCCAATACGATTAGTTTTCCGGCCAGTCCGCCGATTCGATGGATACGCTGCAACGGAGTGTGGTCAAAAAACCAAAACCACGTCGAAGCTGTCCGAGTAGTCGATGAGATAAAATGCGTCTGGGACGCAGGCTTTTCCAAGGCGCAGAAATATCCGTCAATCGGCGTCATAACGTTTAATGAAAAGCAGCAGGAGTTGATCAAGGATATTATTGACAAGAGGATTGACTCTGATCCCGAATTTTCAAGGATGCACGACGGCGCCCATGCCGACGGACAGAAAAACAACTCGTTGTTTGTCAAGAATATTGAGAATGTCCAGGGAGACGAGCGCGACGTTATCATATTCTCCATAGGATATGCAAAAGACCCCGAAGGAAACTTTGCCAACAGGTACGGCACCATCAACAAAAAGGGCGGCGAAAACAGGCTCAATGTCGCAATTACAAGGGCAAAAAGAGAGATGGCAGTCGTATCTTCGATTGATCCGTTGGATATCAAAGCCGCGTTTACCAATATCGGCCCTCTGCGGTTTCGGCAATTCCTGGAATATGCAAAGATGACAGACGCCCGCAACAAGGAAGGGCAAAAGCAGGTACTGCACAAAGTCAATCCGGACATGCGGCGGGTAAGCAAGTCCAAGAACATGATGTTTGATTCCGACTTTGAGCAGCAAGTTCATGAAAAATTAACGCAGTACGGGCACAAAGTCATGACGCAGATAGGAGAATCCGGATACAGGATAGACCTGGCAGTAGTTCATCCTCATGATGAGACCAGATACATTCTTGGAATAGAGTGCGACGGCGCTACGTTTCATTCCGCAAAAAGCGTCAAGGAGCGCGATGTCATGCGGCAGATGTTCCTTGAGGGAAAAGGCTGGAAGATTGAGAGAATTTGGAGCCGAAACTGGTGGAGGAATCCCGGCCGCGAGATTGAGCGAATCAATGACAGAATACGCGAGCTTGCGGCATAGGCTGGCGGCGCAGGCGCGTCAGTTTGGGGACATTGTACGGCATGATGCAGACAGTAGATGCAGAGGCATTGGTTTTTGCAAATATGCGCTTGGTGCGGCGCGGCTTGCGTCATGTCATAAATCTGAGCGCTTGATGCGTTTTTGTGCCTAAATGAGCCGGTTTGTGTAAGAGCAAGGCAGGAGAGGCAAATTCTTGCGTGCATCTGAGATGCACTCAAAATGGTCATTGATGCTTTGTCATTCGGTACGATTTGAATCTCATTTCAATTGCGCTTGTTTTTGCTGATGCTTGATCTTCAGCACATTTCGCTGAGGTAGGCATACTGTGTCTCAGTCAGCCCTCCCTGTCTGGATTTTTCAGGATCTCTTCTCTAGTATAGAACGGCCTTATGTCGTTGCTCTTCTCCCACTCAATGACATCCAATACTTCTTCCGGTATCAAATCGTCCTCTTCATAAACTGCTCTCAGGTACTCCTCAAAGTTCATCGTCTTTGAGATGTCTCAAGTAAAAGCCGTCCAGTATTATGGCCAGCTTATCCTCTGGAAGATTGTGAAACGAGTTTGCATTCCTGTTTTCTGGCTAATTCTACATTACCTAAATGCGATATATAGTGACGCAGAAAAGTTCTTTACAATTGTTGCCGGACAGTCCTAAAAACACA
>CAYGAM010000094.1:6374-7662 GCA_964347915.1 uncultured Nitrosopumilaceae archaeon | reverse complement strand
CAAATCTATGAACGGTATCACAGTTTTAGTGACCTGATTGTTGCAGATAAGACAAGGGAAAGATTAGAGTATGTTGTTGCAGAAAACAGAGCTGCAGAAAAGCTGCTTTCCTATGGATTGAGGCCGACGAACAGAATTCTCCTCTGCGGTCCTCCTGGAACAGGAAAGACGCTGAGCGCTAGGGTAGTCAGCAGTGTAATCAAATATCCGCTGGTTCATGTCATGTTTGATTCGCTGATTTCTTCCTATCTTGGCGAAACTGCCACCAATCTTAGAAAAGTCTTTGATTTCATAAAGAGCGGCAGGTTTGTCGTTTTGTTTGATGAATTTGATATTGTCGGGAAAAAACGGGACGATCCGCATGAGCACGGCGAGATCAAGCGCGTTGTAGGCAACTTTATGCAAATGCTGGACAATTTTGAAGGAAAAAGCATCATCATTGCTGCAACAAACCACCAGCATCTGCTGGATGTGGCAGTATGGCGAAGGTTTGATGATGTTATCTATTTTGATCTGCCGGACGCCAAAAGAAGGCGGAAGTTGTTTGAAAAATACCTTGGGGTCATGAGACGAAGCAGAGACATTGCACTGGATCAGCTGGTCAGAAAAACAAGGGGCTATTCAGCTGCTGACATCGCTCAAATATGCGAGGCTGCCTTGCGAAGAAGCATAATCAGCAATGAAAAAGTTGTTGCAAGGGAGCACGTAATGCAGGCAGTCGCAGAACAAAAGCGCCGCAAAGAGGCGATTTCGTACGAAGAATAACGGCAGGCATCCGCGCCTGCCCTTGCAGAATCCGTCAGCTTGAATGGAAAATGAGACGATTCGGATACAAAAATACAGGCAAGGGTGCCAAGGAAATTCTGCTGGTGTGGTTCGTCATGGGCTCATAACCAAATGCCATACTTCCGTTCACAACTACTGCCGTTGAAAAATCACGATCCGCGCCTTTATTTTCAGTGCAATGCGACATTACTTTTAATCTGGAGCATAGAACAACGTAGCGCGTTGTGCTCCGACCAAAGATGTCAAGGCCCAACCACGGCATCCCCACCGCTCCCGAAATGACGACTGCGGTATGATGAAATAAGGAATCAGCCTCCAACTGCAGTTGTCAGTCTGTCCTGGAAGTATGCTTGTCAGCAGCTGTTATTTGAAATATGAATCGCCAGGAACGCCTCAAAAAATGACGAGCAAGAGGGTAATGAGACAATGCGCGTGCGAATATTTGCGCTTTGGACATGCTGCGTGCCGCAATGTTTTTGTTTCTTTTGCAGCAGGTCTTGCC
>CAYGAM010000094.1:0-6274 GCA_964347915.1 uncultured Nitrosopumilaceae archaeon | reverse complement strand
GAAAGTAGTGGACCGGGGGGGAATTGAACCCCCGACATTCGCGTTGCGAACGCGACATTATACCACTAAATCACCGGCCCGCCTATTCTGTCAGGATTTGCTCGTTTTTTATTCATTTATGATCGTGCCTGATACGGCAGGCAGGCAACTAAATTATATGAATGGCATCTGACTGTACGGTATGCTGAATTATGACTATCCCCTGTACAGACCGCCTTCAGAGGGCAGATCGCTCATATTTCAGGTTACGCTGGGCTGCTCCTTTAACCAGTGCTCATTCTGCGACATGTACCGCTCCAAAGAGTATGAGGAGCGGCCATGGAAGGATGTAAAGGCGGAGATTGATCTTATGGCAAGGCTCGCGCCGGATACAAAGAGGGTCTTTCTTGCCGACGGCGATGCGCTAAACTTGTCTACGGAATATATGATGCGCATAACAAGGTATGTGCGCGAGCAGTTTCCCGCGCTTGAGAGAATATCATGCTATGCCATGCCTATGAACATTCTCAAGAAAAGTTTGCAGGAGCTGCAGGATATGAAGAGCGCTGGACTTGACATGCTGTACCTGGGAATTGAGAGTGGTTCTGATATCATACTGCGAAAGGTTACAAAGGGCGCGCTGGCAGAGACGATAATTCGTTCCGTCAAAAAGGCAAAGAGCGCCGGGTATGTGATGTCGTGCATGATCATTTTAGGGCTTGGCAGCAGAAAATATTCAAGGGAGCATATTGCCGGAACGGCCAGAGTGATAAGCGAATCGTCTCCGCATTATGTAGGCGCTCTTACGCTGCACCTTGATTCAGGAATAAAGGAAGAATTTCTTACAAAATTTGGCGAGCCGTTTATACCGATATCGGACGCCGAAGCGCTGGAAGAACTTGAAGGACTGGTACGACAAATTGATGCAAAGAATGAGATGATATTCCGCGCAAATCACGGCTCAAACGCATATCCTATCGGCGGCACGCTTCCGCAGGACAAGGAGGAACTGCTCTCCCAGATAAATTATAGAAAGCAGCATCCGGAGATTGCCCGCCCTGCAGGCTTGCGCGGATTTTAGATTGTAACATTTCCAATGTTGATGCTTTCATTGCATGGAGCCGTTAATTTAGGACGGAATGGATCCTGCAAGGCGTTTGAATTGGAATGCAGGCAGTCTGGGAATGCTGTATGCTGTACAATGGCATCATGCCATGACATTCTGGCTCTGCGCATCAAGACGCACCACTCCTGATACGATGACATTGTAGTCTCCCTCGAAAATGTTGGTGCCTATGCCGTCTTCCACGTACCCGACTCGAAACACGTACTCGAATGATCCAGACTCGTCCATGCCGACCTGGGCAAAGTGTACTGCATTGCCGCTGTTATCGTATATTTGAATTATAACAGGATAGCCTGCGGCATGATTGTGCACCGTTCCTGATATCGTGCCCCATAGATGCTCGTTGTCTGGAGGCGCATGCAATGAGAGTACAGTCTTTGCAAGGCCCAGGCTGTCTCCCAGCGGCATCATTGCGGCAGGCTCTTCAAGAGCAGCTGCATCTGCTGCAGCAAAGTACAGCAGCGCAGGCACAAGGGCTACTAGAAGGAACTGCTTCATGCCACCATTGCGTATCATAGCCAATAAAAGATTTTTTCCAAATGAAGCCTGTTCCATGACCGCCATTTCAAGCACAAAAATCTTGGCCGTTTTTTACACATTCAGGCATGTTCGCGGAGCAGACTATCCAAATGGAGTTTGCGGATAGCGATGATCAAATCCTGCGGCGTCTATTTAGTGGCAAGAGCATTAGCATTATGATATCTAAGATCATGCAATTTGTCTCCGCAGCTGCCAAGCATTATCGGATATGAATGCAAACCGGCAGGAATTTGAGCGGCCTTTAACCGAGTGTGCACATGAGCATTTGAATAACTTTTAGCTAAGAGTATTATGGAAAAGCCATATTCGCCAAAATAGCCGCATTCATTCAGTATCGATTGAGCTTTGAAGGCTCCATTGCAGAACTTTTTCTTGATGGAATTTGGCTTCAATGATCTGCTTTTTAATTCGATCAAATAAATCCAGACTTTCTTGCCATTCTCAAATACTATGCAGTCGCATATTGCTTCATTGGGCGTTAGTTTTTCTCCCTTTAGGACAGCATGGTGAGAAAATCTATCAAAGTTGGCTTTGCACTTGCGTTCCGAGCATTGGCAGACGGCATTTGGATATTTGGAAATTATTTCATCAATTATCATCTATGGCATAGCCTTGAATCTTTAATGATTCGCCATACATTTCTTGGCTGACTTTAATAAATTCTTCTTGCGGAATGCCCTCTTCTGATACTTTAACATTACTGACAGTGATTCCAGCGGAGCCGTCACGACTAAATGCATATACTGCAGTTTCATCAATAGCAAGATACTCATTCTCACCCAGGTCAGTCAAGTTGGTTTTATGGGGTGATGACGCGCTTCCGAACATAACAAGGTTGCTGAGCTGTTCCAGTATAAATGGACTGTGAGTTGTAATTATTACATGCAGGCCGCGCCTGACAAGCCTGGCAAGCATTCTGGCAAGCAGCCTCTGGCTGCCAGGGTGCAGATGGGATTCCGGCTCTTCAATCACAAGTAGGCTGTTTTTATCTTTTATTGCATATCTTATGTACAGAACAAGCGGAGCCAACTCAGATACCATGGATGACGCACGGTGAAGTGGAATGTTTTTGCCCCCATAGTTGTAAACTATTGACGGTACTGGCTGGCGCTTGTTTGGTTTGATTTCTATTCTGCCCCCGAGTATCTTTTCTTCAATGTCGTCTGCAATGTCAGAAAACGGGCCAGGCTTTTCTGGTATGTGCAGAAAATTGGCAATAAAGTCTGCTGTAATGCTCAGCAGCTTAGAAACGTCAAGGTTTTTCAGGCCTGCATAGTCGCTAGTTCGTAGTGCGCCGGCAGATAGTCCCCTGAGATTGCGTAATATGCCAGAACGGTCATCAGGAAGATAAAAAGAGTTGGCAAGTGTATTTTTTTGAAGGTGCTGCTGCAAGCCGTGCAGTATGGCCTGCACAAGAAATGCCTGCGTGTGCGCTAGCGGCAGCGAAAATGTGTCTACATACACATACCTGTCGTCATGGCCGATAGTTTTTGCCAGATTCGGATTAAAAATTACTTTTGTCTCCAGGACTGGACGCGGATCAGCAGCTAGTCTGGATTGATCTGCTGAAAACGATAATCTGCTGGATGCAATATTAGTATTAATTTTTAGAACAGATTTTTTAGTTCCTATGCGAATCAAATCTTTATGACGCGAAGAAAAGCTTCTTTGAATGTTTTGAAGAGCCAAGTTTTTTAGATCCAGCAATGTGTGCTTGATGAGTTTTGAAGTGGTGTCGGAAGGAATAACAAAATAATCCATGCTTCTTGCTGCCATTTCTATAATCTGCTCTCTCAAGTTAGGATCATGCTTATGTCCTATATAGGCCTGGTTTGCAGGATTGAGCAGATCGATTTCTGTCTCTACGATAGAATGAACCAGGCGCGCAGCGCATGATTTGCCGGAATTATTGGGTCCAATAAATACGGTAAGCGGCTTCAATGCAATGTCGGCCTTGGAAATCGGGCCAAAGTCTTGGATTTGCACGCTCAGTGCGGGACTGCAGGCTGGCTTGTCCTGTTGCATGGATGCATCATAAGAAGCATTAGATTCCATAAGGTAGCATCACAGTAAAATTATAAATACTTTGTAGCAATGCCTGGCAGAATGCCAATAGGCAGTATTCCAGCATTGAAATATTCTTAGTTTTGCGGCTAATCGGTTTTTGCAGCGCAGATCAATTGCATGAATGATCCGAATATTCAAAGATCATTCTTTGCGAGTTGCTGCGTGTTCTTCAGCAGTTTGGAGATCGCATTTGGAAAGATTGGCTGAGACTGGGCTGCCGGGCATCAGAAATAAAATGTACGGATTCTCGTCATGCCTCGCGATGCTCCTGCAGTGTGTTTGGCAAAGCAGTCTTGCTTATGAGCCCAGAATCACAGTTGTGGAACAAGCTATATCCAGTGCCATCCCAGATGCCTGACTTCAAGGCTGCTTAACGATCAATAGATGTGCCTATGGCAATCTTGCATCAAGAGCCGACCTAAACTGTTACGGATAGCGCAGTATCATGAGGCGCGCAGGGAAATGATCTCGTCGCTGCGCACATCGCTTGTCACGGCACTCGTGGGCCCCATACCGATGGTCATGATGATGACGGTATCAGACAGGCTGGCAGCTACGCTGGGGGAGGGCCTGCTGTCCAATGCAGGCGGGCTTCCCGTGAATATAGCAGTGTCCGCGGATCCGGCCAGACTATCAGAGCTGCTCATAGTCACGGCGGTCGCGTGCATGGGGGTCATACTATCCAAGATCAACTATTTTACGATACGGCACTCGCTGTTTACCGGAATGATCACAGGTGCACTATGGCGATGATGTACGCGGTGCCGTACCTTCCAGACTTTGGGTTCTAGGAGTGCCGTACCGGGCCTGCCGCAAAAGGCATCCGGCACGGTTTCACATGTCTGCAATGCATCTGGCAGAGCAGGGAAGATTCCGTCTGCAATATTGGTGATTTTTTGCCAGGTTCCGAATTTCAGGCAAGATTATGCAAAAGCTGCAACAATAGCCGGTTTTTTATGTCCCTTTTTTTGTTAGATGTTGTCTAGAAATGCCACATGTTTCGGTTTACGTTGATGAGTCAGGAGATGTTGGATTTACTGACAGGGCTTCACAATTTTTTACCATTGGCTATGCATTTACGGTAGACAGATCATCAGCAAAAGAGGACAAGGCGATACAACGTGCTTTGAAAAACGTTAACGCCGGGAGTAAAAAGAAGATTTCCGAATTCAAATTTTCAGCAAACTCTGACAAAGTTAGAAAGAAGTTCTTAAAGACCATCAGCAAACTGGATATCAAGCTGGGAGTTTTTTGCGTCAGCAAAGACTCGGTAAAACCAAGCCTCAAAGAAGATCCCTGTAGGTTTTATAGGCATGCCGTAATAGACGCAATAACTACTCATTTGATTGAAGACTATATTCAATCATATGATCATGATAACTCAATTAGATTTACCATAGACAGAAGTCTAGCAAAGAATGCAAGGGATTCATTTAACGAGTATTGTGAAAATAAAATTCATGACAGAATAAGGCAAAAAAATTGGAAGGCAGGTTTTACTGCAGATATTCACCATGAAGATTCAAGAGGTGTTCCTATGCTCCAAGTTGCAGATTATATTGCAAGTGCGACCCAGAGATTTCTTGTTCATAAGGATGCGACGTTTTACGATGCGTACAGTGACAAACTAAAGTACCGCGAAAAATGGGATTGGAATGATGAGATAAAATGGTGACTCTTGACCTACTTCTCCCAGCCTGTCCAAACAGGCATCATCGGTTCGGCCAAGATCCTACTGATTGCTCAATAGACTTTACCCACCGGCATATTATCACCATTTCTCATATTAAAAGCATAAGCACGAACAAGTCGTAACAGTTTAGGTCGACTCTTGATGCAGACAATGCGCGTGGCACATTCACTAAGTCGTCAAGGACCATTTACGTCCGGCATTCGGGCTGCGCCATGCAGGGAAATGCACCAGGCATATTCCCAAGCCGCTAAGAGGCAGTCAGGGCCTTTCGCAGCATCTTTGTTACGTCCGATCCCTGCCTTTTCCAGGTCAGCATGCATGTCATAAGGATCGAGTATGTCTCCATGCCTTTCAGCGAAACCAGGCGGTACTGCACCTTGCGATGAATGACCAGTGAGCGCACTACCTGCTCGGCCACGTTATTGGTAGGCTCCATGCCTGGATGATTGACAAATGTGAACAGATTCGGCACAGCATTCTCCAGTTTGGTGGCAATCTTGCCCTCGTCCAGCTCTCTGGGCCTGGACACCACTGCCAGCACCGCGTTTTCCATGGGTTTTGTGTCGATATCCGGTTCATCATACGACTTTTTTCTCTTCATTTTCGCATTATGGTATATTTCACGCATTGTTTCGTGCAGCATGGTAAATTTGTCTGATTTGTCCTTTATCAGTAGATGAAAATGTACGAGTTTCAGGACAGTTGGCTTTGAAGTAATGACATGTCCAGTGTCCAAAAGATCTATAAGTGGCAGTATTCCTGCTTGTCTTAATGAGGCCCAAAAAAGGCTTGCAAGAATACGAGATGCATCCCAGCAGCCGCGCATTTGAGATGTTATACGACGCAGTTGATTGTCTTGGAATGGAATT
>CAYGAM010000093.1:0-7815 GCA_964347915.1 uncultured Nitrosopumilaceae archaeon | reverse complement strand
TATATCATCACTTCAAAGCCAACTGTCCCGAAAAGTACATTTTCATCTACTGTTCCAGGATGCTTTTCTTGACATTCATAACGCATGTCGCGTGCTTCTTGTCCATGCTGATTTCTGCGCTCTTTTTTTTCTTGCCTTTTTCATGAGTTTGATTGAAGGCTGCAGTCATCCGCAAGCGCCCAAAACGCACGCGCGTCCAAGAATAGATCTGCCATCCGCATCCTCAAAAGGCATGACGATTTCCATTCGCGGCACGCAAGGCCGGCTTGCTTTGCCGCATCTGCATAGAATTCCCGCATTGCAATGCTTCCTGCGATGTTGTACGCTCATGGCGGATCAGACATTCTTCCCATGAACAGTATTGTTCCGCTTTCGTCCTGTATAAGAAATATGAAAGGATGATTTACCACGACAGATCGTATGCCAAATCCCTCTTCATCAATCACAGACGGCAGGCCGAGATGCGCCTTCACGCCGTCTTCGCTTACATCGACAAATGCTTCATGGATTGCTTTGTCCACATATAGACTGCCAGGAGTTGCAGAGAGATCTGCCATTATTGAAAGATCTGCTTCTTCAGGATCAAAGGCATCCCGAATGCCCATAGCCTTCAATGCGGGAATAAGATCATAGCCCGTCGTTATCTCAAATTTGGGCATCATGAAGTTGAATTCGGTTGGCGCCGCATTGTTCTGCCACTCTTGCAGCATTTCTGTCGAAATAATCGACTCCAGCCAGTGCATTCTGTTTCTCTCGCCAGGCCATATTAGAACCAGATAGAGTCCATCTTCCTTGTACGGCAGCTTGACTGCCCGTACGCCGTCCTGGCTTGTGTAGTTGAAGATTCCATACGTAGCTATGAATTCAGCAGTCACTCTTTTATCAGCGTCCGGCCAAAAATTATCTTCATACGGATTTGAAAACGCCGTTGCCCACATTCCCTTAAAGTAGGCCGCATTTATTAGAACTGACGATGTCTCGCTAGCGCTCGGTTCATGCGCCAGGACGTTTGATATCTTTCCGTTTGTTTTATTTGACGCCCAGGCATTTATCATTGGTACGGCGTCGTCTGGATCTGCAAAATCAACGCTTCCAATATCTGCATGGTATGCGCCGCGTATGATATCTGCATAAGAATCGGACGGTTCAAATCCGTCTGCGAGCCATACAGAGTTTGCCAGGCGCAGCGCAGAGTATTCGTCATAGCGGTTAAGCGAGGACATTAGTTTGGCAGCCTTTTCGGATCGCAAGCCTGCATCGGGTTCAAGCCAAATGGCCTGCTGCAGCTCGGCTGCCGTATTCTCTCTGGCGCCTTCACGCAGCATAGATAATGCAGTATACATGCCAATAGGAGAGAAGGCTATGTTGCCGTCTTTCTCTGAAGCCAGCTTGTAAAATTCAAGTGCAAAGTCGTTGTTTGCAGTGACAATATCTTTGGGGACGTACAGCAATGATACGGCTATTGCGACAGATATTACCGCGGCTACGGCTGCAACGTACGATATCTTTACGGCAGGGACACCTCGTACGGTACGTACTCATAATTGCCGTGCGTGTCTGACGCGTTTATCCAGAATGAGTGTGTTCCAGTAATGTTCTGGGCAGGAACAAGGGCTATTGATGCCGTCCCGTTTCCATGGTCTGCGAATGTTATGATCGAATCCAGCTCATCGTCATGCGTGACGTCTATGAGAACAGAGTCGCCGTCAGGATCAGCTGCTGTTGCCGTTAGATTGTACGGTACTCGCAGGACAATGATCGGATCCAAAATAACAGTGCCGTTCTGATACGCCAGTGTGACTTCAAGTTCGTCGTTTTGGTCGTTGATTGTGCTGCGGCTTGACGCTCCTTCAGATCTTGCAGTTCCTGCATACTGCGGTCCTACGATCACCCCGCGCGGGTCGTCAAGCGAGCCTTCTGCAAAGACCGATACAGTGCCGTTTTGCGCTATCTGCAGTATATTGTCGTCGTCCTTGTTTGCTATGTACAAATTCCCATGCGTGTCCATGTCCATTCCGTATGGATCGTCCACTAAGAATGTGAATTGGTGCACCAGTGTTGATGTTGCAGGATTAATTTCACGCACGCTGCCTCGGTCATCGCCGCTTTGATACAGGCTTGTGCCTGAGCCTATTATAGAATTGCCGCATGCTAATCCGGCCGCCCTCCTTGCATTTATTGGATCAGAGATTGTGCCGTTCACCTCTCCAAGGTAGCTTCCGTCTGATGCGTCATAGTAGAGTATTCGTCCTCTGGAATTGTCTGCAACGTACAATTGGTCATTGGGGCAGAATGCCAGATCATACAGCCGGCCTACGGATGGCGCTCCCGCCGACGGCGATGATGATATGTCTCCAAATATTCCCAGGGAACGGCCGTCGTCCGCAAATCTTTCAACTTCGTTGCCGACTGCTACGTACAGAATGTTGTCTTTCCAGACAAGGCCGCGAGGCCGGTCGGATGTTGACGCCCATTCTGCATTTGTATCTGATGCGCCCATAGGCGTTCCAGTAACGCCGTCATACTGGCGTATCTTGGAGTATGTGTAATCTGAGACATACAGGTTGCCGTCAGGCCCAAAATCAATGTCCCACGCCCATCCCAGACCTCCGGACCGCGATGCAACCAGCGTGCCAAGAAATTCGCCGGTATCAGAAAATACAACAACTTCGCGATCGTACGTATCTGCCACATAAACAGAGTAATTCGGAATGCCCTGCAGAGATCCCCTTATCTGAATATTGTCAACCATTGTTATCTCGTTTGTGTGGCTACTGCGCGCCGTTATGCGAAGCTGCATGTCAGACACAAGATAGTCAGACGGAATGCTGTATGATTCTGAATGCCAGCTGGAATCATCATCTCCTGTAGACGAGCTCCATTCAAGTGCTGTACTCCATGACGAGCCGTCATGCAAGCTCACAGAAAGGTATTCTCCGCGATCAAGGTTCCGGCTCACATATCTGTCAAGCGTAAGCGTGGCAGTGTGATAATTTGACAAGTCTACAGGTACTGTGATTGTACAGTATCTGTCGCAGTTTACGGCATATCCGACCATGTTTCCTGGGGAGCTTTGCGGCAGTGCGGTGGTTGCAGTTCTGGCCGTCCAGTCGCGGCTTCCGCTTTGCGTCCATCCGTCAAGCCCCGTCTCAAAATCTTCAGAGAATGCTGTAGCATGCCTGGACGGCGCGGCGGTTATGCGAACATCGTCTATCTGAACATCTTCTGACGAAAGCGACTGCTGCGTTGCAAATCTTATCTTAAAGTCGGATGCGTCAAGGTATGATGCAAGATCGTATGATTCCAGGTGCCACTGGCCGTCGTCATTTTCAAGAGCATCAGACCAGTGAAATGCTGTACTCCATGACGAGCCGTCGTACAGTTCTACCTTGAGATGCTCGCTGCCGTCATGCCCGCTGTCTACAAATCTCCAAAACGAAAGAGATGCAGAAGAGTATTCCGTAAGATCCAAAGACTGCGTCAAAGTCAGCGTGCATCCCGTATCGCAGTTGCTGGCATGCAGGACATTGTTTGGAGGAGATCGATCTGGAATGTGCGGCACAGCATTTCTTCCCATGGGAACTATGCTCCAGTCGCTCTCCCCGCTCTCGGTCCAGTTGCCAGAGAGACTGGACTCAAAGTCTTCAGAGAATACGGTCAATGTTTCAGCCTGCGGCGGAGCGCCGCCTAAAGGAACATAGGTAAACGTTATTCCCCATTCATTAAGAGTTCCAGAATCTCCGCCAATATAGTCCCCCACCCCGAGCGTCCAGGATCCCATCATGCTTGTACCTACAAGGCGCCTTAGATCAGCGTTTGTGGCAGAATCATACGAAGTCTTTATGTCTTCGGTTCTTTCTCCCTCTCGATTGTGCAGTACAATGTCGCCGCTCGGAGGCATGAGGTTCACCTTGAGGTCGCCAATGTAGGTATGATCAATGTCGACTGATACGGATATTCCGGTTATCGTGCCATCGACAGGAACATTGATTGTGCTCTGAATATCCTGCCTGTCCGTATTGTCTCGTATCTGCAGGTTCGGCGCCGTCGTAACTTCGTACGTGGCCGCGTTGCATGAAGCAGATCCAGACGGGCCGCATGCGCTGGGCGCAGGAACGTACCCTATGAACATGCGGACATCATCCACGCGGCTGAACCGATCTGCATTGAATGCCGTCTCTTCGTCAATTGCATCGGCAGACAGTACCGCGTATCGTATGGTCAGAGGACTGGCAAATTCTATCATCCTGGCGCCGCTTGGCGGTATTGCAGCTGTGTATGTTCCGCTTGACGTATACAATCTCAAATCCACATCCTCCATGTTTGCAGAGCCCAGGTGTATTGCAGATACAGAATAGCCAGGGCCGTCAAACCTCATGCTGTGCGGGCGGTCAGTGAGATTTGAGGATACGGTCATGGTGTCCCAGTCCAATACGTCGTGCGATCTTGGGGGTACGTCTGTTTGGGCATTTCTTGGAAGGGATTCTCCTCTGAGCGTTACAACTCCTCGAATGCCTTTTTGTTCTCCGTCATAAGGCCTTACCTCAATCGTGTCCGTTCCTGTGAAATTTTCATACGGCGTATAGATGATTCTTGCCGTGTTTTTTCTGATAATCTCCTCTGTTGAGACTGTTCCCTTTGATGGATCTCGCGAGACAAAAAATGTGACTGCGTCGCTGTCTGGGTCGGGCGCATGAATCCGGATTATCTTTTCCTGTCCTGGACTTACTATGTGGGATGTTTCATCCGCATTCGGGATGGCATTGGCCGTGGCCGGTTCCGGATCATGCGCGTATGTAGTTGCAAGAGTAAATGCCTGATGTGGCTTGTTCAGAGAGTCTAGTCCGGAGCTGGTGATGTGTATGGTGTATGTTCCAGTACGCGCAGGCGTAAATACTGCAAATTCGGTTGTCTGCCGGTCAGACTGCGCCTGCGCCACTACAGTATTGAATGGTGATCTTACTGTAAAATCAAGATCGGCAATCGGCACAGTCTGCGTTCCGATCTGCTCTGTGATGCCTCCGTGCGGATGCACCGGCCATGTCAGTATGACCTTTACCGGATCAGCTGTGCTGGTCACTCGAAAGGTGTACTGCCTTGACGCAGTGTCGCTGTCAAGATAGCTTGACGATACATAGGCTGAGCCTCTGTTCATATATTCTAAAGACTTTGATACGTCAAGTATGCCAAATCCCACATTGTTCAGAATTCCGAGCGAAGCTGCATTGTTTGCGGCGTTGCCGGTTGCGTTCTTGCTGTAAGAGCAGTTGCTGCTTGAGGACACTTCATACATGCTTGATGTGCACGGTACGGGCCCCTGCCAGTCTGCTCCAAGCAAAAGCGCCGCCTTGATTTCGGACGGGCTAAGTTCCGGCGACGACTGCAAAAGCATTGCCGAAGCTGCGCTAACCTGAGGTGTAGCCTGACTCGTACCGGCTGAGGAGAGTATTCTGTTGCCTGTATGATGATCTCCTATCAGATTCAAATTGACTGCAGGAGCTGCAATATCCGGCTTTAGTCTGCCATCTGGTGTAGGTCCTCTGCTTGCGTTAACGTACATTGTCAAAATGCCGGAAATGCGATCATTGACTCCGCCCACAGTTATTGCATTGTGCGAGCAGCCTGGATTTGTGATTGATTTGTATACTGGACTCCCATCCAGTGAGCCTTCGTTTCCGGCAGACTTTACTACAACCATTCCCTTGTCAACAGCTTCATTTACGATTAGGAGGTACGTTGATCCAATAGAACATGTGCCAAGTCCGGTACTGAGATTGATTACATCTGCGCCGCGTGTGTACGACCAATCAATTGCGTGAAGTATATTCGCTGCCGCATCCGAATATTTAGGATCATACTGTTCTGTACGAAACTGCGCATCAAGCAGGCTGACGCCTGGAGCCATGCCATTGTTGAAAGCATGTCCCGATGCCGCAATTACTCCAGCCACCCTGGTGCCATGCGAGGAATCGCCATCGCCGCGATCAATGTTTGCCGGCATCTGTGCGCGGCAGTCTGGATTGCAAAATACGCGATCAATGACCTTGTCGTTTATCGAAGTGTGGTTTATGCCTGTATCTACTACTGCCACAACCACGCCCGTTCCGTTATAAACATGGTTTACTGCGGATGTCATATCGCTCTCAGTTGCTCTTATTGTCCGTCTTGCAGTATCAAGTTCTGCCACTGCATTTTGTTCGCCGTCGCCAAGCTTGTACACAGAATCATCCAATGCAAATCCAGGAATGTCTGCTACCGGAATGGATGCCGTAACAAAGGACAGTGACTCTGCAGCAATAATATCGCGGGCTCCCAAAATTTCAAGCCTTTTGACAACTGCATTCTTGTTCTCTTTTGCAACTTCGTCGGCGGTCCTGCCGTCGCCGTCATCCCTGCTTACCACGATTATGACGTTATAGTATCGCTCTCCGTCATAGACTCCAAAGTCTCCATCCTGCGGCTCTTCCAGCATGAGATCTTGGATCTTTGAATGCAGTCCGTCGTCAAACTTGTAAAAAGCTGCATCAACAGCGGCGACGGGGCCAGGCACGGCATCGTTTTCTGGAACTAAGTTCCCAGGCACGGTTGACTGCCCGGTGCCGTCTGTTATCTGTGAAAAGGCCAGTACGGGAATAAGCAAAAGAACAAGAGATGCGGTGCAAATGACAGCCAACACATCAAGGCGCATTATTATAATAGCTTGTGCAAGCTATTTAAGGCTGTTTTCTTTGCCAATGCATTTTGTCAATGCATTTTATTGGCTGCCTAGTCCTAAGACAGAATTTTATACAAGACGGCAGTTTTTTAGAGCATGATAGAGGCAGGGCCGCCTGTAAAGGACATTTCAGTAGGCGAGAACAGCACTGCAAATTCGATACTTGATGAGATGGCGGAATCCGGAGGCTTTGAAGCTGTCAACATGTCGGCAGGACGAGACATACTTGCAGACATGATAAAAGACGGCGAGTGCCTAAAGTTTCTGTCGTTTGTTGCCGCAATAACGTCCACCGGGCTTCGCGGCATCATAAAGGACATGATAAAAAGGAAATGGTTTGACGCTGCAATAACCACATGCGGCGCGCTGGATCACGATATCGCAAGAAGCTTTGGCAGCTACAAAAAGGGATCATTTACAATGGACGACGCCGAGCTTGCGGACCAGGACATGCACAGGCTCGGAAATGTCATTGTTCCGATGGAGAGCTACGGGCCTGCCATAGAAAGCAAGATGCAGGAGTTTCTGCAAAAAGAGTATGATGCCGGAGTCAGGGAAATGTCCAGCGCGGACATTACCAGAATGATAGGTGCAAACCTGGGCGAAGAGTCGTTTCTGCACCAGGCATACAAGAACGGCATTCCGGTAATAGTTCCCGGCATTGTGGACGGCGCCGTAGGCAGCCAGATATGGCTCTTTGTCCAAAAACACAGCGACTTTGCGCTGAATCTTATCAAGGACGCCGAAATATTGTCCGGCATGATATTCAAAGCCAAGCGTTCCGGCTCTCTTATGATAGGCGGCGGCATATCAAAGCACCATACGCTTTGGTGGAACCAGTACCGCGGCGGGCTGGACTATGCAGTGTACATTACGACCGCCCAGGAGTTTGACGGAAGCCTAAGCGGCGCCATGGTCAGGGAGGCCGTCTCCTGGGGCAAGGTAACGCAGAACGCAAAGCAAGTTACGCTGCACGCTGAAGCCACTACAATACTGCCGTTTCTCTATTCTGCGCTGCTGTCAAGCGTATAGCCTTTCTGCAGTTTTAAGTTTGTTCCATAACCCCCCACCGGACAAGCCCCTGATCCTGTCCCATCTGG
>CAYGAM010000092.1:0-8108 GCA_964347915.1 uncultured Nitrosopumilaceae archaeon | reverse complement strand
CTGGTCGATGTCTCTGATCCCAGCAATCCTGTTGCTGCAGGGCAGCTGAGCGATACAGAATCTCTGCTGCTTGACGATCCAATTGGCATAGCCGTATTTACAGCGGGAGCAAGCACCTATGCTGCAGTAGCATCTGCATCTGATGACGGCCTCCAACTGGTAGATATCTCTAATCCCAGCAACCCTGTTGCTGCAGGGCAGCTGAGTGATGCCTACAATCCAAGCGTACTCTTGCTGGAGAATGCCCGCGGCGTGGATGTCTTTGCAATAGGAGCCCATACCTATGCGGCAGTAGTGTCCATATCTGAAGACAGCCTCCAGCTAGTCGACATATCTGATCCTGCCTATCCTGCTCCGGCGGGACATCTGGGAGACGACAGCTCCCTGCTGCTTGATGGCGCCCAGAATGTGGACATCTTTGCAATAGGAGCCCATACCTATGCGGCAGTAGCTTCCTATTATGACGACGGTATTCAGTTGGTGCAGCTTGCCATTGAAGGCGGCGTACAGGATGTGCCGGTGAGCGACACCGAACCGCCTGTAATCACACTCAACGGACCGTCGACCGTCACAGTCGAACTTGGCGGCTCATACGCAGAGCAGGGAGCTACCGTATCTGACAATGATCCAGCCTACAGTGGCACAGTAACCGAGTCTGGAACAGTGGACGCGAGCAGTACGGGAAGTTATACTATAACATACACTGCTTCTGCAGACGCGGCGGGCAACATTCCTGCAGCGGTTGTTAGAACAGTCATCGTAGAGGACACCACAGCGCCCGTAATCAGACTAATTGGACAGTCGACCGTCACAATCGAGCTTGGCGGCTCATACGCAGAGCAGGGAGCTACCGTATCTGACAATGATCCAGCATATGCGACAACAGCAGCTACCGTCGGCGGCGATACAGTCGATCCGTCCACTGCTGCCACATACACGGTAACATACACTGCGCCTGCAGACGCGGCGGGCAATATTCCTGACGCGGTTGACCGAACAGTCACTGTGCAAGACACTACAGGACCTGCCTTTGAATCTGCATCTTTTGTGGAAGCTACGAGAGTGCTGACCATTATATTTGATGAAATAATAGATGTCTCTGAGACCGATCTGACTAAATTGTACCTCAGCAATGAAGACGAGTCCAACCAGCATGTGCTGACCGATGCTGCCTATGATTATGAAGCCGGCAATTCTGCGACCATTACCATGACGATTGCTTCAGGCCAGCTGCCTACGATTCAGGCCATAAATAACCTGCAGCTTGACATTGCTGAAGACGCAGTATTGGATCTTGAAGGGAACGGCATAGCTGCGTCTCCAGACAATCATGTTGGGTATGCTGAGTCAATAGGGCCGCACTCAACTGACGAGCAGGGAGGCAGCTTGTCCAATCAAGACCGCATCGGCGCTGACTCCAAATCTGCAAGCCGCAGCGGCGACGCTCAAGGCGCCGCGCCTGCTGCAGGCGCACGCGGCAATGACAATTCCGCACCGGAATCTTCAGGCAGCCAGAACACAGATGCGAGCAGCGCGCCGAAAGCATCGACTGAGGCATCCGACCGCGACCAGGCTGGCACGCAGGCCTATGCCATCGCCAATGACAAGGCCCCGCCGGCCGCTACCGTATTCAAGCCGTCCGACGGCAGGCTTGCGCAGACGCCTGCCGGCAAGGGTGCAGGCGCATTTCTAATGCCATAGATGCAGGCGCCGCGCTGTTTTGCAATTTGCCTGTGATGCATGCTGCAATGCCAGAACCCGCAGGCTCTGAACGCCGCGCAGGCAGCATCTTGCAAAGGCATGCCTGCAATTTTGGCATTCGGCTTGGATGAAGTCGGCGCATCCGTCATCGGTATTCTCTGACTCAGATTTTTGCAACCGGCCGGGCCGCCTGCGCGGAGCGACGCGGCAGGCATGAATACAGCGAAACTGCATGGCCGCATGCGCCTTGGCCTATGCCGACCGGTGCGATTCGTCTGCTTTGATCAGCCGGACTCGTATTTTGGGACATTGCATTGACTGCAGTGTCCTTTGGCAGTGCAGCTGAACGCGGCAGCAAAACAGCATCCGGTCAAAACGCGCCCTGGCTTTTGCTGCCTGGGCAGGACCAGGCAAAACTGCAGCATGGCGAAAGGCGCCCGCACATGCGCTGCGGGCGCGAATATGCACAACCTCAAAATCATACTGAATTTTTGCCTCCTACCTTGACGTCTTTTCGCGGACCGGCCATGCTTGCAGGACGCACCTTTAGCGCTCGCAATGACGCTGCCCAAGCCTGCAGATTCCAGGCAAGCGTGCCGTGCTGCCTGGCAGCAACGCGACTGAGGGCGCGGCACTGCAGGAGCACAAAATATTGGCCGCATTTTTCACTTCTGCCGCATTGCATCTCCGAACAATTTTTGACGCGCTCTCAGTCCGGAATCAGCGCCTCCTGCGGGACAGCGCTGCAACTATACTAGCGATAACAAGCATTGCCGCCAAAAAAGAGCGATCTGCGCGCATATTCCAACTTTGATGCGACATCATTTCTAATCTGCAGTATATGCGGACAGCAGGCTGCGCGCCATTCTTGAGTCGTGCATTATGTACAGGACTGAGCCGTTTTGCAGGCCGCGCATCATGTGATTAATTTATTTAACCTCAGTGCGGCAACATGCTGTTGAAGGTTGCAATAGTCTACAACAAAAAACTGATACGCCAAGGCGACGTCATAAACGTATTCGGCGCAGCAACAAAGGAGCACTACAATCCAAGAACCATAGAAAAGGTGGCAAGGGCGCTGGAAGCAGGCGGGCACACTGTCAAGATAATTGAGGGCGGAATGAACTTTATCGACGAGATGAAGGACTTTATGCCGAGGGTGGTTGCCGGAGACAGGCCGGGAATGGTATTCAACATGGCGTACGGAATACAGGGGCGGAACCGCTATACCCATGTTCCAGCCATGCTTGAGATGCTTGGAATACCGTACATCGGATCGGGACCGGAGGCTCACGCCGTAGTGCAGGACAAGGGAATGACAAAGATCGTGCTTCAAAGGAACGGCATTCCGACTCCGGGCTTTTGGACATTTACGTCTCCGGACGACAAGTTTGACGACCTGGAGTTTCCGGTAATAGTAAAGCCGAAAATGGAATCCACGTCAATGGGCATGCATGTAACAGACAACTGGAAGGATCTGAAAAAAGCAGTGTCCGAGCAGATCAAGCAGTACTCTCAGGACATACTGGTGGAGCAGTTTATTCCTGGGAGGGAATTTGCAGTGGGGCTTTTGGGGAACGGAACGCATGTGGAAATTCTGCCGATAGTGGAGTTTGACTTTCACGGAGATCCGTCGCGCATACAGACGGCATCGGACAAACTGTCGCATCCTGTTGAAAAGATTTGCCCGGCAGACCTGACGCCGCAGCAGGAGAAGGAAATTAAAAAAATCTGCATGGAGTCGTACCGCAAGCTCGGACTGAATGATTTTTGCCGGGCCGACATTCGAATGGACGCCAGCGGCAACCCGTACATTCTGGAGCTGAACTCGATGGCTAGCCTGGGACTTTCGGGCTCGTACGTGCATGCTGCAAAGGCAGCCGGCTACACATACGAATCGCTCATCAACAAGATACTTGAAGTTGCGGCATTCCGGTACTTTGGCGAATCGCACCTCCAGACGGCGACTTCAAAAAAGCAGCCGCTGCAGGCCACGCTGCGCAGCTACATTCGAAGCCACCTTGCAGCAAGCGAAAGGCTGCTTGAGCAGATGGTAAACGTAAACTCCAGCGTGCACAATATTGAAGATGTCAACAAGCTGGGCGGCATTATAACAAAGCGGCTGGAGAGCATGGGATTCAGCTCGCAGCGCTACCATGAGTTTGATGTGGGAGACATGATACATTTGACAAATCATGATTCTAGGACAAGCGACATACTGCTCCTAAGCCATCTTGATACATGGTATGACAACCGCGACTTTACGCCGTTTCACGCAACAGGCAACAAGCTCTTTGGTTCCGGCATTGCCGAGAGCAAGGGCGGGCTTTTGACCGCCGTATCTGCGCTGCAGGCGCTGCGGTTTGTAAAGCGGCTAAGCAAAGTCAAATGCGACATACTTTTGATATCAGACGACTCGCTGGGCGGAAAGTTCAGCAAAAAACTTGTCCGGGACACCTCTAATCGCGCAAAGCATGTGGTGGATTTAAAGTGGGGAATTCCTGACGGCGGCATAGTGACATCGTGCTCCGGCGTTACGCGATACGCAATAGACATGGTGTACATACACAAGCACGACGACAAGAACGCCGATGTCATACCGGAGATGTGCAAAAAAATCGCAGCATGGAGAAAGATATCCGCCAAGAGCGCGGACGGCAGAATCGTAATATCAAACTTTGCCGCCCGAACCTCGTTTGGACGCGCGCCTGACTATGGCAGGCTGGCTCTTGAGTCAAGGTACGCCAGAAAGTCCCAGGGAGCAAGGTATGATTCTGAGATACGCAAGGCGGCAAAGTCCAAGAATGCGATAAAGCTTGACACGCATGTAGTGCAGCAGGCCATGCGGGATCCGGTGGAAAAGACGGAACTGAATGACAAGTTTTACCGGAATGTGCTTGAGCTGGCGGAACAGGCGGAAATCAAGCTGGAGCAAAAGCACCGCTTTGCAACATCCAGCATATGCGACGTGACAGACAGGCCGGTGATAGGGTCAATGGGGCCCATTGGAAAGGATCAAAGAACGCCCAATGAGCACATACTGCGGGACAGCATAGTTGATCGGGCGCTGCTTTTGGCAATGGTCATCGACAAGTGCGGTAAATAGGCGCATGGACGGCAGGAGCATCTCAAGAATCGAAGATTCGTTTGAGCCGCTCTCAAGCAAAAAGGCGTCGTCGTCAAGGCTTGGGATGGTGTCCAGCGCATTTCCGGATGCGACAAGGGCCGGCGTCCGCATGCTGAAAAAAGGCGGAAATGCAGTGGATGCTGCATGCGCTGCCGCGCTGGCGCTCGGAGTCTGCGAGCCTCAGGCATCCGGCCTGGGAGGACAGACAATATCTCTAGTGCATATTGACGGCAGGACAGTGTCAATCGACGGCTCAAGCCGGGCACCCTCGCTTGCGCGCGCCTCGGAATTTGCAAAGGCGTCGGCGCGCCTTGAAGGGCACAAGGCAGCCACGATTCCTAGCACTGTGGCAGCCATAGGATACATGAGCGAACGCTATGGAAGGCTTGACTGGCCGGACATTGCAGGTCCGGCATTGCGCATTGCCAGGCGCGGATACCGCATCACAAAGCTTCAGCATGCGCTGCAAAAGGCCAACTTGGATGCGCTTCTTCGGACAAGGTCCGGCGCGCGGTACTTTCTCAAGGACGGCTGCGTTCCGTACGAGCCCGGCGATTTGTTTGTCCAGGAAGATCTGGCGGAGACGCTGTCGCGCATCTCAAGATTCGGATACGGCTCGTTTTATCGCGGACGCATAGCGCGCGAGATAGACCGCGACATGAGGAGAAATCGGGGGTACATTCGCCGGGACGACCTGGCCATGATTCCCGTACCTGTAGAAAGGAGGCCCATTGGGAGAAAATACCGGGGCGTTATGGTGCGCACCGTGCCGCCGCCGGGGGCCGGCGATACGCTCCTGCTCATTCTGATGATGCTAAGATGCGTTCCAAAAAGGCGCCTTGCAAGCAAAGGCCATGAAGAATACCGCTACATGTCAGAGACGTTCAGAAAGGCGCTATTGCACCGCGCCCGGAGGCCTCTTGATCCTCGCACGTACTGTCAGGCGAGGAGTCAGACTCATCTGAGCCCAGGCTTTGCCAGGCATCTTGCGCGATCAATCAAGGCGCATGCGAATTCCGCGCCGCCCGTGAAGAATCCGGCGCCTGATCTTGAGGATACCACGCATCTTTGCGCAATGGACTCGGAAGGAAATGCCGTAAGCCTGACGCAGTCAATCGAGCTTGTATACGGCTCCAAGGCGGCTGCTGACGGGCTGGGATTTTTGTACAACAACTACATGTCGGCATTTGAATTTGGGGATGCAGGACATCCTTTCTTTCTCCGGCCAAATGCCGTTCCGCGCTCTTCTGCGTGCCCGACTATTGTGTTTCGCTGCGGCAGGCCGTGGATTGCAGCTGGCAGTCCTGGGAGCTCTAGGATATTTTCTGCAGTAAGCCTGTTTCTGTCCAGGGTGCTTGACGAGGAGGCATCAATAAGGACTGCACTGGAGCTCCCGCGCATTCACTGTTCTATGGGCGGCACCGTAAGTATGGAGCGGAGCGGCGCTGCGGCTCGCCTCGGCCCGTACCTTGAGCAAAAGGGGTACAGGATACGAATGCTGGAACGGCACTCATTTTATCTAGGGGCGGTGCATGCCACACTGTGTTGTCAGTCCAGGGAAGGCTTTCAGGGAGCAGCCGAAGCCGGGAGAGACGGGATCGCCCAGGGGCCAAGCTGAAGCTTCCAATAATTCTGTCAATTCCGCACTGCGGAATGGCCGTTCCGCCGGAACTGTACGGCAGAATAAAGCTTGGATATCGCGACCTGTTTCTTGACTCAGATCCGTTTACCAGGACAATATACGATCTTGGGGATTCTGTAGTAAAGGTGCAGAGCACGGGAATTGCAAGAACGTTTGTGGACATGAACCGCTCCGAGGATCAGATGCCGCCGGAAAATCCGGACGGGCTGATTAAAAGCACGACATGCCACAGAAAAACGGTTTACTTTCCCAAAATGGAGCCTGATGAGAGCATGCGCCGCGCCCTGATTATGCGGCATTACAGGCCGTACCATCAGGCAATCGCTGACGCAATGATGAGCATGGATGCAGCGGTCGGCATAGACTGCCATTCGATGGCCGCGCGCGCTCCGAGCATCTCGCCCGAAGGCCCCCGCCGGAGACGTCCTGAATTTTGCATCTCCAACTGCGACTCTCGGTCAGCATCGTTTGATTTGGCGTACGCTCTTGCCATCTGCATTGCAGAAGCTTTCGGCATTCCGGATGAAAAAGTGCTTGTCAACAGCCCGTTTCGCGGAGGGTGCATCACAGAAAAGCACGGCAGCAAGATATTTCCATGGCTTCAGGTGGACATGAACCGCAGCCTGTACATGTCAGAGCCATGGTTTGACCGCGACACGCTTGCCTGCAGCCGCGAGCGTCTTTTGGAACTTAATGCAATGTTTCTGCAGGCGCTGACTCGATTTGCAGAGCGCAACTTTTGATTTGGTTCAGTACGCGTGCATCTGCGCCGCTGCTGCGCCCAGCGCTTCAAGGTCGCGCAGCATCTGCAGGATGCGGGCAGCATGGCATCTTTGGGACTGCATCGTGATTCGGCTTGAGATGCAGGACTGGCGGCCGCAAGACTGCATAATCGCCCGCACGGGCGCGGTTCGCATTTTGAGCTGCCGTATTTTTTTCAGCAGGGCGGGACGCGCCAAAGACCGGAACTGGGCAGGAATCGTGCGCAGCCGGCACATATTCCGGATTGCATCCGGCAGCAAGGCAAAGCCGGCTCCTGGCGCATTTTGCCTGTACTGCATTGCAGGAGCCTGAGCCTGATTTTCACTCATGCAATAAGCCGGACCGCAGGAATCAGCCATGCGTCTGTAGTCGCTTTCTGGCAGGACAAAATTTGTTCCGAGGACTGTCCCGCAGGAAAGACTACTTTGGACTGAATCCGCGTTCGCTTCTGAATTCTGCCTGGGATGCGCGCAGCTTGACTGAGACGACGCGGCTTGTGTGTGCGCAGCCCGCATTATGAGAAGATGCGCTATGAATGCCGCAAATTGCAAAGACATCCAGGACAGTACCGAGACTGCCTTTCTTTTTGATTTTGGAACAGGCAAAGCATCGCATTCAATTCGTGCTGCATTGCGCCAAATTCGTCCGCCATAAAACAATCTGGCACGATACGCTGATTGCGAACTTTGTGCGCTTTCTGGTTCGCGCGGCTGGCGCTGGCTTTGCCTGATGCTTTAGCCTGCGTGCCGTCTTTTACTGCAAAGACGCAGCTAATTCTTTCATCTGACTGGCAAAGCAGGGTGCTTTTCGGACCGCCAAGTGCAAAGCTTGTACGATGCCCTGCGAAATTCCGCCCAAATATTACTTAAATATACC
>CAYGAM010000091.1:0-8167 GCA_964347915.1 uncultured Nitrosopumilaceae archaeon | reverse complement strand
TATGGATCAAAGACGGCGCAGTGAAATATGCTTTTGAAGTAGAAAACTCAACAAGCATGACATCTGCTCTTGAAAGAGGATCGCATATCAAGGATGCCAGGACAAACAAAATCATAGTGATTCCAAAGGAAAGAGAGAATTTTCTTGAGCGAAAGAAGAAAGAGCCCATGTTTTTGGATTATTTTGAAAAAGACAACTGGAAGGTGCTTCGATATGACGAGTTAGAGAAGCATGGCAGCGGAACAGAGAACGCGCTGCTGGAATTAATCAGATAGATCTGTCAAACTTTCCTAAAATTCAAAAGGTACTGGTGAACATGGTTTATCTTGAATGCATACGGGTATCCAAACGGGTAAAGGGGCTTGCTGTCCTGAACCAGAATTATGCTTCCAACAAACTCAAACCCAATATTCTGCATGAGGGTTATCATGTCGCCATGCGCATTGGTTTCCTTTTTGTTTACTGTAAAATCACTGATTATAATAGTACAGTATTTTTTTTCTTCAAGTTTTTCATGCAATTTTTTCATTATTTTTTCAACTGATTTCAAGTACGCAAGATATGTCTTTTTATTGCCAACATCGTTTGAATTGTCTGAATAGTATTCCACTCCCTGTCTTCTCTGGCTGCCGTCATAGCGTACTCCCATGCCGTTGTTTTTTAGTATGTTGTGATATGGGGGAGACGTAACGCAATAGTCGATATTTCCAATGCTGTCAATTTCCTTCAACGAATCGCCATTTATTATCTCAAAATCTTCGCTTGGAATCTTTAGTTTGCAAAGCCGCCGGTTTGCAAGACTGCAGTATTTTTTGCTAAGCTCAATGCCAATTCCGTGACGTCCGCTCAGGGCAGATGCTATGACCGCTGTTCCGCTTCCCATAAAAATATCCACAACGCGATCCTTTTTCTTTGTGAACAGGAGGATCAGCCGTTTGACATCTTCCACCAAAAACGGCGCCGGATGATCAAATGCATCCTTGTCTATGGCACTGCGCTTGCTTGTCCAGACGCTTTTTGAACACTGGAGCCATTCCTTGCCTGTAAGATCATTGACTCTATTTCGCTTGTCATATACGCCTCGCTGACCCCTGTCTACTTTCAATGCAATCGACAATTACTTGTCACCTGCGGATTTTTTATTTATACCGGCAAGCAGGCCCTTGCCTTCAAGCCAGCATATTGTTATGGTTCTCACTACATCTGATCGGTTTGTTCCGAAAGTTCCGATTAATCCGTCTATTGCCCTGATCTGCGATTTTGTAAACGACGCATATGCCTTTTCACTGTACGTTGCATCTTTGCCCATATCTCCTAGCTGGGAGATATGAAATAAAAGCATTTGGAATGCTGCAGTCTGCCGCACCATCTTGATTTTTCACTAAAGTTTGGTCTGGGATGCAGCATTTGGATTATGCGATACAAAATTTTGATCTGACTTGGCAAAATGCAGCGTGTTTTTACAAAATGCCAGAGTTGCAACATCTTGTTTGCTGGACTGGCTATACTTCCGCTCACAACTACTGTCGCTGAAAAATCACGATCTGTGCTCATATTTCCAATACAACGCGGTATTGCTTTTAACCTGAAGTATAGTGCAGCAAAGCTTCTCATTGACCTTGTGTGCTGTTTCGCTGCATCTGCTGCAGTTTATCGCATGAGCAATGCGAAACGCGCATGCCGTGCACCTGGCAGACGCTGTCTCATTCTGTAAGATTCTGACAATGGATGAGCCTCATCCGGAGCCGCGTCATGCCGGACCGCAGTAAAATTCCCCATATTTGCAGAATCAGGATCGGCAGAACGCGCACAAAAGCTGGGCAGGCGGCAAAAACAAAAACTAGGACAGCGCCCTTTCATGCTCAAGATTCCATACTGCCAAAGATCATGCATTGCATCCAAAGTCCAGCGCCGCGCAAGGCTGCCGGACGATATACTGGACATTTACATTCGTGGCGCAGATTCGTTTCTTGCCGCCCTCAAGCGCAGTGAGCTTCCGGCCGCGGCTGCGGCAGCAGCTGTTGATACCGAGAAAGAGACTGCAGATGTCATGGCTGCCGCAAGCGGGCCTGCAAGCGGCACCATCAGAACGGGCAGCAGCACTGTCAAAAGCAGCACTGCAACAGACGCAAGCCATGCGTAAAGCGCGCCCTCTGCATCGTGCGCGGGAACCGCCGCCACAAAAGAGCTGCCCACAAGAAGCACTACTGAAGAGATTACGGGCAAAAGCAAGAGCGCAGGAATGGCGTCAAGAAATTTTGAGGACGCAGCGCGAAACTGCGGAATCATCGACAGGGCGGCAAAGAGAGGCATGGCAGATATGGCAACTGCAAGAATGATATCAACTGCGGTTCCAATAATTGCAGTCATAAACAGCACGCTGATTGCAACGGCAGCCTGCATTATACCAAGAACTGCATTGGCCGCTTCCGGGAGCGCAAACTCCGCCAGAACAGTTCCCAAATCTTCAAGCGAGCCCGACTTGGCATCAATTCCGCCTGCTACATTCCAGATCACATACTTTGAGCGCAGGTCCGGCCGGCATACTGACTCGTCATCGGAATCGGCCAGCCTGTACGGCGACTCGCCGTACTCTGCCGCAATGCGGTCCTTGTCCCATGATGCAGGACACGGACTGCCTGAATCAAACGAATATGCCGGATTCAGCATCCACAGCGCGGCATTCTCTGACAGCGATGACGCAGCATCCCAGAACGGCGGAAAGGCGGCAAACAGAACCAAAAGCAAAAAGTATCTGCCCAGGACAATTCTTCCGGAATGCATGCCCGACTTGACGGCTGCCGGCAGAGTCAGCGCAGCAGCTGACGCAGCAAATGCCGCTCCCAAAAGGCGCATCTGTCCGTATACTGCAAACGTTTCATTGCCGCGCTCAGCGCCTCCGCTTATCGAATAGTCAAAATCAGGCAGCCCTATTGCAAGAAAGATGTACGCTCGGTCAAGCATGCCTGCTATGATATCGGCAGCTGACGCCATGGCTGCCAGCATGACGGCAACGGCAGCTATGATTATCAGGGCGTCAACTGTTATGAATGCAGGCAGCCGCTTCACGAGCCTTAAGTAATTCTTTCACTTAAGGCGCGGTGAATTTGGGAATCGCGCCTGCAGCATGCCGGATATCTGACGCTGCCCGCAGTCTGGTAAAAGCGCCGCGCCGCACAGCCGGCAGCAGCAAAGCAGAAGTCAAGCGCGGCCGCCGCTCTGCGCATCCGCCGTACGCAATCCTGCTGGCATCCGTCATTATCTTTATCGTTCCTGCATGCGCAGACGCGCAGCAGACTTTTGTTACAACAGAGCTCGGAAACTCCTTTGTTGTCCGAGAAGTGCGCGAATCAGTCGACGCGCTTGGGCTGCACTCAATTGGAACGGGAGTGTATCTCAAAAACATCCAAAGCCCGTCTGAACACGCGCTGGTGTACGAAAGCGGCATCGTCGAATCCGTAACTCTGCGTCCGTACGTCGGCCTTCCGGACAATGCAAGCTTTGCAGCCGCCATAGCGCAGGATGCGCAAGAAATCCGACTTGAGATACCGCAGCTTGATGCAGAGTATGAATACCAGAACGGCGAGCTTGAGCAGCATGCGCAAGACTATGAAGACATTTTTGCTCATACGGGAGCCATACGCGTGCCAGAGACCAATCTGACTCTCTACCGGCTGGACTCGTCGCTGCTGGGACAAAGCGTGCTTGTCACGCTCAGGTCGGATTCTGACGATGCCTATGCCATGATTGCAAATTCCACTGCCGATCTGATTGGCGGGTGGGAGGACGGCAAAGGATACCTGCTGGCTTCAAAAACCAATACGAGAACGCAGAATGCGCACAACGACTGCGTTGGAACGTACGGGCCCACATGCAAGTACCAAACCAATATCCGGGCAGCCGCATATACCGGCTTTATTCCCGCAACCAGCCCAGGCAACCTGTACTGGGAGGCGGCATATCAGACAGAAAAGACGTACCGCGATTACACGTATGCCAACGGCATGTCGGGATGCCCAATGATAACCCGGCAGGACGCATCAGAATGGACGCAGCTTTTGCCTGAAATACAGGACAAGCCATGGGACCGCTTTCGAATATCCTCAAACAGCCTCTCTTTTGAGAGGGACGGCACAGTAGCGCTCTCTGCCGTGTACGACAGGTCAGACTGGACCACGCTTGACAACAGCCTGCTGTGGAGCTGCCGGTATTCCAACAACTATGGCGAACCCATACTTCAGAGAACTGTCCTGAATATGACGCTCAATGTGTGGGATCGCGGATTCAGGCACGATTCTGCAGACGTGATCGATCAAAGCTCGCCCTATTCCATTCCGCAGCACGGTCCGCTGTACCTGATAGTGCATCCGCATGATGCAGAGGTGGAGATGATAGCATTTGACGCGTCGCAGGCGTCGTTTCATGTTACCGGACTGCCGCAGGATGCTCCGTACGTCATAAGGCTTGGCTCAGAGGAGGCAGGCGCAGGCGTTACCGACAGCTCTGGTACAATACGCCAAAGCCTGGATACAATTGGCGGCGTCAATGTTCCAGGGATCAGAGGCACGCTCCATCTTTATCCTGACGCGCCGTACATTCAAGACAGCATCGGCATGGCTGTATTTGACATGCTGCACGGCAAATCATTGAATTTTAACAGCCAGAACGCGTTTGCGTATGTTCCTACAGTCTATGCCAGAATGGTCTTTCCTGCAGAGGTAAATGTGGACAGCGTAGCTTTGGATGATATCAGACTGGAATATCTTGCAGGCAGATACGCAAAAAACGGCGCGCTGATGATTCCAATACTGCCTGGAACGCAGAATGTGCATATTGCCGTCAACGGCATGGATGTGTCGCTGGAGGTGGCAGATATCAGGACGGAAGGACATGTCCGGCTGCTTGGGCCAAAAAACTCGACTGTGTCAAAGCATGCCGTAGGCGGAGCATCCGGCGTCGCGTCAGATGCATCCAGCAGCGCGTTTGCTATTGCAACATCGCATGGCACGATGACGGCGGATATTTCGGCGCTAGTCTCAGGCACGGCGGTATTCTCCATGAATTCTACCTATGACATTGCAAGCGAGCCCAACAGATGCTGGAGGTCGGCCGAGTGGCATCCGCCGGCAATCGACCGCATCGGATACTCATGCTCCATTGACTATTGGCCGTTTCGGGGAATCTCGCCTGAGCGATGGCATGCAAATCATCATGGCGAACACTCCCTGGAGATACGAGAGATCAGAGACAGAATGATGCAGCAGGGCATGAACAGCGAATATCAGAGAAACGTCCGAGACGCGCTGAACGCGCTAGAGTACAGGCCGCTTCTTGTTTTGGCGGAAACGTACAAGAACGGCGAGCATGCCGATACTGCGAGGCTGTACGGCGCTGGAAATCCTGTGCCGCAAGTAACGGCAAGCGTAAAGGGACTGCAGGCTGACTATTGGACGGACGGACAAATCAACGTAAATCAGTTTGCGACAATCAGGTACGAAGAGGGCGCGCCGCGCGGAATAGTCAGCCTGGATGTGGAATCAGGCGACATGGTTGAGTTTGTTGTGCGAGTGCATCTGTATGCCCAGGGACTGCCTGCCGCAGTATCTCCCCAGGTGACGCCTGACCCGCGCCTGCATCTGGCCGAACAGACAGAGCATGTCATCGGATACGCCGGCGCAGATACCCGGATACACGGCGGCACGGTCAGCATATTTTGCTGCTCGCGGTAGAAAAATGCAGGGGGAAAATTCAGCCAGGCAAAGCAAAGCAGCATAGCGTCCAGGATTTAATTGCTATTGCAGTACAAGCTTCAAATTAACGCAGGATCGCGGCGCCTGTAAGAACCCGCCGAATCTTTTATCCTTGCATGATCAGCGCATTCTGCAGCTCCGGCAGCTGCCTGCCGCCTCGGCGCATCTTGTCTTGAATCGCGCGGCAGCGCCGCGGCGAGGACATTGCCGCATTTCCAATTGAAAATATGACAAGGCTCTGCTGGAACAGGGCAGATTCTGAATGCGCGCCTGGCAGTTTTTTACGCATTATGGCGCTGCTGTGGAACCGCCTGGCGTTTGAACAATGTTCATATACGAATATCAATAATGTATGATGGGAAAATGAGTCATGGCTGCGGGCATAAAACCGGCTGGCGATTATTGGATGCATGAATACAAAAGCGGCAAGGCATGGAGCAGCGCCGCGACAAAGCCAAAGAACCATGCTGAAATAAGCTGCAAGCTGCTGCATTGGAACAGGCGCCATGCGAAAAAAATGCAAAAAGCAATGACATTGGCAGTCCTGGCTTGCTGTGGGACGCAACGCACTGCAGTACGCTTGCGGGAGCGTACCCGAATTTGACAGAAAGCACATTGACAATAAGAGACTTTGAATACGTGCTGGCTGTCCGCGCCAGACAGCACGGTGTGGATTTGCCAATGCCTGCAGGCGCGCCGATGACATCTCTAAAGCAGAATGGCGCGGAAGAACTTGAAGACATGCATCAAAAAGTTGATTTGGAATACAGAAGAAAGCATGGGCAGTTTTTTACTCCGCCCAGGATAGCAGAATTTATGGCGGCATATGGGACAAACTGCGGTGTGAAAACTGTGATTGATCCAGGATGCGGAATGGGAGTCTTCATTGACAAGATGCTGGAATTGCCTGGCAGCAGGCATCAGCATTTTTTAGGAATAGACGAGGATGCAGACATGATAAATGCATGCCATTTGCAAATCGAAATCAGTCACAAACAGCTTGCGAATTGCGTCCGACTGCGCAACCAAAACTACCTTCTCGCCGACAATATTGAAAAAGTTGATTTTTTAATATGCAATCCGCCCTACATCAACTTTCATAATTTTGACAGAAAACTGATTAAAAAAATTAGCAGCGACTTTGGCGTAAAATTCAGCATGCTGACAAACATCTATGCGCTGTTCATGGTAAAAGCTAAAGATTCTGTAAAAAAAGGCGGCAGAATTGCGTTCATTACTCCGTCTGAATTTTTTTACACCGGGTACGGCAAGGCGCTCAAAAAATTTATCCTGCAAAATTATACAATTGACGCCTTTGTCACATTTGATTTTGACAGCAAGGTGTTTGACGACGCTCTTACGACCAGTACGATATCTTTCCTAATCAACAAAAAGCCGAAAAAGGATCATTATGCAAGATTCATCAAAACGGGGGGGCGACTTGATGGAATCATGAAAATGTCCCGCAGCAGCGCGAAACTCGGAGTGCGCATCAGAAAGATGCGCCAAACTGAGATTGATCCCAATGCCAAATGGCAAAATTATTTTGGAGATGCCGGCGCCTCAAAGCCAATCATGGACAAGCTCGTGCCGCTGGGAAGCATTGCGGATGTAAAACGCGGAATTGCTACGGGCTCAAATGAATTCTTCACTCTTTCAAGCAGGGAGAAAAAGCAGTGGGAGATCGAGGATGATTTTTTGGTTCCTGTGATATCCAGGGCCGCTCAGGTTAAAGGATACGAGGTGACCAAAAAAACAATGACAAATCTTGACAAAAACGGACAAAAAGTGTTTCTGCTGTACTGCTTCAAAGCTCCGTCAAAAAATCTGGCCAAGTACATCAGGCATGGCGAGAATAAAGGCGTGAATAGCAGATACCTCTGCGTTCACAGAACTCCGTGGTATGCAATGGAACGCCGGAACCCGGCTCCAATCCTTTCCACAGTCTTCAGCCGGGAGAATATGCGGTTTGTCCATAATGCGGCGGGTTCTCTCAACCTGGCATCATACCATGGCGTCTATCCGCATTCTAATGATAAAAAAATGACAGCAGCTTTGCTTTGCTATCTCAATTCCAGCCTGTGCATGAGCATGCAGAGCCGGACCAGGCGAGAATATGGAAGCGGCCTTCATAAATTTGAGCCAAGCGATCTTGCAGATCTTCCTGTAATGCCAATGAGCCGCCTTGACAAGAACGACATAGACAAAATGGCTTTGCTCTTCCGCAGAATGGCAAAATCAGCATCAAACGGCAGCAAATCCAGCGCAAGGCAAAAACTTGACGATGCCGTATCTGAAATTGCGTCGTCTTTATGCTTCATCTGAAAGCGCGCCTTGCAGACGCTGCCGGCCATGATGCCGCGCGAAACTGAGAACTGATGCGTTGTTTCTGGACGATAAATCCGTGATCTTTTTGC
>CAYGAM010000090.1:6434-8223 GCA_964347915.1 uncultured Nitrosopumilaceae archaeon | reverse complement strand
TGTGCCCGCATTCAGAGTTGCGTATGCAAAGGCTGGCCCTGTGGCATCAGTTACCTCTACCGTCCTAAAGGCGGTATCAAGTACGCCGCATCTTTTGGAAGCCGTATATTCGATCTTGTACGTGCCATGCTCTGAGGTGTCAATCCTGCTGGCATTGCTGGCAATGCTTGCTCCGTCGCGCGTTGCAGCTCCTGCATCCTCATACTGCTCGCCCTGCCGCAGCGTTACGACGTCATCGCCGTTCAGAGTCAGATAGTTTTGATTGTGCAGTACGGTTGCGGTTGTATTTTGGCCGGTAAAAAACACCTGCGGAATGATCCACGAATGGAATGGTTCTCCGCCGCCACCGGCATTGGAAGTCTTAAAACTGCATCTCACATCCCGCATGGCAATATGCACCGAGCCGCGTTCTAATTCCGGAATATGCGAATTAATTCCCAAATAGGTTCGTTCAGGATCCCGCTGCTCTTGGTAATTCAGGCTCTTTACAGTATACGTTGCTCCATTTAAGACAAACTTGTTATTCATGGTGGGCGCATGATATGTTATATTGCCGTACGGCACCTGAGCCGCAGGATCCCAGCCGTATGCCGCGTCTCTTTGATAAAATCCTGCCGTTATAGTTGCATTCCAGAGTACGGCATCATCGCCGATGCGGAAAACTTCAATGGCTCTGTCCGGAGCAGCATTTATGGTATTTCCGGAGAGGTCTTGTACAGCGCCCGCACCGATGTCAAGCTGCGGCGTGTTCATTGCAATGATTCGGCTCAGCTGGTCAGAAGTGAGCATTATGGTTATTGTATCCAATTCAGACGCGGCAAAGGTGGCGCCGGTCAGGACAACTTCGTTCCTTTGTCCTGCTTCGCTCACATGCAGTTTGGTCAGATCAGTTGCAGTGACATTGATTGTTTCGCTGAATGTGACATCCAGCCTGCCTGTATTGTGATCCAGAAATGCGGATGCAAATGCGGGCTTTGCGGTGTCGCGCTCAAACACAATCACTGTCCTAAATGCAGTATCCAGTACGCCGCAACCTTTGGATGCAGTGTATTTAATCTTGTACGTGCCGGCTGTTGAGGTATTAAAGCTGGTGGCATTGCTTGTAACGCTTGCATTATCAGGCGTCGAAGCTCCTACGTCCGCATATGCATCGCCCTGATGCACTGTCACGGCATCATCGCCGTTCAGAGTCAGATAGTTTTGGTTGTACAGTATGACTGCGGTTGTGTTTTGGTCTGCAGAAAACGGTCTGGGAAAAAAGGAATCATCCCATTGATAGAATGAACCGGCGTTGCCGCTGTTATATCTGGCAGTTTCAAAGCTGCATCTCGCATCCCCCATTGCGATATACATTGAATCGCTCTCTGACTGCGGAATATCCTTGTTGAGTTTCAAATCAGTGCTTGAAGGATCATCTTCTATTTGGGCATACAATCCTCGTACAGTGTACGATGAGCCGTTCAAGACGAATGTCTTGTTCGCAGTAGGAGCGTTATAGTATATCTTCCCATACCACCCGGAATCCCATCCTGTTGATTGATCGCCAGCATTATACTCTGCAGCTATAGTAGCATTCCAAAGCGTCTCATCAGGACCGGCAGACGCTTCAATGGGAAGATATGCATGAAACAGAATGCCGCATGAAGCAAGCAGTACGGCAGCAGCCAGGAATACAGTACTGTGTGAGTGTGGGCGTGCGCGGCTTAATTCTGGGGGGGGGGGGGGGCGCGGGCGGGCGGGGGGGGGGCGGGGGGCGGCGGCGGGGGGGGGGGGGGGCGGGGGGGGGGGG
>CAYGAM010000090.1:0-6424 GCA_964347915.1 uncultured Nitrosopumilaceae archaeon | reverse complement strand
CAAGCAGTCCGGCCTCCGCCCCTAATCCAGCACGGTGGTCGGGGGGGCGGGGCGTTTTATATTTTTCCCCCCCCCCCCCCCGCCGGCCGGCTGGAAGGCCGCAAATAAGAGGCTGTCCTGGCTTGTCCATGCTTGTCATTGTATGCAACAGGCTTGGCATATTTAAGTAATATTTGCGCTGATTTTGCAGCACAATCAAAGGACAGATTCGGACAATCCGCCGGCAGCTTTGCCAGATCCAAGGCGTCAAAGCGGCATTGCCGGAACATGCTGCGGGCGCAAGTTCGGACAGCATCCTGCCGCGCGCTGCCGGGCAGGAATGCCTGCAGAATGCATGCCCGCTGCAGAACGCGCAGCGGCGGCGTCAGGCAGCATTCCAGTTTCCTGCAGCATCGCGTCCGGCATTCTCATGCGGTCCGCCGGATGCAGGCGTCCTGCAGGCCGCCGCTGCGCTGCTCCCTTGAGATCTTTAGCGGCATGATGCGCCTTTCCGTCTCTGCTCTCTCAATGATATTCGATGCTTTTCTCTGAATTGCTTCCCGCAGAGCATCTTTAGGCTCCCCGCAAGGCAATTGCCGCTGCGGCGCCTCGCTTGAGAATCTGTCCAGAATTGCAGCGTCCTGCCCGCTGAAAGTCCGGCAGGCCTGCGGCATTGCTCTCAGCCGGATGCGCGATGCGCGTGCGCCGGAATCAGGAAATGCGCTTGGAGCTGCGCGCCATGCTGGCGCCGGCTTGCGTCCCGGCAGAGCATGCGCCGCGAACCGCCCCGTCCGGCATTGCAGCCGTCATGCCTTCATCTGGTCAAATTAATTTTGAGCAGCGGCTCCTGCCTCAGGAACGCCAAGCGGGCCGGTTAGGGATTGATTACAGCTCTTCCGTTGATCTTTCTTGCCCCAAGATCCTGCATTGCCTGGTTTGCGTCGTCAAGGCTGTACCTCATCACAATCTTTGGATTTATTGCTCCGCTTTTTGCAAGTTCGACAAGCTCAAGCATGTCCGCATAGCTTCCGGTGTATGCCCCCTGAATTGTAATGGACTTTAGCGGTATTGTAACAAGCGATATTCCAAGCGAGCCTCCAAACAGTCCCACAAGAACAAGAATGCCGCGCTTTCGCAGAATGTCCAGTCCCAGCTTTGCCGTGTTGGGCGCGTTTACAAAGTCAATCACGCTGTCGGCTCCTTTGGAGCCGCATACTGATATTATTTGCGGCACAAGGCCGGGGCCGGCATTTTTGGAGTTTACGATATAGTCTGCTCCCATGCTCTTTGCCGTCTGCAGCTTGGCATCGTCAAGATCAACGCAGACTATTTTGGCATCGGTTGCCGCCTTTGCAATCTGCACCCCCATCAGCCCCAGCCCGCCCGCTCCAATTATTACGATAAATTCCGGCGAGTTTGCCTTTGCCTTTTTTATTGCAGTAAAAGCCGTCAGTCCTGCGCAGGCAAGCGATGCTGCAGTGTCGTGATCCAGTCCCGATATTTTGGCAAGATGCCGGTAATGCGGAACAAGCACCATTTCAGCGTATCCGCCATCCTGAAACAATCCTATGGATCTGGGAGACTCGCACAGATTCTCGCTGCCGGACGCGCATGTTTTGCAGGAACCGCATCCAAGCCACGGATACACCAGTACGTCGTCTCCTACGGCCACATCTTTGACATCAGGACCAATCTCTGCCACCGTGCCTGCAATTTCGTGCCCCGGAGTTACAGGATACTTTACGCCCCTGTCTGTAACCTTGAGAAACGCGCCGTCTCCCATGTCGTATCCGCCTTCCCACAGATGCAAGTCGCTGTGGCACACTCCCGCAGCTACGACCTTTACTACAACCTGGGCTCCGCGCGCCTTTGGCGTCTCGGCCTCTGCTACCTGAAGCGGCTTTTTCTGCTCAACTATTCGCGCGGCTTTCAATCAATGTGATCATCCCGGATTGCAATATAAGAGTTAAGCAGAGCGCCTGCGCGCGCGAATCAATATTTTGAATTGCGTCAGCAGAGGGCGGCATTGTCCGGCGCGTCACAAGTCCCGACGGCATTGCTGCCGCAATGGCGGCGCATCCGATTCCTGAACTGTCCAAGTTTGCCGGCGGCATCCTGCTGCAGGCATTTGCTGCTGCGCGGCTCATCTGGAGCAAAAATGCGCAGAGTCCGCCTGTTCTCGGAGCATTTCCTGCGGAGCCGGACGGCTTTGCTCCCTACAGACTGTTCCATAATTGCAGCTCAGGCGCAGCGGCCCTGCCGCTTTTGTGCATTCAGGCAGGATTACGCGGCAGGCTCGCGCGCCAGGATCACATATTAACTCCGGTGCATGCCATAATATTCATGGGCGAGGATATTGAAATATCAAAGCCGCCGCTAAGCATGCTCTTTAACGCTGCTGCCAGGCCAAAAGACGCATGGGAGATCGACCTTGTGCTGCTCTTGGACATACTGATGAAAAAGCTTGAGGCCTCGGGCAAAAAGGATCTTCGAAAGGCTGGAATGGCGGCTCTGACATCCTCGATCATATACCGAAGCAAGGTTGAGAGCATATCCAGAATGCAGCAGGCTGCAATGGAGAAAAAGCCCCTTGTCAGGAGGACCGACGTCGACATCGAATTGATTGAGATTCCGTACAGACACGAGTCGACTTATCCTGTGTCGCTGGACGACCTGCTTGGAATGCTGGAAAATCTCATCGTATCCATAGAAAAGTCAAGGCAAAAGGCAAGGTCATCCCTGGAACCAGAGCATCCGCCGGCTCCCGAAGAGCATCTGGTACACTTTGAGGACATGGTGCGCAGGTACGAGCAGGACATAGCAGAGAGGCTGCAGGCAGCAGAATTTGTGCTGTTTCAGGATATGATAAAAATGATGGACGAGTTGGACTCTGTCAGATGCTTTTTTGCCTGCCTTTTTATGGCCGGAAGATCGGAAATAAGCCTGGAAGAAATTGAAGGCGACATCAAGATAACGCCTGGCAGCAGTCCGCTAAAATAGCTTTTGCGCTCGCATGCCCCAGGCTTGATTCCCGCATGCTAAACCATCAAGGCGCCTTTGCGCCTCCATCTTGTTCACAAAGTATGGCTGGCATTAGGACATGCATGGCTTTGCATCCAAAACGCGTCCGCATAACTTTTTCTTCTGAATGCGTCAAATGCCTAAAATCTATCTGTAAAATTCCGGGCGCCATTGCCTTGAAACGCGCCTGTCCACATCGTCTGCAAGCGAGTCAAGCTCGGCCGTCGGCCCAAGATCCCGAAACGTCAGGCGCTGCAGCGTCTGAATAACGCTCTTGGCCGTGCGATACTGCGGAATCTCCGGATCGTCAAGCTCGCCATATACGCCCATGCCGCGGATGCTGTTTCTCTTGGCGTAACCTAAAATCAGTCCGTTGAATCCCGTAATCAGCGACCGCTGCCTGGACAGATGAAAGCCCGACCGCGCAAGTTGCCTTGCAGTCTGCTTGGATGTTGATGTAACATAGGAACGCGGCGACTTTTGATAGTCGCGTGCGGTATGCAGTCCGCCGACCGTATAGATGAATTCTGCAGAGTATTTCTTTGCGGTTCCGATAACGTCGCGGCAGATCTGATGCAGGTCGTCCAGATTGTCCGGCTGCCCGGTTCCGCTGCCGAATATTATCAAGTTCCGCGTAAACAGATAATTCCACTCCTCTTTTGCGATTTCGATGTGTCCGCCATTGTCCACTACATAGCCGGCATTGGGGGAGCTTATGGTTCTAAACGGCCTGGCGTCAAGGTGCGTTCCGATAAAATCCGTTACGATGCTTGCCACGTTTCCCATATCCTGCATGGCGGCTATTACTATCGGCTTTTCCACGCCGGGTTCCAGTTCCTGCTCGTACTGCAGAGCCATTGCATATTGTTGAATCAAGTTCTTAATATATTCACCACAAAGGAGGCGCCTAGCCTGCTGGAGCGGGCTGCTCGGCAAAGTATTCCACGCGCGTCTTTTTGAATTCACGCGAGCTGAACAGTATTCGATACTCGCTGACGCCAATGTGGCTTTGAATCTCTGCCGCCATTTGGCGCGCCTCTTCCTTTGTCTTGCAGTGAATCATGGAAAAGACATTGTACGGCCAGTCCGGATACACCGGCCTCTGATAGCAGTGGCTGACTTGCGGAAATGCTCCCAGCGTTGCGCCCACGTCGTTGATTCTCTCAACGGGTACCTTCCAGACTATCATTCCGTTTGCGGCAAATCCCGCATCGCGGTGCCGGAGTATGGCCGCAAACCTGCGCATCACTCCGATATCCTCATAATGCCGCAGCCTCTCAAAGATCTGCTCTTCGGTCATTCCCAGCCTGCCTGCAGCGTCAAGAAACGGCCTGTCGCATATTTCCAAGTCTTTCTGAAGCTCCCTTACAAACGCCTTGTCGTCTTCTGTCGGGACAAACCTGCCGCCGCGCGTCTTTTTTTCAGGCTCGCTTGGCTCAGGCTTGGCGTTCTTTCCTGTCATGTCAAGCTTTACTCCAATCTTGAAGAGCTTGATTGTAGGCAGCAGCCTTATCTTGGTTATGCCGCGTATGCTCTTGAACCTGTCCACTTCCCGCTTTAGATCAGCGTCCGGCGGCACTGCCAGCGTAAACCACATGTTAAACTCGTGATCCCTCTCATAGTTGTGGCTCACGCCTGGATGCATGTTTACCTGCATGGCAGCTGCATCCAGGTACGCCGGCTCCACCTGGGCTGCCACCAGCGAGCTCTTGTAGCCGAGCTTGCGCGTATCAAATATAGCGCTAAGCTGCCGCAGTATGCCCGATTCCTTTAGCGCCTTGAGCCTGTCCTTGATTGTATCAGGCTTGACGCCAAACTTTTCCGCTATTGCATCAAACGGCCTTGCAGCAAGCGGAAACGTCCATTGGATCTCGTTCAGGATTTCTCGGTCAAGTTTGTCCATGCAGCCCGCCCTGCATTATTCTCAGTGCGAATTAAAATGTAATGAATTTTGGCTCGGTGCAGATGCGTCCGGCCGTGCTGTTCGCGAGCCGCAGGCCGCGCTTTTGAGTGAAGAGAATGCCGAGTCAATGCGGAAGCATGCGCACGGATCGCTCCTCTTTGGCGGCAGCTCCGGCAATTGCCAGCTGGAATTTGGTTCATGTCCGGCATGCGAACTAATGAGGCGCCGTTGCGCCATCAGGCTGGTCAAAATATCCAACCAGAGGGCATGCGATGCAGGGCTGCTTTCCAGGTCCTGGCAAATGCAGTCCCGGCTCATTCAAGCCAGAGGCAGATTATGTTCGGCTTCAAATCGATGACTGCCGCCTGCCATTTCAGCCAGCGCGCGGCGGAGCTTGCGCATGCCATCCCGCGAGCAAGATGGACTTTTTCGGCATTAATCATGTCTTGAAATGCGGCGCATGCAAAATGCAGCAATTGCAGGAAATCTGACGGCGGCATCTGAATGCCTGACTGACGGCGGCATTTCATAAAATGCGATGATGCATGGTTCTCGTCGACGGCAAAACGCCGCCGCAGCGCATGCATTTCATCCAGAGGCGCCGATGCGAATCCGCCTTTGGCCAAATCGCCTGGCTGCAAATATGCCGGCAGCGGCGGGAGCTGCCGCATAGATTCCCAGATTCAGAGCTATTGCGAAGGATCCCAGCATCAACACAGACGCTTCAGAGTTTTCGTCTGCCAGCGACATTACTGACAGCGAGTAAATCATCGGAGTGATCAGCGCTTTTACGATACCGCGGAACGCTGGGCTCTCCCGCTGCATGTCGGCTATTCCAGGCGAGAACTCATAGTACAAGGAATTGAATTTGTCCACAAACGAGGCGCCCGAATCCATAGAGAGAAGAGTGCTGTCCCGCAATTCTCTTAGCATTTGCACCTGCGGCGCCAGCTCGGTGCCGTACGCGGCAGTCGCAATCAGGCAGCCGCCGTCGTCTGCAGCCAGTGCAGGGCTGCGCACGCATTCGCCGCCCCGAAGAACTTCATTCGGACCGCAGTCCGGCTCTGATTCTGCTTCGGGCGCCGCGTCAGGAGCAGGATCAGACTCTGCCGGAGCAGGCGGCGCATCTCCAGATTCTGCCGGCGGCTGCGGTTCTGCAGGCTGCAGTGTCTCTGCAGGCTGCGCGGAAACTGCCCGTACCGGAGACAGGGCGCCGGGAACGTACCTTGAATATTCAGTTTGGCCCGTGCATTGGCCAAGAGTGTTTATAGTCTTGCTTGCGGAAGAGCCGCCTGCGCTGACTTTGAGCAGCATGATTCCGGCATGCGCGCCGGCAGTGTAGGCAGTTCTGCCGTCCAAATTCTGAGCCGCGTCCGGTACGGGCGTGAAGGATTCAGAGTCTGCTATCAGTACTATCTCAGCGGAGAGATTGCTGTCCAGGATTACTGTAGTTGCAGGCTGATTGCAGTCCCACATTACAGAGTATAGGCCGGCAAATTCGGCCGGAGGTGCGGCGCTTCC
>CAYGAM010000089.1:0-8426 GCA_964347915.1 uncultured Nitrosopumilaceae archaeon | reverse complement strand
GGCGCCTCATTTGTGGACAAATTCAATTCAGCCTATTACGCCTTCTCGCCTGCGGTAGCGGACATGCAGCGGGAGAATCCTGCATTCAGGGACGCCGTAAAAGCGCTGATCACCCCGATGATTCACTCGCTCTCAATAATGTCGCTGGCGGACGGGAGCTCTGAAGAATCCGTCCTGGCTCTGGGATCTCTCATAATAGTTCTGAACCTGGGCATGTATTTGGCAGTCCCTGCAGCTGCCGGCATTGTCATCATTAAGCGATTCAGCCAAAACTAGGCTGTAATCAACGCAGCAGGCCTTGACTGCCGGAAAAAGCCATGCAGCCGTAGCCGCGTCTTGACGCTTTGCTCCAGCGCCGCGTCTGGAATGCAGATCAGAGAAAAGATCATGTTCCGGTATGCAATGGGCCAGGCCGGCTTGGCTTTTATCTCCGGTAAAGCATTCATGCCTGCCTGGAAGGGCAGCCTGGCATTTTGTCCTGGCATTCTTGAAAGGATTAAATGTTGCAGGCTGAAAGGCAGTGCCGTTGAGCGCAGAGGAAGAAAACCCTCACAATTACAGAAAGGTGGGATACGGAATGATCCTGGTAGCCGCCTCGCTTACAACCATTGCGCTTATCGGCCTTGTAATAGGGGACGATGTTCTCTATGGAGACAAAATTCAGAGGGCAAATGCAGCAAACTTTGAGGCATGCAAGGAAGCAAACTTTGATCTTCCAGAGTGCGAAGTCTACTGGAAGCAGATAAACACCGAGATATCAGGAATATTCATAGAAGAGACGCCGTGATGCTACAAAACGCGCCAATCTTAGCTCCTCAAGCCATAACTTTTACAGCGCAATTCCCGCACTGCATGACATGCGCAGAACGGGGATAATTCTGGCAGGAGCGGCCGTTGCCGTACTGGGCGCAATATTCCACTTTCAAGGACAGGGATTTGTCGGGCCGGAGAGCTCGTTCATGTACCGCAGCGAGGACTGGACAGGCTATGGCTTGTACATTGCAGCTGCCGGAATTGCGGCAGTTTTGGCTGGAATATTCGCGCCCATGCTGCAAAGGCGCTGAACCGCGCCGCGCGGCATTCTTGGCGCATCCTTGCGCTAAAATCCCGCAAGAATGGGATCAGCGGGCTTGATCATTTCTCGAAGCAGCATGGTGGCAAACGATCCCCTGCCCAGGGTAAACGATGCCAAATTGCCGGACACTGCAAAATCGCTGCACTGCACGGCGGAATTTCTAAAGCCGCCTTCAGCTCCCGCCTCCTGCATCTCCTTGATGAAAAAGTCGCCCGGAGATATCTCTTCCTCGTCCAGAATCCTTGATATGTAAAAATGAAACCTGGTCTTTTTAAAATACGAGTATCCGACGGTCGGCACGGCAAGGCGCTGGCCTGTTCCTGCAGCAAACCTGCCCAGGCTTCCCTTTTTGTCGTAGCAGACATCCGACTTTTGCGGCTCAAAGAGGTTCTCACCGTACTCGTACGCCCTGGAGAGAGTGAGGTTGAAGAGGTAAGACTGGTATGCTTGCACATACAGCCGCCGAATCTGGACGGGAACAGCCCGCAAAACGGACACCGGCTCCCTGCCCTTGATGCATTCCCCAAGCACCGTTCTCTCAATGTCCATTTGGGGAGGCATCTCTTCCAGCACGCTCTTGTAGTTTGCCTTGTCTGCAAGCCTTGAGCGGATCTCATTGTTCTGCTTGGAGTCGTAAGGCGAAGTAAATGAAAGAATGCGGCTTATCGCGCCTTCAAAGTCGCGTCGAAGAATGTCCCTGCCTATGAGATGCGTTACTGCACGCCTTGAGCCAAACCGCTGATACCCGTAAAAGTTCAGCACTCTGTCCGTCTCTGCAAAATCTGCGGGGCTTGCCGTGCATCCGCGTATCCGTATGCTGAATCTGTTTCCTATCATGTCCTTTTTTGTGAGCGGTGCATCGGCGTATCCTATCCGAGTCAGGGAAAATTTGTCTGATTCGAATTTTGCAATCGATCTTGAGCGGCTAGTGCCGCAGACATATTGCTCCGTTATGGCATGCGCATCCTTGAGCCCCAGAGCCTTGAGCCTGAGGCCCTTTATTCTGTGCAGCCCTACCAGTGCGTGATTGGTGTCTATTTTGCGCTTTCGCAGCATGTACACGGCATAGGCTCCCTCGCTGCGTATCCTTGACAGTGCCGCCTTTGAGAGTACCTCTGTCACCTGAAAGTCGTCCGGACTCGTCCGTATTCTGCCGCCGCATCCTGCAAACGACGTGCTGTATGATGATATTCCGATTGCCTTGTCCGAGTCCGGTACCATGATGCAATTCGGACTCGTCTATTTTTATTTGATAACATTGGAAGAGAGGAGGTGTACCTGCATAACGGCTCCGCATTGGAAAGGGAGCACCGCGCGCATTCAGTATTTCCGATTAAAAATAATGCCCATCAACGCAGTTTGTTCCATAACCCCGCCTGAACGCATAGAACGGCAAGATCGCTGTGCCTAGAACCGCAGTTATGGAACAGACTTTATCAACGCGGCAATATGCGCGCCCGATCGCCCCTTTTTGGCTGCAATGCCTGTGATTGCCGGCATAACTGGAACTGGATGCAGCGCCCATGACGCGCTCTGGCCTGCGCAGCTGCAAAGGCGCGCCCAAGCGTCATCCCGCGCGCATTGCCTGTTCTGATCTGCCTGCCGCCTGCTGCACTGCCCTGGATCTTGACTTTTTCTGCAGGTATTTTCCGCCCATGACTGCCAGCAGAGTGCCGACTGCCAGTATTACAATGGTTCCGGACGGCGCCAGGTCCAAATAGTACGAGAGGAATATTCCCGTAACTGTACATGATACCGCCATTGCAATTGATATGAGGACCGTATTTCTGAATCCCTTTCCGAACATCATTGCGGCAATGTTTGGTATTACAATAAGGGCGGAGATCATCAGTATTCCGACCAGGCGCATGGACGTTACCACGGTTACTGCCGCAAGTATAACAAACGCATAGTTGAGCAGCGTTACATTGAGGCCGGATATTCTAGCCTGCTCTTCGCTGAATGTCAGGTGCAGAAACGGCTTTCTGAGCCATACCAGCGATATGATCACGCCCGCGCTTACTGTGAGTATCAGTATGGCGTCATTGTCGCTTACAAGAAGAATGCTTCCAAACAGAAAGCTGAAGAGATCCGTAGAAAATCCGTCGGCCGCGCTGATAAGCACAATGCCTACCGCAAGCCCGGACACCAGCGTCACTGCAACTGCCGCGTCTCCGGATATCTTGGTGCTCTGCCGGAGCTTTTGCATCCCAAGACCGCCCAGAATTGATACTATAAAGGCCGTCCACAGCGGATACAGCCCAAGGAAGAGCCCTACGGATATTCCGCCAAACGCCACATGGGATATTCCGTCTCCGAACAATGCATACCGCCGAAGCACCAGGTACGCGCCCATAAACGAGCATATTGCAGCTACGGCTATTCCGGTAACAAGCGCGGTCTGCATAAAGCCGTAGGATAGGGCGTCCAGCACCATTGGGCATCTAGTGGTGGCGCATGTGCATCTGCATGGCAGATTCGGCATACGCTTTGACTGCGTCTTTGTCGGAAAAGAACTCGGTCTTTTCTCCGTGAAAGAAGAGCTTTCTGTTCATGCACGCGACAGAATCTGCGTGCTTTTTTATCGCGTCAAGGTCGTGGGACGACCAGATTATGGTGATGCCGTTTTCTGAATTTATTCTTTTTATCACGCTGTAGAATTTTGCCTGCGCGTCCGCGTCCACGCTGGCCACAGGCTCGTCCAGTATAAGCATCAGCGGATCCTTTACCAGGCATTTTGCAATAAAAACGCGCTGCATTTCGCCGCCGGAGAGCTCGCCTATTCTCCTGTCCTTGAGATGAATCAGCCCTACGGTATCAAGAGCCGCCATTATTCTGTCCTCGATCTTGCTCATGTTTGCGTATATGCGGTTCCAGCAACAGCCGCACTGCTGTATGATCTTGGCGCCTGCCACGACTTTCTTGTTTGGAATAGCGCCCATGGACACCACATCGTATACGGACGCCGGAAAGTTTGGCTCAAACGAAATCTTCTGCGGGACGTATCCTATGAGCGGAATCAGCGCGCCGACCTTTGCATGATCATATTCAAAGAGGCGTATTGTGCCGTTGTATGGCTCCAGTCCGAGTATGGCCCGAAACAGGCTGGTTTTGCCAGCTCCATTCGGCCCTACTATTCCGAGTATCTCTCCTTCGTTTACGTTAAACGTTACGCGATCTACAGCCGCCTGCCTGCCATAACTCACCGTAACATCGCGGACATCAAGCGCCGATATCATTGGCATTCCAATGCTATTTTTAGCGCATCTATATTCTTGTTCATCTTGTCAATGTATGTAACGCCCTGGGCTACCTCTTCCGCCGTGCGTCCTTCCATGGGGCTTAGAATCATCACCGACGCACTGGTCTCTTCGGCGATTGCTTCTGCCAGCCGCGGGTCTATTAGATCTTCTGCAAAGATGACTCCAATGTCATTGTCATTTACATAATCTGCAAAGCGGGCAATCTCCTGGGCGCTGGCTTCGGCATCAGGAGCTAGTCCTCCGATGGCAACTACACCGAGATTATACCTTTGGGCAAAGTACTCGAATGCATTGTGGAACGGAACAAACGTATCCTTTTGGCAGTTTGCCAGTTCTGTCTTCATTCTAGAGTCTATTGCGTCTAGTTCTGCATGATACGCTCTTACATTTTGCGAGTATGCTTCTGCGTTGTCAGGATCCGCCTCGGCCAGTGCGTCGCCTATGGTTTCGACCTGCTGCTTTACGAGAATCGGATCCAGCCAGATATGAGGATCGTGCGTAAAGCCGTGATCGTGTGCGTGGCCGTGGCCGCCGTCATCATGATCATCGTGTCCTTCTTCGTGCTCCTCATCGTGTCCTTCATCGTGCCCTTCGTCCTCATGAGTATCATGCTCATCCTCATGCTTTTCATGATCATCATGCCCCTCTTCTACAATTTCATGAATGTCTTCAAGCGTGTGCCCAGACTGCTCGGCTATGCCGTGAAGAACTTCCTCTACGGATTCCAGTACAGTACCATGATCATGCCCGTCGCCCTCATGCTCGCTTACTATATCTTCTATGGCAGACACGGCAGCATCATGAGAGATGTGCCCTTCATCAAATTCTTCCAATACCTCCATTATCTCATGCTTGAATTCGTCCTCATGCGCATCCTCTCCGTGTTCGTCATCCTGTGCATCAATGATGGGGATGCCTTGGGATGCATTGACGAAAACAATATGATCATAATCATCTGATTCTATTATGCTGTCAAGATATGTTTCCATTCCCAGGCCGTTAAAGACAAACACGTCGGCATTGTTCAGCTCTACAATCTTTGCCGCATCGGGCTCCCAGTCGTGCGCTTCTACCCCTGCTGGAATCATCTGAGTTACTGTAGCCTCGTCTCCGGCAACATTGCGTGCAAATTCATAGTATGGGAAAAAGGATCCAATAACCTTGAGCTTTTCACTGCTCTCCGTACCTGCTGTTTCATGTTCAATCTCCATTGCCAATTCCTGATCAATCGACACCTGGGCCAGATATACGGATACAAGCACGCCGGCTGCTATTGCCGCTGCCACGCCGATTATTACTCCGTACACCTTTGCTGAAGCCATGAGTATCATTATTAATTACTCTATATAAATTATTAGTTTTTACATGATATTTGCCAAAAATTAATAACTAATATACGATCCTATTAATATGCAATATTAAAATCAACATTTAATTTTATATACGGCTTAATAACAATCATAGCATGGCAATAATCTCCATCTCGATCAATGACGACATACTTGAAAAGCTGTCTGACCTTCAAAAGAGAATGGGTTTTGCAGGGAGGTCAGAGATCATCAGGGCCGGAGTGCGCGCCTTTGTGCAGGAAGAGAAGCAAAGGCAGGATCTAAGCGGGCACATGAATGCAATCCTCATGGTAGTGCATGAGGACAGGTACGACGACGAGGTGGCTAGAATAAAGCATGACTATGAGGATCTGATCACGACCCATCTTCACAACAAGATCGATGCCGTAAGATGCGTCGAAGTGTTCGTCATGGAAGGCGAGGGCAAAAAGATCGAGTCTGTCACCAACGGATTCCTGTCCAACAAAAAGATGGATACGATAAAGCTGATTGCGCTCTAAAGTACGGACTCTTTGGCGCAGGGCGCTTTATGATACAGTAAGCGTGACATATTTTGATACTGTTACTTCGTCATTCTGCGCGCCTGCCAGAATCTTGTACGTTCCGGTAGCCGATTCACCTGCAGTTACTGTTACCGTCAGCGGGGATTCAATGCTGGACGCGCCGTCATATGCCAGGGAGACGGCAGGATCGCTGCTTGCAAGAGATGCGGCAATGTCTCCATCATACCATGAGGCCCTGGCTGCCTGGACTGTTATCTGCACGCTCTGCCCTGGAGATGCGGCGATCTCTGCAGAATCTGCATTGATCTGAAAAGGAAGCTCTTCGGATGTGTTTATTACGGCGATCTTGTTTTCCGCCCATTCGGTAAACCATATCTTGTCTCCAGATGCGGTAAATCCAAAGACCTGGGCTATTCCGCAGTCTGGAATGCCGGTGCAGTCACTCCAGTGGGGATTCTTGGACGGCACGGAATACTCTACAAGGGATTCTGCGGCCGGATCAAACACGGCTATTCTGTTTGCAGCTGATTCATTGAAGATTATCCGCCCTTGATCGTCAAGAGCCGTCCAGTATGGCTGGCTTACAGGAGCCCGTATGATTCCGGTAGAGTTGCCAAAAGTAGACGGATCCGGATCAGACGTAACATAGCGGGTAAATGCGCCGGAATCAGGCTCAAACTTGAAAAAGTAACTGCTTGACGTATCTGCAATCCATACGTTGTCATCTCTGTCTATGGTCAGTCCGTTTGGAGTTTGAATCTCGGCCGGAAGCGTGTACGAGTCCGTATCGCCGCTAAAGTCCGTCCCGCTGTCGGCATTTATTACGTACTGCGGGATGGTTGCAAGTATGCCGCCGCCTTGGTATATCCAGTTTGTATACCAGATGTTGCCCTGAGAGTCTGTATCATACCCTCCTGCAAGCGCTTCGGGCAGCAGCGGCTGCACAGTCTTGAATCCGCCTCCTCCGTCTGCGTCTATCATCATAATGCCGCCTCCCCTAAAGTCGTTTATCACGACGGTGCCGTTAATCAGCGCAATCCTTTGCGGCAGCGGCCTCGGATCGTTTTCCGGCAATGCTACCCTGGCATATGTCTGGTCGTCTATCGAAAATTTCCAGATCGAGGAGAACCTGTCTTCAGTATACCACAAACTGTTGTCCGAATCGTAGGCGATTCCCCACATCATTGAGCTTGCGTCGGGCGGCCAGAACGGATTGCCGTATTCGACAAACCTCTCCGTGCTGGGAGTAAACTTTGCCACCTTGCCGGTTCCGGTCTGGGCAAACCACACAAGGCCGTCGGGCGTTGTCGTAATTGCCAGGGGCTGGGTGCACTCGGACGGAATCTCATACTCCTTGACGTATTGTCCCTCCTGCGCAGGCCCGCTGCTGCAAAACTGCTCTTCTGTCTGCGTCTCAATATCGTCCTGCATCATCTGATCAGTCATGCTGTCGGGGCCTGAAGGCTCAATCCCGGGTATTGCAATAACTACGCCGGAGGTTACCATAATGCCTCCTAAAAATGCAAATAAAAGAAGCCCTTTTGTCTGCTTTTTCACATACTGCATAAAGCCTAGTCTTTATTATCTGATTCTAAATTCCGCGCGGACCGGGAGGGCGCGCCTAGAGCAGCTTCAAGCCTCCGGTAATCCTGTCAATCTGCTCGTCCGGCGCGGGCCCTATAGCGGCGCACGTAACCGTCCCAGACTCCAGCTGCGTACGTCCCGCATCTGTTACTTTGGACCATGGCAGCCCGGCGTCTCGCGCGGCGGCTATTATGCCGTCAAGTTCGCTGAGGCTGGCAACTTTGACTACAACCTTTGCCTGGTGTACCATCCATGCATTGTGCCAGTCCGGATTGCTCCTTCGAACGCGTTCGGCTCCCAGCACGCAGGCGTGCCCTACCTGGGCGGCGATCTTGCCCTTTCCCATCTTGAGATCAGTCCTTACTGCTATTACCTGCTTCATGCAGCAGAAACGATTTTGGCGAATATGTGTTTAATGGCGGGTCATGACTCTGCGCTGCGCGCCATACTGCATGACTGGATGCACTCGCAAAATCGGTATTTGCCGCAATGCCGCCGCAGCCCTGCCATGCAGGCGCATCATAACCAGTCCGCAGCATGGCTTGTTCCCATTGCATATGACCAAGCCACATTTTTGCACGAGTCTTGCCGCACTGCCGTGCGCCCTGAGGCATGGCACTCTCATGACGGATCAGACACCCGTCCCATAAAC
>CAYGAM010000088.1:0-8685 GCA_964347915.1 uncultured Nitrosopumilaceae archaeon | reverse complement strand
AGTTGCGGGACAGCACTCTTCTCTCCACAGATTCGGGCGCCTCGTTTGTGTCTGGATTCAATTCTCTGTACTATGAATTCTCGCCTGGAATAGCCGACATGCAGCGGGAGAATCCTGCATTCCGGGACGCCGTAAGAGCGCTGATTGCTCCCATGTTGTACTCGTTGTCAGTAATGTCGCTGGCAAATGAAAATTCTGAAGCGTCTGTCCTGGCGCTGGGAATCCTGGTAATAGCCCTGAACCTGGGCATGTATGCTGCCGCTCCTGCCGCAGCAATTGTTCTAGCCAGGAAGCATTGGATGGCCGGAGCCCGCCCAAGCTCAATGCAGCATGCCTGATCTGACGGCATGACGCAGGCAACAGCCCTCAATGTCGTGCTTTGCCGGGCAGAACCGCCTGGGTGCATTGCCGGCATCTCTGACCTGCATAATTTCAATTGGAGGCAATGTCCAGCTAAACAAAATTCATTGATCGGACAAAAGTCAGAACAGCTGAAGCATGACTCAAATCAAGCCTGCATCTGATAGCAGGCTGAGGTTGGCTGTTCTGAGCGGATTTCGTTTGTCTGGGAGTTTGAAGCTTGTTGCGCGGGCGACCGGAGACGCCCTCTGCCTTCCCAACTGCGCGCATGCGAACATGAGCCGCGGATCTACCAAAGCCGGAGCATCTTTTTTGCATTTTGCAGGCAGGACATATGGAGCGGCTGAACCTGGAACAAAAATGGTCGGCATGCCTGGTGTGCATGCGCGTCCTGCGCTTTCTGCAAAACGCAAGGCTGTCTGATGCGCGCTGATCGGCAGTATTTTATGCAGGCAGCGAATACGGCATAACGTGCTGTACCACTTTGAACTGATGATGGCCGGATGGGTTTTGCTGACTGTCATGTTTGCAGGCGGCATATGGGTGTACATAAAGCGCAGAAGAGAGTCTGCTGCCGATGCAGAAGCAGAACGAGTGAATATTCGGGACGACGAGACCGAAGAGCAAAGTGCGGCATAACAAACATTTTTGCAGGCATTGGCATGACTGCCATGCGGCATGCTTGACGGTGTCTTGTGCTGTGACAAGCCAAAGCTGCGCCGAATATTGAATTGAGTGTGAAATCTCCGCACGCCGCGGCTTTGAGCATTCCCTGATGCATTTTGCAAACTCAGACCAACACTGGACATGCGGCAGCTGCCTGATACGGCAGTTTGGAATGACTGCTCATTTTCCGGCACGCCGCCCGTCTGTCAAATGAGCGCTTTTTGAATGCGCGCTGGAACATTTCTGCCAAAAGAATGCTTCTCATATCTTTTGGAATGCAGCGAAATCTATCTGCCGGCAATTGCACTGCCAGGCACTGCTTGCGGGAAGCGTAGCACCATAAAGCCAATAAATAAAAGCCTGGACGCGATTTTTTTAATCGTGGAAATCATAGTGGGAATTACCGGCAGCACAGGCGTAATATATGGAATCAGACTGCTGGATGTGCTAAAAGACTGCGGCGTGAGAACTCATCTTGTCATGAGCGACTGGGCTGCAAAATGCATTGCCATGGAGACTGAATATTCGGCTGATCAGGTAAGAGGCATGGCTGATGCCGTATCTAACCAGGACAATATGGCAGCCAGCATATCAAGCGGCACACACACAGTCGACGGCATGATCATATCTCCGTGCAGCATGAAGACGCTTGCTAGCGTAGCGTACGGATACGACGATACGCTGATGGCAAGGGCAGCCGCTGTCACTATCAAGGAGTCAAGAAGGCTCATACTGGTAACGCGCGAGGCGCCGTTTTCCGCGATACATCTTGAGAACATGCTCAAGCTTGCAAGACTTGGCGTCGTCATACTTCCGCCTGTTACAGAATTTTACACCAGGCCGCAAACCATAAGCGATATCATAGATCATACCGTAGGCAAGTGCCTTGATCAGTTTGGCATAAGGCACAAACTGTACCGCAGGTGGGGGGAAGGATGAGATCAGCCTTGAAGCGACATCGCAAAATGACAGAACTGGCATGCAGATAATCTTTGAGACTGTGATAAGGGCCGACAGAAAAAAGGTTTTTGCAGCTGCTACCGACTATGAGAATCTTCCAAAGATAATTCCAAAGAGATTTCAGTCCGTCAGGCTGCGGTCAAGGCGCGGGGACACATCTGTCCTGGAAGAACGCGTGCGCGTTATGGGAAAGGATGCGTCAATGATGACAAAGCATGTTGCCACGCCGCCAGGACTGCATGAGATATTTGTCATAGGCGGGGACGGCAAGGGAAGCCACATAATAGAGACATACGAGCAGGCAGGCGAGGACACAAAGGTTACCGTACATGCCAAAATCAAGCTTGGAGGCGCTCTGCGAATTGCGGGATTCTTTGGCCGGAGCAGAATACTCAAGGACGCCCAAGCGGCGCTGGATGAATTTGCTGCAAGCGTCGAGTCACAGTAATGCGCTATGACTGCTTTTCTGTTTCGCGGCTTTCCTTGAACTCTTTGAGCTCATTGTCGCCTTCAACCTTGCCTTTTTCATATTCGCCCTTGGCCTTGCCGAATGTTCTTGCAAGTTCGGGGATCTTTTTTGCGCCGAATATGAAAATGGCCGCTATTATAATTATAAAGATCCACTCTGATCCTTGAATGAAGATTGCAAGATCAAGCATGATATACCTTTGCCGCATTCTGATTTAAAGGTTTAAGGTTGCATTGCTGGCTTGGCTAACGGTGCTGCAGCAAAGCCGCCCTCTATTGAACGACATGCTTGCATGATCCTGTCTTGACATCTTGATTTTGGCAGTGAAGGCTGCACATTCCGTACGCATATTGCAAGCAGCGTCACAGATGCATTCGCATGCAACTGCATTCTGGCAGCCGATCCGCACACTGCGCGGCAAAAATTGCAGGAGCGTCATGAAATCCTGCTGGATTAAGGCGGTCCGGAGCATGACTGCATGTTCCGGCGCCGCGCCAAGATATGCCGCATCTGCACTGCGGGCCTCGCAGCTGCCGGTTTTTTGACTGGCGCGGCCAGGCGCCGCCGGCCGCAACGGCTGCAGCCGCTGGCATGGGTGAAAAGCCCGTATTGCATGAAAAACCAAGTGAACAGCCAGTAAAAAACAAAATATAATAGCACTGAACTGCAAGCAAGCGCTATGGATGCGGCACGCATACTTGTCAGCGGTGCGGTGCAGGGAGTAGGCCTTCGCTACCGCGTACTGATGCTGGCCGGCTACTGCCAGCTTACCGGATACATCAAGAATCTTGATGACGGCACGGTTGAGATCGAGTGCGAGGGCAGGAAAGAAGACATTGACAGGCTTGCCATGCTAATACGGGACGGCACGGAGCCTATGCGCGTCGACGCCGTTGATGTGCAGTATTCGAAAAGTGCGGGACGCTTCAAGATGTTCAAAATCGTGCCAGGCAGCATTGAAGACGAGCTGGTAGAAGGATTCTCAACAATGTTCCTGCAGTTGATGAACAGCGACATAAAGCAGGACAAAGTAATTGCCAATCAGGAAAAGATGCTTGACGGCCAGGAAAAGACCAGATCAGAAATACGCGTGCTTGCCTCAGACTTGCGCGACATAATGTCCAACAGAATGCAAAAAATAGAAGAGGACATTTTAAAGATAAAGGCGCATCTGCAGATTTAGAGACGCATCGCTGCAGCCGGCGGGCATCAACTGTACGGGACAGCCTGACCCGCAATCCTTGCTGCAAAGCACTGGCGGGCATGCAGCGGCAGGCCGGACGACGCTCAATTTTGGCCGGGCGGCGGGCACTGGAAGCCTGTTCTGCGCGGACGGCAGGCGCTGTACCGGCAGGCAAGAATCGTGATGCCGGCATGCGCCAGGCATTATTTTTGGCGCCTTTGATGAATGACGGCGGCATTTGGCGCAGCATCAAATGCCGCACTGTCCGTGATTCTGGATGCTGCGGGAATCCGGACTGCCGCCTTTGCATCACTGCTGTTTTGGCGCCTTGCGCTCTATGACAAGCATTCCTATTATGTAGAGCGCCATCATCGGAAGAGCAATAAACCACATTGTAACGCCGGTGCCGTCCGGAGTAATTATCGCGCCAAAAACTACCAGTATTACTATTGCGTACCGCAGGTTTTTCCGCCAAAATTTGGCGTCTGTCATTCCGGATACGGTGGCCGCGTACATGATAAGCGGCAGCTGGAACGATATGCCAAAAGCCAGCAGAAACTGCAGCGTAAAAGTGACAAAGTCCATGACGTTCAGGAATGTTATCAGGTTTGCCGCGTCGCCGTACCCGTACAGAAACTCAAGTATGTATGGTATTACCATCAGGTATGAAAAGACGCATCCTCCTACAAAGAGCCCCATAGACGGCACAGTTATCGTCCTGCCAATCTTGATCTCGCCCTCCTGCAGGGCAGGCCTCAAAAAGCCGACAGACTCTCTGATTATTATCGGCATCGAAAACACGATTCCCACCAGGGCTGCTATGTACACCTGCGCAAAGAATGCCTGTCCCGGCGCCGTCTGAATCAAGTCAACGCCCTCTGGAACAAGATCTTCCCTCATATAGTCGGTTATCTGCGCCGCAATGTTGTTTAGCGGGTCGGGCGTAGGATAGTATATCACATAGCCTGCAATCTCATGCTCTTGTCCGTGAAACGCAAGCAGGAACGCTGTAATTATTACAACAGCTATTGCAACCCTTACTATTCTCATTCGGAGCTCTTCCAGATGCTTGCTTATCTCCTGAAACTCTGACATCCATGTATGGTATGCCGTGATTGGGTTTTATTCTTTTGTTGATGCGATATGCAACGCAGGAATGTTATGAGCTCCGTAGTGCGATAGGATGCTTTTCCTCGCATGCGCGCTAAATGCCTGCAGCCCGCTGTACTAAGACGCATGCACAGCATTGACTGCATTGCCGCAAGGGGATGCCGCCTATCTGCCGGCTCCTGGTATTGGAAGCAGTTTTGCGCTGGGCATTTTTGCTTCGTTTAATTCTTCTTCTGAGACATTGGCAAATTCCAGCGTGATTGCGGCCTTTGCCGCGAGTTCTGATTCGGCGTCTCTTGCCAGCGCAGCAATGTCTTTTGGGGCGTATATTTCATCTGAACCTTCAAGAAATACCCTGTCTCCCTTTTCTTTTTCTTTTCCGCCAAAGCGGCTCTTTAGAAACTGGGTGATCTTTGGAATCTCGGATCGCTCAATGTGGTTGTGATAATACACTATGCCTCGTATGGAGTCGTAGTTGAGGGGCGTGCCGTGCCGGTACAGAAATATTCCTATGAAAATTGCCTCCTCTTCAGGCTCTCGCGTCAGTTTGATATCCCAGTTTATCATCTTGCCAGGATCATATTCAAGGCCGTCCATCTCGTCAGGCGTAAGCTTCCAGTATCTTGCCCGCATATGCGTACGGGAGGCTGGGGAGTTATAAATTGCAATGCGCGCGGCGTTGAGCTGGCGACGCGCGGCATGTCATATGCAACGACGGCATCCGAGCCTTGTATCTGGCCCTGCCCAAAAAATATGTTTATTAGCCTGAGAATTGAATTTAGTTTGATGGCAAGCGAAAAACTTCCTAGCCCATTCACTCTGCAGTTTGGTGCGGGGATGTCTGTAAATGAATCCGTCAATGAACTGTTCCTAAGAACTTCCTCAACTCCTACCTTTCCATTCTTGAACATCAGATTAGTGCCAGACGACAGCAAGGAAGACAGCGTAGTTGAGATCAAAGCGAATAAACAAGTCTATGAATTCATAAAAAATACCGGACAATCTGATGATTTGGTGTTTTTTCTTGATGCTAATGGCTCTTTAGTCCAATGGAGTCCTGATATGATTATTGCAATGAAGACGCTCTCAAAGATGGCTATTTTTGTCGACTTTGAATCCTGGATTAACGACGCAAGGAAAAGTTTGAATCTTTTGGCAACAAATGAAAAAGTTGATGCAAAATTTAACCAACAAAACGCACTAAAAAATTCTCATGAGCTGCTGAATGCAATGGGAATTTTGGAAGACGTTAATCAAAATCCAACAATATTTCCATCTGCGCGAGAGGTGCTTAGAGAAAAAAATATGGATAGTGGAACCTTGATCTATCGTTTGGCAATGGCAATTTACCACTCTGGCGGAGGGACAGGTAAGTCAATTCTTGCACTTATGGATGATCCAAGCTCTGCATATCTTAAGCTGGCAACCAGCCCGATGATTAACAAGTGGGAGGATGAATTCGCTGAAATGATGGATGCTCCATTGGAATTAAGAATCAAAATTATGAAAGTGCTGATGGCATTTGCAGTTTCATCATATGTTTACAATAAACTGCAAGGCGAGAAAAGCGAGTAGAGAAAGAGTGTTAGTTCAAAAATCCAATCCAAAAATGACAATGCAAAAAATGAATTCCGACTTACAGCACGCAATTGTGATCAACATGCCGCCGATAGAGGGCTTTGATCTGTCATATCCTGCAACAAATACGATGGATAGTGCCAGGACATATAGTGTGCAGCCTGTGTCTAAAAAGTTAATTGACCTAAAATCTTCAAAAACCAACATCACGCCAAATCAAGAATATGAAATTAAAAAAATAATCGCCAAACAGCTTGCCGAAAATATGCCCGCAATTGTACAAATCATAAATCATATTATTGATCAAAAGATACAGTCAATTAGCGCATCTGTGTTGCAAGGCACCCAAAGGCGGTTTGAATCCGCAACTATGCCTGCATTGCAGGAAAATACAGATGCGATGGAGCAACTAATTGTTACATTATTTAATGACATTGAATATGTGCAAACAATTTCGTATAGGCAGTCCGATGACAAATTTATTCTAGTAATAGTATATGACAGCCATGAACATGAAAAGGCATTTGACCAAATAGAAGATGGGCTGATTAAACTGGAAGATGTTTTACCAGAATACGAGTTTGAGCCTTGGATTCTTCACAGTTCAGAGTTAGAAGAATGGCATTTGCATGGCACAAAAACTATCTTACAGCAGTCCTGAATAAAATGACTCTGAATTGGCACATAACACAAAGCATCCACAATAAAGAGGTATCTGATTTTCTTAATAAAGAAACGCCTGCCTACATCGACTGGGAAATCACAAGTTTGTTCTATTCTGCATTGCATTTAGTAAATGGATATTGTAAAAAAAACCAATTAATCTTGCCATCTACTCATCGTAAGCGAAATCCCTTCATAAAAAAAAATCTTCCGTCAGCGTATGTATTTTATAAAAAACTCTTTGATCTGAGTATGAAATCAAGGTACACTGTGGGAATTAAAATGAATTCTTCGTCTTTAGGCATTGCAAAAAATAACTATTCTGCACTCCAATATGCTTTGTCGTAGTATTGCTAGTGAATTAAAAGATCAGAACCAGATCGGTATTTCAAAGCGCATCAACGATCAAGATGAAATTTAATAAAACACGGCTAAGTTTTAAAAAAATTGACAAAAAACTAAAGCGTGCCATTTTTAAATAATGTGGTGAGCAAAGTACAAATGCGAACCACAATACAAGAAACAGGACATCCACGAATACAATCTGCACATGCAAAAACAGCACCATCAAAAGATTCAGGCCTGGGGATGCAGCAAAAGCCAGAGTCTGAAAAGATGGAGCGGCGGCGCAGCAATACATAATCTGCACTGTCTGCATCCAGGGAGCGGCATGCATGGTTCGCGAAAAAATGTTTGCTACACATGATCTAAATCTGAGACTTTCATGCATCTGCTGTATCTTGCATTCTTGAACATCCTGAGAAAGATGCGTCTGACATCTGCCGCATGCCTTTTGTATTTTCGATTAAGAATGGTGCGGCATCAAAGCGAGAGCATGAGCACAGGTTGTTTCTTTTCGGCAACAATGCATGCAATTACCTATATGATTTTAAAAAAAGTATGTTTATTAGCATCTGAATCTAAGTTAATTCGATGGCAGCTGAAAAGCGCCCTAATTTATTCACGTTGCGCCGTGATCTTCAAAATTGGCTTGATTCTGCGCGTATTTTTGAATTACCAGAAAATGTAGTGATAGTGAAGGAGATGATCGTTGCATTGCTTATATCCGTTGAATCTGTGAAAACAATTTCGTATAGGCAGTGCAATAACAAAATAATTTTGGTAATCGGCTATGACAGCCAAGAACACACAAAGACATTTTGGCAAATAGAGGAAGAACTGATTAAGCTGGAAAACGTTTTGCCGGCATACGAATTTGAACCTTGTATTCTTCCAAGTTCAGAATTGCAAGAACGGCATCTCACTGGCACAAAAGTCATCTTACAAAGATCTTGAATCAAGCAGCAACTAATCGACATGCAGCGCAGAGCATCTACAATAACGGCGCGTCAAATTTTCTCAATGCGAAAACATCTGTCCGCAGCTACTGAAAAACCATAATCTGCAATGCTTCGGGCTCTGGAAGCTATTCTGGATTTCAGGCGCGAATCTGCCCGGGAGATACCTCCGAGGCAGCAAAACTCACACCCAAACTTCCAGAAATCGAACTATTACCATAATCTTCTTTTGCTCTGCATTGCATTTAGTGGACAGCCGTTGCCGCAAAAATCAACCAACTATGCCTTCTGATTCTTATGCAGAATGAACTGCCTTGAGATATATTTCTGCTCATGACTATTGTCGCTGAAAAGTGGCGATCCGTGCGTATATTTCCACTTTGATACGACAGCACTTT